>JBFYSP010000162.1:0-4781 GCA_041301395.1 Anaerolineae bacterium
TACCGCGGAATCGTGTTCTGGCTGCCGCTATTCCTGGGGATGGTTACCTTCCGCTGGATCCTGCACTCGGGCCAAGAGCAGCAAGGAGAAGCCGTAGCCCACAGCCAGCAGGTTTTAAACAAGCAGCTTCGGGATTAGGGAGTATAATAAGCCCCGGTATTCAGGCATCAACCTGTATTTCCCAAACCTTCGATAATCAGGCAGATTTGCGGGAGAACGATCGAGTATGTTGAAAGTCATTGTCATCGGTTGTGGCCGCGTTGGCGCCGAGCTGGCTTACCGGCTGACGCAAAGAGGCCATAAAGTCACTGTGGTCGATATGAAATCAGAAGCTTTTCACAACCTGCCAGTCGATTTTCGCGGCCGGATTGTGGAAGGTGAAGCACTGAACAAAGAGGTCATAGAGCGCGCCGGTATAGCTGAAGCGGACGCCCTGGCCGCCGTCACCAGTAACGATCCGCTGAACGCAGCCGTCGCCCACGTAGCCCGCAGCTTTTATAAAGTACCCAGCGTTGTCGTAAGAAATTTCGACTCGCGGTGGCGCAGCATGCACGAGACCTTTGGTCTGCAGGTGGTCAGCTCTTCCAGCTGGGGCGCCCAACGCATCGAAGAATTCTTGTACCAGCAAGAGACGCGCACTGTTTATTCCGCCGGCAACGGCGAAGTTGAAATTTATGAGTTTGCCATCCAGGATGCCTGGCATGGCTACCCCGTGTCCGATATCCTTCCGGAACACGATTGCGTCCTGGTCGCATTGACCCGCAGTGGCCGGGCGATGATCCCTGAAAAGCATTTCGTCCTGGAAGGCGGCGATGTCATCACCGTCAGCGCCACACTGGACGGCAGTGAAAACCTCCGGGCCCAGCTGCATAGCGGACCGATCAAAAGCTAGGAGCAGACCCATGTTTGTACTAATCGCAGGTGGTGGTCGCACCGGAACCGAATTAGCCCTCCAGTTGCTGGAACAAAAACACAAAGTCATCGTGGTCGAGCACCGATCTTCCGTGCTCACCCGCCTCCATCGAGAGTTGCCTACCGAAGTAATCTTCGAAGGCGATGCAACCGACCTGGAGACCCTGGATATGGCAGGCGTTCGCCAGGCCAATGTAGTAGCAGCCTGTCTGGCATCGGATGAAGAAAACTTGGTGATTTGCTACACCGCCCGCCATCATTTCCGCGCCCCGCGTACCATCGCCCGCATCAATAATCCGCGCAACGCCTGGTTATTTAACGAAAAGTTTCATGTCGATGTCGCGCTGGACCATGCCTCGGTCATGGCCAGCTTGATTGAAGAAGAAATGTCGCTGGGCGATATGATGACCCTGCTCAAGCTGCGCCGCGGCGAGTACTCGCTGGTGGAGGAGAAAATTCCCCCGGGAGCACGCGTGATCGGCGTGGCGTTGAAAGATCTCGGTTTGGGAGAAAACTGCGTGATTGCGGCCATCATCCGCCACAGCAAGATGCTGCTGCCCAGGGGCAGCACGATCTTCGAAGCTGGGGACGAGGTGTTGGCTGTAACCGACCGCATCGGAGCGGTACAGCTTACCGAACTGCTTTCGAGTGCCGAAGCCCCGCACGAAGGCCTCACAACCTAACCAGCCGGTGCCCTTGTTACCGGGCATCAGGATGCGGTTCGCTGCCTGCGGATAGTCTCGCCCGGTTATTTGCTTAATCGATACATAGATTGTCTTGCTCGGGGTCCTCGTACACCGGCTGCGTGTCCAGCTCTTCCAGGCGCCCATCCTGTCGCACCAGAACGGACACAGCCGAAGTGGTGTGCGGTCCGCAGCCACACAAACCGTATGCATACAGGTGCACTACATATCCATCCGGTGTCACCTCAACATGGGTATCTTCCAGGTTTTTTGTAAAATAGCGCAGTGATCTGACCGGCTGCAAGTCAAAGTAAGCCGCCAGCCCGGTGGCCGCCATGGCATAGCTTAGCGCTTCCTCTCTGGTTAAGATCGGCGCATACATAGCGGCCAGCTCTTCCCGATTGTGAATGACCCGAAAGTTGTTATTTTCCCAGAGGATGTAATTTAAATATTGGGGGCGCAGGCAGCCTTCTCGGTAGATATAGCCACCATCTTCCTGGTCTTTCCAGCAAATGTACAGCGGGACTGCCGGCTCCAGGCCGCCCAGGTAAACACCGGGCGCTGCCAGGCTGCTGCAGCCTAAGTCCCCCAGAGGACTGCCTGGTGGGCAAACCAGATCACCGCTGGCACTCTGGGAACAACCGGCTTGATCGAAAGGCGCGCTATTCAAGGAAAATTGCGGCGCCGGGTGGTTTGTGACTCTTGGCAAGCCGGAGCAGCCGCTGGCGAGTAGAACCAGGCATAGGAGCGGCAGTAGCAGACGAAATTGGTGGACAGGTGAAACCTTTTTCATATGCGGTTCCTGTGGCTCTGCTCAGATATATTCCTGGTAAACCATGAAATAAGGATCGGTATAATAGACCCGATAGACTATCCGGCCGGAAAATTCCAGCATATCCCTGATCCGTTCCAACATAGCGGGTTGGCTGATGCGCTCCAAAACCTGGTCGCGTGCGACCCATTCCGTTTCAACGCTCTCTGCGCTCGTCTCCAGCTCACCAGATACCCAGCTGCCCAAGAATCCATATATCAGCTTTGGAGGCGACTTGAGGTTGTGATGGATGCAGGCCAACGCGCCGGCCTGGATCATCACACCGCTCTCTTCATAGACTTCCCTGGTAAGGGCATTGATTAAAGTCTCCCCTTCGTCCAACTGGCCGCCAGGCAGCTCCCAGCCGCGCCGCGGGCTGAGCACCAGCAGTACTTTATCATCCGGCCCGGTGATCAGGCCGCTGACAGCAGCGATATGCAGCGCCGGATTACCCATCAGGATTTTTCCCGCCCAGTGCAGCCAAGGCCTGGGGTAAGATCAACTCAATCCAGGAAGCATACATCTCCCCGGAAGGATGCAAGCCATCAGCAGCTGCAAGCTCCGGCTCGCGAGCTGCCCGGCGCGTATCCGGGGTTATGTCGATGTACCTGGCACCCGCGGCTAATGTTTCCTGGCGGTTGATATCATTAAACATATCGATCTCAGCTCCAATTTTCTCTCGATCTAATCCTTGCGCGAAAGGCATAACACCCCAATCTGGGATCGAAACCACCAGCACTCGCTGGGGTCTGCCTCCGGCAAGCTCAATCGCCTGTTGCAGCAACGAACGGAACTGCTCCTGGTACTCTGAAACCTGCCGGCTGCGATACTGGTTGTTCACGCCGATCAGCAGCGTCACCAGGTCAAAGCTGCCCTGAAGATCTGCCTGCCGGATACCGGCGGCTAGTTCATCTGTCGTCCAACCGGTGCGCGCTACAATAACCGGTTCGGCAGCCGAGATGCCGCGCTGCCGGAGACTATCGGCCAGCTGGACGGGCCAGCGATCCGTACTGTCTACGCTTTCGCCAATGGTATATGAATCACCCAGGGATAGTATGCGAATGGGAACCGTCTCTTCGCCGCCCAACTCGGCCAGATCTATCTTTTCCGCCAGGGAACTGCAGCCTGACAACAATCCAACCAGCACACTCGCCAGGAACAGCAGGCGAATGACAACCACCCCGGTCAACCGGGAGATTCCTGCTGTGCGCTTCCGCTGCCTGGGGTCGTATGGCATGCTCCGAACGGCTAGTGGTGTTCCTCATGACCGGAATCGCCATGTGCCTGGTCCAGGCCCAGGGCTTGCAGCTGGCGTGGCGTGGCGTGGGCGTTGATCAGGATCAGGATCCCTACCAGGATGATCACCAGCAAGGTGATCCAGAACGCGGTCAGCGGTGCAATTGAGATCTCAATTACCGGGTTCTCCGACTGTGCCAGCAAGCGGGCAGACAGCGAAGCGAGGGGAGCAATGCTCAGCAAATATGGCAACATGATGATTAATTCCTCCTGGATGCGGCGATTTTCGGGGTACTAACTTACAATTATACATGATCCATAGCAGCTCTTGGCGCTTTACGAATTCTGACATATGTTGTAGACTTCTGACGATGCAAATTGACCTGGATTTATACCGGCGCGAGGTGCATGTATCAATAAAACCGCAGGTCCACCTGTCGGTTGTCGATATCGCACCCGATTATGCCCGCCGAAACTTGCTTTTTTTGCACGGTTTTGGCGGCAATGCCATGCAGTGGCAGTACCAGTTAGATGCCTTCGCTCTAACACAAAGAGTGATTGCGCCTGACCTGCGCGGCCATGGCATCTCCGACAAGCCGCACTCGGTTTATGATATGCAGGAGCTGCTCGGGGATATCGAAGCTGTGCTGGATACCCTGGGGATTTCTGAAAAAGTTGTCCTGGTTGGGCATTCATTTGGGGCCGCTCTGGCCGCCGAGTTTGCTATCACCCGGCCGCGGCGCGTTGAAGGAGTGATCCTGATCGCAGGCGCCACACGCTACAAGATCAACCCAATATACCGCAACCTGCTTAAGCTTCCGGAGAAAGTGTTAGAAGCGCTGGCTCCCTTTATTCGAAAACAGTTATGGGCTCCACCTTTCGTCCTCAAAGCCATGCACGCCCGGGCAGTGTCTACCTGGGATGGCCCGCAGCGCTATCCCCAGATCCATCTGCCGACCCTGGTAATTCGCGGCCACAACGATCGAGTCTTCGAAAAACCACAGTTTGAAGCCGTTCCGGCTTTGATCTCCCAGGTGGAGGATATCGATGTCGGCGCTTCGGGTCACATGGTCATGCTGGAACGCAGCGAAGCGGTTAACCGGGCAATCTCGCGCTTTCTGGACGCTGATAAGCGCTCC
>JBFYSP010000183.1:0-29149 GCA_041301395.1 Anaerolineae bacterium
AGCGTTCGCCCGGCCAGGATGGGCATGCCCCCCGCGATTCCGCCCCACACGATGCTCCAGCAGGTGCGGCGCTTGAGCCACATCGTGTACACCACGACATCAAAGAACAGACCGGCAAAGACGATCACCCCGTACAATAAATCCATGGCAGCCGCCAGGCCTACGCCGAGGATGGAGAGGGCCAGTCCGACCGCCAGCGCTTCGCCTGGGGGAATCTGCCCGTTAGCCAGTGGTCGATTGCAAGTTCGACTCATCCGCGAATCGATATCTCTATCCCACCACATATTGAGGATCGTGCTGCCGCTGATGGCAGCCGCCAGGCTGACGAACAGGCCGGCCAGAGTGGGCAGGTGGAAGATTGGGCAGCGGGCGCTCATATAGCCCGCCAGCCCGGTAAATACCAGCAGGCCGGTCTGCAGGCTTTTGGTCAGCTGCCAGTACAGGCGGAGTTTGGCGGAAAGTTTATTCATCGAACACAGCGGAAACCAACGCCAGGGCTGTAATAAGTGGGGGTGGCGTTATTGCGAACCCAGATGCGCAGATCCATCTCGTAGGTGTCTTTCGAGCCACCGTGCATGTACCGGTAGTGCATCCCTTCGGTGATGTCGCCGGTCCACTGCCACACATTGCCTGCCATGTCATATAAACCGTACGGCGAGGCAGAATCCAGCGTGGCGTAGTCCCCATAGGTCATTCCGTTGTAGAAGCCGACCGGTGTGGTGCGCGAGCCATAAGAGCTCATATCCTCGTAAGGATCGCGGCTGGCGTAGAAATTGGCATTTTCACGCTGGATCTCCTCCCCCCAGGGATAGGGGCGGGTGTCTGTGCCGCGGGCGGCCTTCTCCCACTCCATTTCGCTGGGCAGGCGGGAGTCGTAGAAGCCGCAGTAGCCCCAGGCGCCAAACCAGGAGACCATTGTCATCGGGTGGTCCTCGTAGCCCGGTTGGACGGTAAAGATTTCGCCGTCAAATTTGATGCGCTGGGACGGGTCGTCCAGCGGGATAAAGATCCAGTCGCCGGCCTCGATTGGCTCCTCGTGCTTGGCGCCGTGGAATTTGTCTCCGGGGTAAAAGCCTACAACCTGATCGCCATCCAACTTGACTGAGCCATCGGCCAGTGCATTATTCAAATAGGCCGCATACTGGGCAGTGGTGACATTGGTGAGCATGATCTCGAAGGCTTCGGTTTCGGCAGATTCGTCGTGTTGGCCGAAGAAAAACTCCCCGGCCGGGATGCTCGCCCAGGCGTTTGGATCTATCCCGGTTTCGTAGCCGGGTAGGGGCGCGTTCAAATCGACAGCGGTGCATCCAGCCAGGAGGGTGAATATTGCCAGCAGGGTGATAAGGATGTACTTCATCGCCTCACCTCCTGCGAGAGCTCCTGCTCCCTTTCGGCTTTCCAACGCCCATTGCTTCTAAAGAGATCGATCAGCCGCCAGGCCATCACTACCGCCAGCAGTACCAGCAGTAAGGCCAGGGCAGCATCCATGACATACATCAGCACATTGACAATTGGCTGCTGCTCGGCCTCCGCAACGAACAGGCGCTTCATTTCGAAGAAGGTAACCGCTGCAAAGGCAATATTCGACAGGATGATGATGCTCCAGCCGTAGAATTGGCGCACTTTGCCTTTCAGCCCGATCATGTCTCCGTAGTACAGCAGGATGATAGTAGCGATGATCGCCGAGAGCACGTGCCAGTGCCCGGTCAGCTCGATGCGCTCTTCACGCGCCGGCCATACGCGGAAGATCTCGTCCAGCCGGATGGCCATGAAGATACCGATGCCGCTCACGGTGGTGTTCATGAACAGCATCTGCCAGGTTGGGCCAAAGCGCAGCGGATCACGCACCAGGGCGCTGAGCTTCTGCCCAAAGCTGGGTTTTGGAAGGTGGGCGGTGCCTTCACAGATCAGCGTGCGCCAGCTCCAGATTAACAGAAGCAGCGCTGCGAGCATGGAAGGTGTTGCGCCGACATAGATGATCATATGGGCTACCGGTTCGAGAGGCGTCACCACGCCCCACACGCCCAGGTTAAGCACAATGGTGCCCAGGATCATCAGCGGCATGGCGATCTTGTGCAGGATGCCCTTGAAGTTGAGCCAGCGGCCGATAATCAGCGTGATCATGACCGCAATCAGCGCCAGCATGATATGCAGGTGGCCGATGATCGAATACTCCATGGTCGTCTTTTCCGGGTAGCGGATGATGTTCTCCGCCAGGAAGACTTCGAAGCCGTTGCCGAAGTACGAGCCGGGGATGGCCCCGAACAAGGCCGAGATGACCGTGGTGAGGGCGGCAGCAAAGAATGCCACCCGTTCCAGGTCTACCCCCGAGCGGGTGCGGGCATAGTCCTTATCCGGCTGGTGGTATTCCTTGTTCCACGGCCAAAGGGCGATCACCAGCATCACACCGGCGAAGAAGATCAGCGTCAACCCGGCGATGTATAGCCCGTGGAAAGCCCAGTTCTGGCCAAAGTAGGCGAATCCCAGGCCAAAGATCATGGTCGTGATATAGCCTACGGTGATCACGGCGTTGATGACGGTCTTGAAGAGCGGCTTCATCTTCAGCAGGCCGGTGATCATGTAGACTTCGATGGCGATCACTGCCATGGCGATGGAGTGGTACAGGATGATAATGCGCCCTTCGCGAGCGGCCGGCACCATATCCATGCCCAGCAGCCGGACCACGACATCCCGCACTCCAAACTCGGCCATCGGCCCCGAAAGCATCCCCCACACGGCGGTGACGACTGCCGTCATGGCAATCGCCACCAGGATCAATCCCTTGGTTGAGCCGAACAGGTAATTGAAACGGTCTTTGATGAACTGCATGCGTGCTGCTCCTGAATAGCGTGCCTTTATTGACTTGACAACGGCGAGATATTTGTGAGAAATATCACAACATGCCTCACCAGTCTGTGGCATAGATCACAATCTTGCCTGGGCAGGCTTTTCCAGCATCACTTCTGTCCGTTTTCCTGTCATTTCCATCGATTCCGGACTGCTGGTGTTCCATGAATCCAGCAGCCTGCGAGTCCCGGGAAGCCACAGGTAAACGAGCAGACCCGTGCTTAGCAAAGGCGCCGGCAGGAACATCGAGAAGCGGTGCACCTCTATCAAGGCGTTATGCAATCCCAGCGGGTAGCCGGCCAGCATCGACATAGTGCCGGCAAAGATGCCCATCGGAATCGCCCACGATTTCTTGGCCAACACGGCGAAGATGAAGATCGCCCAGGCTGCCGCACCCCACCAGCTCACCTGCTGCGTCATGACATACATGCCATTCCAGAAGGGATCGTCCTGCGAGGTGGTGTATTTGGCGATTGGGGCAACACCATCGATGAAGGTGAGTACATAGGCCAGACCGGCGATAAAAGTCAACACGATGATCTTCTTCTGCACGCCACCGATCAGGAGCATGGCGAACCACAACAGCAATGCCAGCCCGAAAACGATCAATGTTGGCATTGGCAATTGGCTGTCCATCGCCGGAATGGCGGGAAAGAACCCAACCAGCAATTGGATTGTGGCCGCTACCGCCCCCCAAAACCAGGCCCATTTTTGCTTGTGAACAAAACCATACAGCACCGCCGCCCAAATAGCTCCGGTTGTGATTCCCAGCCATCCCAGCACGGCGTAAGTGATCCTTACCGAAGCGGCTTCATCAGCCCGCCCGTCCATCACCTTGGCGTCGATCAGCAGGTTGTATTGGGCCGCCAGCAAATAGAACGCGATCAGGCCGGTTATGATGCCCAAAACTGCCAGTAGAATTCCCAATTTAGTGTTGTTTTTCATCGAATTCTCTCCTCTCATCGGTCTGTCAGGTAAATATCATTCCACGGTTGGTTGGATGCTGATGGAGCCCTTCATTTTCTTCTTGCGTTGTCCCTTAATAATGTAAGGGAGCAGAAATAAATAGGACCCACTGATTGCCATAATCAGCATCAAAATAGATGGGATCTGATCCAGTTTTTCCCAGGCTGCTGCGATTTGCGGATCACCGATTAATTTGATGATCACAGCCACTGGAATTAACAACGCAGTCGGCACAGCGATCCAGCGATGGAATTTGCGAAACCATTTACTCCAAAACTTTGTCATACGTAGAAACCTCTTGTCTTAGTAGGATTACTTCTCATTGGTTAAATTCAGGTTGATTTCCCGTGCCGGACTGGGCGCGCCGGGCGCTTCGATGCGGTTCACCACCCCGCGCACACCTGGAACCTGCCCGGCAACTTCTTCCGCAGCGCTGCGCCCCGCCAGCGAATCGACGGCGCCTGCCAGGTGAGCAACCTGGTTTAAAACACCGACGCGTATATCGGCACTGGCGGTGCGATCGTCGGCCGCAAAGGCAGCTAAAATGGCTGCTCGCAAGTTTTCGTCCAGGTTAGGAAGGGTTAACTGCATGGTAGCTGGTTGCCTCAAGAAAGCGGTACAGTTAGGATCAGTGTACAAATAGAAGTGATAATTGAATACGACTTTCGTCGTGCCGCAGGATTAGCCGGAAGCCTGGATTAATATTGTGGACGGTTGGGAAGCCTTGACCTTGCGCCGCTGCAGGAACATCAATACCAGTATGATCAGCCAGACTGCTATACGGACGGTCATAGCCACAAGGCTGTCTGTCGCCACAACGTCACGGTAGCCTGCCAGCAGGATAATCATGACCGTCGCATGAATGCTGAATATGCCTATGGCTGCGGGCAGGGCAAACCGGCTGTTCATCCAGATGAGAGGGGCGGCCAGGAAGACGGTCAGAATTCCTGCGGTGTAGTTATAGAGCAGCAGCCAGTTGATGACGTAATAGCCCGGGTCTTTGCCCAGCAGCGCTTGGCCGCCTGCAAAAACTGCCATAGCTCCGATAATAAAGGCCAGGATGGCTGCGGTTTTATTCAGGTTGGTTTTCATATGGATCTTCTCCTTTGTGAGCTTGAAAAGGTTTACCATTTTTCAGTATAGGGCCTTCCAGCCGGAAGGGTAACGACTTAAGTCGTACACCGAGTCTCGCTCAGGGTGTATGCTTCAATTAACCTGAGCAATTATTCGCATACGGCCACAGGAGAATTTACACGTGCAAATCACAAAAGACACACGCATTTCAGAAATCCTGCTGGAATACGGCGATATCGCTGAAGTGATGGAGGTTTTTGGCATCCAACGCGTGGGACGGTACTCCTTGCGCATGTTCTTCGCGAAGGCGCTTACGGTGGAATGGGCAGCGCGCATCTATGGTGTCCCATTGGATGAATTTCTGGCAATATTGCACCAGGCAGTTACGAGAATAAATGGAGAATCCTGAAATGACTCCGCCCAAGGAACACTTGGAAAAAATCAGGCGGAGGGTGATTGTCTTGTTCTTTTCAGGCCTCTTGTTGATGGCTGTACTTGCCGTAGGGATTGGTTGGGCCTTCAATGACCTGGGGAGAAATGGATTCGACCGGCTAAATCCAGTGATTGGCCCGATATTGCTCTTGGGGGGAATCATCCTGGTGGCCTGGTCGGTCGGCATCCAATATACCCTCGGCAAGGGAACCCCTGCGCCCAGGGTAGCCACCCAAAAGCTGGTGACGGAAGGCCCATACGCTTATACTCGCAACCCGATGACGCTGGGGGCGCTGTTAATCTATTTGGGGATCGGGGTTTGGATGGGTTCGGGGGTGGTCATCATCCTGACCGTGGTGGTTTTCAGTGTGTTACTGTTTTATATTTACCATCACGAGACGGATGAGCTGGCAGGGCGTTTTGGCGATGAGTACCGGGATTACAAGAAGCGGACGCCTTTTTTGCTGCCGCGCTGCCCGCGGCGGCGATGAACTATGGAATTAGGCCTAAAGCCGGCTAGGTCCGATCTATATAGGGGCAGGGTGAGGATAAGCTCCTGCAGCAGGTCAGCGCCTGGCGCGTTCAGCCAATCCTTTGGGGTCGAGCAGCAGGATATACTGTTTTTCCACCCTTAGGAAATTCTCCGCTTCAAGGGTCTTCAGAGCCCGGCTGAGCACATCGCGTACCGTTCCCAGGCGCACGGCCATCTCATCGAAAGTTGTCCACTCGCGGCGCGGAACCATCAACTGCCCGTCGTGCAGCTCGACGTTCTGTAGAAGCGTGTGTGCCAGGCGTGCCTCTACACTCCGCAGCGAAAGATCTTCCACCAGGTTGACGTAATGCAGGACACGTTCTCCCAGGTGACGAATGATAGACATCGCCAGATCAGGGTGTTGCGGAATCAATTTCAGGATTGTTTTGGCGGGAATTACCCAAACACGCACCGGCTCCAGGGCCACCACCGTGCCTGGATAGGGAGTGCCGGTGAACACAGCAATATCGCCAAAAATATCCACGGGGCGAAGGAACATCAGCGCTTGTTCTCGGCCTTCCAGGGTCATGCGTGTGGCTTTAATCCAGCCGGCCTCAAGAACGTAAATTGACTCCGCCGGCTCGCCTTCCAGGTAGATCACCTGCCCGCTGCCAAAATGGCGCTGCGTAGCCGACGCAGCGATGGCTTGCTGAGTATGTTCCGACAATTCGCTGAACTGTGGCACCTTTTGAAGGGTCTGCTTGAATTCCGCCGCGTAGGTCATGGTTGGCTTTACTCCCAGGCTCATCCCATCAACTGCTTCACCCGACTCTCGCCAATGCTGTAATACTTTGCTTGCGCATGATGCACCACGATTGCTGCGGTGGATTGCTCCGGCACCAGCTGGTAGGCCTCGGTCAGGCTCATGCCCAGCTCCTGGCGGGCCGGCAGCAGATCGAAGACTTTGGCATGGTCGGAAAGCTCCGGGATGGCGGGGTAACCCCACGAGTAGCGCTTGCCCTGTCCCTCCGGCAGACCCAGCTCTCGGCGGATGTGGCGGTGCAGGTATTCGGCGGTCGCCTCGGCAGTTTGAACCGCCAATCCGTGGGTGTAGTAGGCTTCGGAATAATTGCCCTCGGTTTGAAGCCGGTCAAAGACCTCGGTGGCCTGCTGGCCCACGGTCACCACCTGCAGTGGGACGATATCCATCGCTCCCGCGCCGAGCGGCGTAAAGTAATCTGCCAGGCACAGGAAATCGCCCTGCGGCTGACGTGGGAAGGAAAACCTCAATAATTCGCTTGGCGAGCTGCCTGGCAAAGATTCCGGGTCGAACAGTACCAGGTCGTTACCGTCGGCCTGGCACGGCCAGTAGCCGTAGACTGCCTGCGGCTGCAGCCAGCCATCGCGACGGGCTTCGCGCTGCATGCGCTCCAGGCGCGCTTCGAACTCGGCACGCAGGCGCTCCCACTCCTCGCCGTGGGCGTTCTTGGCGCCCCAGGACAGGCGGAAGAGCTCGTTTTTGAACAGGTGCTGGAAGATCATCTCCAGAGGCATGCTGCGCACTACCCGCGCTCCCCAGGTCAGGTTGGCGGGCACAGGGATGGGCGCTGGAACAACTGCCGAGCGCCGCAGGGCTGCGGCGGGCGCTTTCTCGTTGGGACGGTTGCGCTCGCGGCTGGCATCCTCTGCCAGGCGGGCCAGCAAATCCGGGCGCTGATGTGGGTTTATCAGAGAATCCATGGTCGCCAGGCCCTCGAAAGCATCCTTGCAATAGAACACTCCGGGTTCGTAGGGTGATCCGTCTTCCGTGTACAGGATGCGCCAGCCGAAGCGCCGGTTGATGGCTGCCCCGCCCACCAGGACGGGAATCTTGAGGCCGCGGCGCTGCAGCTCGTTGACGATTAACGGCATCTGCTTGCTGGTGTTGACCAGCAGAGCGCTCAGCCCGATGGCGCTGGCGTTAGCCTCCACCGCCTGGGTGATGATCGTCTCGGCCGGCACCTGCTTGCCCAGGTCAACTACCGTGTAGCCGTTGTTGGCCAGGATGGTCTTGACCAGGTTCTTGCCGATGTCGTGCACGTCACCGTATACCGTGGCGAGCACTACCGTGCCTTTGGTGGTGCCCTCGCTGCGCTCCAGGTACTGCTCGACGTGCGATACAGCCTTCTTCATCACCTCGGCTGACTGCAGCACGAAGGGCAGGATCAGCTCGCCGGCGCCGAAGCGATCGCCGACTTCCTTCATGGCGGGCAGCAGCACGTTGTTCAGGATGTTCACCGCCGTTTCGTGGCGGGATGCGTCTGGGTCGCGGGAGATGATCTCGTCGATGTCGGCTTCCACGCCGTCTTTATGGCGGTGCAGGATGCGCCAGGCCAGGCGCTGTTCGGCGGTCATATCGGCGGTTGGGTCTCCGGCAGCCTGCTTCTGTGTGCCTGTAGTGGTGCTGGCGAAATACTCGATGAAGCGCTGCAGGGCGTCCGGGCGGCGGTTGAAGATCAGGTCCTCAGACAGTTCGCGTTCCTCGGACGGGATTTCGGCATAGGGTGTGATATGCGCCGGGTTGACGATGGCCATATCCAGCCCGGCCTGCACCGCGTGATAGAGCATGATGCTGTTGAGCACCGGGCGGGCGGCGGCATCCAGGCCAAAGGAGACGTTGCTCACCCCCAGCGAAGTCAGCACACCCGGCAGGGCAGCCTTAATCTGGCGGATGCCTTCCAGAGTTTCGATGGCCGACTCGGCAAACTCGGGGTCGCCGGTTGCCAGGGTAAAGGTCAGGGTGTCGAAGACCAGTGCCTCCGGGCGCAGGCCGTGCTCGCCAACGGCCATATTGTAAATACGCTGCGCCACCTCCAGCTTGTGAGCGGCGGTCCTGGCCATGCCTTTCTCGTCAATGGTCAGCACCAGCACGGCGGCGTTGTGCTCGCGAGCCAGCCGGAACACCTGGTCGGCTTTGAGGCGTCCCGACTCCAGGTGCGTCGAGTTGATCAGACAGCGCCCGGGGGTCGTCTTAAGGGCGGCTTCCATCACGTCCACCTCGGTCGTGTCGATCACCAGCGGCAGCTCTACCCCCATAGCCAGCTTTTTGACCACCCGCCGCATCAGCTCTACTTCGTCTGGGCGTTCGGTGACCGCCACGGAGATGTCCAGGGCGTGAGCGCCGCCTTCGACCTGCTCGCGGGCCAGCTCCAGGATGGCATCGTAATCCTCCGCCAGCAGCAGTCGCTTGAACTTGCGGCTGCCCTGGGCATTGCAGCGCTCGCCGATCAGCAGCGGAGGTGGCTGCTGCTGCATAGGCATGGCGCGCATCGTCGATGCGAGGCTTGCCCCGCGACGTTGCGCGGGGCGATGTGGATGGGACCTGCCCCCCAGCTTTTCGACCAGTACTTTCAGGTGTTGGGGCGTGGTGCCGCAGCAGCCGCCTACCACGCTGATCCCGTTCTTCTCAACGAACTCGACCATTGCCGCGGCGAACGGCTCCGGTTCGAGCGGGTAGACCGCTTCGCCGTCCACATTGAGCGGCAGGCCGGCGTTGGGAATGCACGACACCGGCAGCCGGGCGTGTTCGCCCAGGTAGGCGATAGGCTGGCGCATGTGCTCCGGCCCGGTGGAGCAGTTCAAGCCGATCACGTCGATGGTCATGCCTTCCAGGATGGCCAGGGCAGCGGCAATATCGGTGCCCAGCAGCATGCGCCCGGTGGTATCCAGGGTCACCTGGGCCTGCACCGGCAGGTAGGTGCCGGTTTCTTCGAAGGCTCGTTCGATGCCGTGGATGGCGGCCTTGACCTCCAGGATGTCCTGCGAGGTCTCTATCAGCAGCAAGTCGGCGCCACCCTGGATCAGGCCAACCGCCTGCTCGCGGAAGATATCCGCCAGCTCGTCGAATCCGATGTTGGAAAGCTCCGGGTCGTCGGCGGAGGGCAGCTTGCCGGAAGGCCCGATCGAGCCGGCCACGAAGCGCGGCTGTTTGGAGGTGGAATATTCATCTGCAATGCGGCGTGCCAGGGCGGCCGCGGCCCGGTTGATCTCCAGGGTGCGCTCCCCCAGGCCGTACTCGCCCAGCGTCAGCCGGTTGGAACGGAAGGTGTCCGTCTCCAATACATCCACGCCGGCATCCAGGAAGGAACGGTGTACCTTCTCAACCGCCTGCGGATAGCTGATCACCAGGAAGTCGTTGCAGCCGTTGTACTGCTCGCCGCCAAACTCGGCTGCGCTCAGTTTCTGTTGCTGCAGGCTGGTGCCCATCGCCCCGTCAAAGATCAGTACGCGCTCTTGCAGGGCATCCAGATAGCGGCGGTTGGTGTATTTGCGATCCATGTGCGGCAGTCCTTGTCGGTGAAATAAAAACGCCTCCCAGGGCGAGGGAAGAACTCCCCGCGTAGAGGGGGCATGCGGGCTAATCAGATTGTGAGTGTACCATAGCCGGGGAGGGCTGTCAAAATTAAGACTTCGGAAATTTTCAGGTAAGGTGTTTGCTCACGAAATCACTCGGTTTTAGAACTTCGATGCCTCGATACCCCGATGCCTGGAGCAGATGTTTATCGCCGCTAACAATGAGCGTGCTCCCCCCGGCCAGAGCACAAGCGAAGAACTTATCATCGTCGGGATCTTGGCAAGGTGCATCTGGCAATGGCGGTGCAGGAAAAAATATCGCATTTTGGATCACAAATCCGAGTGCAGGAAACAGGTCAATGGTAGGATGATCCTTCTCCAGGATTTCGCCAACTCGCTGATACTCATCTAAAATGTCAGGTGAGATGACTACCTCGATTTTGCCCTCTTGCCAGGCTTTTAGGATTCTATATGGCGGACCGCTGAAGAAAACGCCGGAAATGAATACGTTGGTATCGAGCACAACTTTCACGTTTTTTCACGTGCCTTTTCGATGGCGTTTGCAATATCAGAGCGTTTCAATCCAGCGGATTGCGCTTGCCGGCGCGCTTGCTCAATCAGCGTGTCGAAAGCCTCAAGATTAGGGGCGGAAATGGCTTTAAGGATCACCACATCCCCCTCGCCGACGACAATGAATTGCGAGCCTTCTTTGAGATTAAGTCGTTTACGGATAGCTTCGGGAATCACGACTTGCCCCTTGGATGACATTCGAGTGGTAGATAAATTGTCCATAGAATCTCCTGTGTCTTACTAGTAAGATATTGTAGCACAGGAACAATAATCCGCGCGTGTATCATCCCGATTCTGACTGTCATAGCAGATGTCAGGAGGATTCCAGATCATCCAACAGAGCCAGAAACCATTCCTTCGCAAAAAAATGTGCCTTTTGACCGTAATCGAGCGTTTTTAGCTGGTATTTCAGGATCTCCTGGTAGGACTCTGGAATATCATACCGGCTGATTTCCTCATTGATATCATTTAGCTCGCCTTGAACCAGCTCGATCGTTCTTAAAATTTCAAGGACGACCTGTCTTCTCTGCTCAAAGTCCTGGAGCAGGCCCAAAAAATACACCTTTGAGAGGGCGGTTACCTCCAGCTTGTTTGGCGGGACTTCAGCGAACATCCAGCGAAAGAAGGCGTCCCTGCCGTCTTCTGTGATGCTGTAAATCTTTTTATTGCGCCCTTTCTCCACTTTTTCTTCGAAAACGATCATCCCTTTGGATAGCAAGTTTTTTACCGCAATCTGCAGGCTGCCGTAGCTGGCGCTGTAGAACATGGATATGCCTTGTTTGAATGCCCGATTTAACTCGTAGAGCGTAAGGCTCTGGATGATCAACAGTCCTAAAACAACGTTTTCCATAAATTTCCTTTACAGCTTGACAACATCTTGTCGTTATGATACTATTAGTGATATATCTATTAGTATTATACACGAATAGAACTATTTTAGAAATGGAGATTTTGAAGTGAATTTTTCTCAACCTCTCAGTGCACAACAGGCTGCCGATCATTTTAATAGGTATTTCCAAAAGATTCAGGCCAAGAATCCGGGTAAACCCCTTCAAATCAGGTTATATTCCCAAAAACTTGGGCTGGACTACAGCTTTCCACCTGCTTCACCCGATCAGCCCTATCATATTGCGAGCATTGGAAAAGTCTTCACCGCCACGCTGGTGTATATGCTGGCGGAAAGAGGCTTGTTGGGGGTCAACGACCCGCTAATCCGCTACCTGGCTCCCACGACACTGGAGCGGTTATTCATCTATAAGGGCAGCGATTATGCGGCGCAGGTGACCATCGAGCATCTATTAGGCCACACTTCCGGAGCTGCCGATTATTTCGATGGGGATACATACAGCGGGGAAACCTTCCTGGATGGAGTTCTTTCCAGCCCCCAGGAACACTGGACACCTGAAAAATTACTCGACTTTACCAGGGAACACCAGGTGGCTGTGGGAATCCCCGGCAAGGTTTTCAACTATTCGGATACCGGCTATATCTTACTCGGCTTGATCATCGAAAAGGTCACCGGTAAATCCTTCGCTGAAAACCTGGCAGATGAGTTCTTTCGGCCGCTGGAGATGCGCGACTCCTACCTGATGTTTTATGCCGAGCCTATCAATATCCCTAAGAAGGCTATCAGTCAGATCTGGTTCAACGATGTGGAGATCAGTGGATTTGAAAGCCTTAGCTGCGACTGGTCGGGGGGTGGGATCGTTTCCACCACAGCCGATTTACTGAAATTCAACCAGGCGCTGCGCCAGGGCCGGCTGATTCAAGTCAGCACTTTGGAAACCATGGATGTCTGCCGGCACAAGTTCCGCCCCGGCATCTATAACGGCCTGGGCATGATGGAAATCCGCTTCAAAGAGTTCTTCTTTCTGTTGGGGCGCCTGCCAAAAATCAAGGGACATATTGGCATCCTTTCCACGCATATGTTCTATGACGCTGTTAAGGATGCACATATCATTTTGAACTTTGGCGACAACAAAAGGATGGTTCAAAGCTTCAGGGCGCTAATCGAGATTGAAAATGCATTGCACAAGATGTAGCCGGGACTCAGGCGCTCACTTTTCCTGCCCCGCCAGCACAAAGCGGATGGATTCTTCAAACACAGGCAGGTACTGCCGGTAGTCCTCCGAGCGCTCCAGGTTGATCTGGATCCACTCACGCATCTTTGGCTTTCCTAAAGGTTGGAAAGGAATCACATATGGGTCGGCTGCCAACAGCCCGGCAGCGGACTGTTCGGGCAGCTTGATCCCTACCCCCTGCTCGTACAGGCAGATGCACAGCTTTTTGCCCGCATAATAGGCCGGAAAGCCAAACATCTTGCCGGGCCGCACCAACGGGTAGCCCAGCAGCAGGTCGTCAAGAACGGTTTTATGGTCGGAGTTGTAGCTTGCCACGATAGTTTCTCCTGGAGTATATCGGCGGGGTTAGATATCCATCGCGCTGCATTATATCGTTTGGGATAACGGCTTGCTGCCAGGGAATGATCTGGCTTGCCCGGATGTGATGCTGATCTACTGAAACCGCGGCTCGAGCACGTGGATGGGGCTATGCCTGGAGCCCGCCCTGCAAGGGGTGATGTTCCGGGCTAAGGTGGGGAGGTTGCCGGGCTGCACCCGGTGCATACGGGCGAGACTGTCGTCGTTTAGCTCATCTCTTGCCGGCCAAACAGGGCTCGCAGCAGGGTGCTCTGGTCGGCGTATTCCATATCGCCGCCCACTGGCAGGCCGCGCGCCAGACGGGTGAGCCGTATGCCGAAAGGCCGCAGCTGCTGGCTCAGGTAGGAGGCGGTATAGTCGCCCTCCATGCTGGGGTTGGTCGCCAGGATCAGCTCTTTGACACTGCCCGAGCGCACCCGTTCTATCAGCTCGCGGATGCGCAGGTCGTCCGGGCCGATGCCTTCAATTGGGGACAGGGCGCCGTGCAGTACGTGGTAGACGCCGGTGTAGCTGTCGGTGCGTTCCATCGCCAGGACGTGCAGTGGCTCTTCGACCACGCACACCAGGCTGTGATCGCGTGTCGCGCTGGCGCACACCTCGCATTCGCTCCTCCCAGAGGCAGTGATGTTGTAGCAGGTCTGGCAGTAGCTGGTGCCGCTCTTCAGGGTGCGCAGCGCCTCAGCCAGGTCCAGCGATAGCTCCTCCGGGGCGTTGAGCAAATAGAAAGTCAGCCGGGAGGCCGTCTTAGGGCCAATCCCCGGCAGGCGGGAGAAGGCATTAATCAGGCGCTGGATGGGCTCGGGGAGCAGCATGCGCAGGTGAGGTTAGCAGGGGCAGGCTAGAACGGCAGGCCGCCGGCCAGGGGGCCCATTGCCTTGCTGGCCAGCTCGCGCGACTTGTCCAGGGCGCTGTTGACGGCGCTCAGCAGCAGGTCCTGCAGCATCTCGGCGTCGATATCCTTGAGCATCTCGGGGTCCAGCTCGATGGCGGTGCAGCGCTGGTCGCCGGTGACGATCACCTTGACCACGCCACCGCCGGCGGTAGCCGAGACAGTCTCTTCCGCCAGCCGGGCTTGCGCCTCTTCGAGCTGCTCCTGCAGCTTTTGCAGCTGGTTCATCATGCCCATCCCACCGGGCTGTTTGGGGGCTTTATATCCTTTAGCCATAATTCCTCCGCTTTCCTCTACTGTACGTCAACAATTTCCCCGCCCAGGTCGCGCAGCACCGCCGCCACCATGCTGTCGCCTTCCACTTCCGGCGGGAGCTTGCCGCGCTCGCCGCGGGCGACAAAGCAGCGCAGGGGCATGTCCACCCCCAACACTTCCTGGATCACCTTGCGGGCAATCTCGATGTTGTTGCCTTCTTCCATTTTGTTTTTGGCGAAATCGCCGTTGAATCCCAGGTACAGCGTGCCGTCCTTAATGCCATAGGGCTTGCAGGAGTTAAGCGCCGTCTGGGTGTGGCGGCTGATCTTACCGACCTGCGACACGATGTTACGCCAGTGCTCCTCGACCTTATGGATGGTCAATCCCTGCTCGCCGGACTCCGGTGGACCATCGGGAGCAGCCTGAGCCGGCGGCTGGTTGGTTTCGCGACTGGTTGAAGGTCGTTCCGCTTCAGCAGATTGAACCGAGACCGATGGTTTCTCGGCGCTTTTGGATTTGCCCCCCGCCGTAGTTTGGGGAGCGCTATGGGGCGGCGCAGCCGGTTCGGCCAGGGCATCCAGGGCGGCAACCCAGGCCATCTCCAGCGGCAAGGCTGGCTGCCAGGGGCTGCGCGATTCACTGCCGGTGGTCTGGTTGAAAGCCTGGATGATCTCCAGCAGGATTGCGGTGCTGAAGGCCTGGGCGTGGCGCGCCATGTTGGCCTTCATCTCGGAGGTCTCCTCCTGTGCGGCATAGCCCATCTTGATCAGCAGCAGGCCGCGCAGGTAGTCGACGATCTGGCGGGCAAACTGCCGCGGGTCGCTGCCGCTATCCAGCGCCTGGTGAATCTGCTCCAGGCCGCCGGCCGGCTGCCTGGCGATCAGGGCATCTATCAACTCTACCACCGATTGGCTGGTGGCCGTCCCCATGACAATCTGTGCCAGCTCCAGCGTGACCAGCTGTCCAGTCGAAGCGAGCTGATCAAGCAGCGAGATGGCATCCCGCATGGCACCGGTCGACTGGCGGGCAATAGCCGCCAGGGCCGCGGCATCCACAGGGATGCCCTCTTCCTGGGCGATCATCTTCAATACGGCGACGATATCCGCCACCGGGATGCGGCGGAACTCGTGACGCTGGCAGCGCGATAGCACCGTAGCCGGAATTTTATGCACCTCGGTGGTCGCCAGGATGAAAATGGCATGTGCCGGCGGCTCTTCCAGCGTCTTGAGCAGGGCATTGAAGGCTGCCGTGGACAGCATATGCACTTCATCGATAATGTAAATCTTGTAGCGTCCCGTGTTAGGGGAGAAGTTGATCTTATCGCGCAGGTCGCGCACGTCTTCCACGCTGGTGTTGGAGGCGGCGTCGATCTCGATCAGGTCCAGGTAGCGCCCCTGTGCAACGGCCTGGCAGGGCTCGCATTTACCGCACGGGCGGGCACCCAGGTTGGGGTCCAGGCAGTTGACCGCCTTGGCCAGCAGCCGGGCGGTGGTAGTCTTGCCCGTGCCGCGCGGCCCGGCGAACAGGTAAGCGTGCGCCACCCGATCGGCGGAGATGGCGTTGCGCAGCGTTTGCACCACATGATCCTGCCCAATCACCGCTTCCCAGCTTTGCGGGCGCCATTTGCGGTACAGGGCTTGCGTCATTTGGCGGTTCCTTGGATCAGAGATTCTACTTCGTGCTCGAGGCTCACCGGCAGGCGCTGGAACTGGCTGGAAGGCACTTCCAGGTTGTAGCTGAAGAGCTTTTTATTGATCTCCGCCACCTGCGTCCGGAAGCGCTCCAGGGCGTGCTGCCATTCTCGCTCAGCCTGGGATGGTGGAACACCGCCTTGGGCTGCCCGGGCGCGCCATTCCCAGGCGCGGCGCAGCTCCTGGCGGGCTTTTTCCAGAGCGGCGTCGATCTCCTGGCGCTTCTCGATCCAGGGCAGGGTATACCCGCTGCTCTGCAGCATGTGGTGCGCCATGCGCCACTCCGGGTCGGACAGGGGATTATCATCCAGGTTAAGAGGCTTGCCCTTGCCGGGCAGGTCGTCAAATTTGCCTTCCTGCATCGCCTGGTGGATATGGTCTTCGATATTGCTCATCGGGTTATGGGATCAGATAGGTTGCCCGCACCTCGCCGGCTGGGTCACGCAGGGTAGCGATTTCGCCGGATTTCCACACCGGCTGGTCGAGTCCCCAATGCAGCTCGCTGACGGTATTGCTGCCTTCTTTCGTGAAGACGTTTACCGCCCCGCCCAGGGTGTAAAGAGTCACCTGAGGGAAGGCATAAGCCAGGCCGGTCTGCGTTTCCAGCTGCCAGCCCGCCAGTGAGAGCTCGCTGGCGATCACGCTGCGGATGACCACTCGCTCCGATTCCAAATCGCCGGCACCGACGACGCTTTCGATCTCCACCACCCGGATCGGGACGCGCAGGGTTTCGCCAATCCCCAGGATCTGGTCCTCGCTGAAGCCGTTGGCGTCCAGCAGCTCCGCGATGCTTACGCCGTATTCCGTGGCGATGCTGTCAAACGTCTCGCCGGATTGTACGGTGTGAAAATTAAATGCCGGGGTTGGGGTTGGCGCCGGGGTGGGTGTATCTTGCGGAGTCGGGGTTAAAGTTGCCGTTGGCTCCGGGCGCAGGATGCGCGCCAGCGGCGGCAGCACGCTGCCCTGCTCGCTGGTGTGCAGCTGATCCCACAAATAGAGCACCGTCAGAGTCGTGCAGGCCGATACGACCAGGTTGAGCAGCAGGAAAAGGGCCAGGCGGGTGAACTGTTTCATGACATTTCCTTCCGGGGAATGATAGCATAAAGTGGCTGATGTGCCAATCAAAAAACACGACCGAAGACCGTCCTGCGGGAGAGCGCCGCGGGATTAGCAACGGCTGACCGTGGACGGTCCCGCGGAAAAACATCGTGGGATTCATGACGGATGACGGAAGATCCTGCGACTTCGCCGCCGGGTGCTGACCGCATATAGGGCGATTGGGTTAGAATAGCAGCATGGCATATATTGTCGATGGGCATAACCTGATCCCAAAAATACCCGGTTTGAGCCTGCGGGCGTTGGATGACGAGATGCAGCTGATAGAGCTGTTGCAAGAGTTTTGCCGGGTGAGGCGTAAGAAAGTGGAGCTGTTTTTCGATAATGCTCCACCCGGGCAAGCCCAGGCGCGCAGCTACGGTTGGGTGGCGGCGCGCTTCATCCGTCAGGGCAGCAGCGCCGATCAGGCCATCCGCCGGCGGTTGAATGCCCTGGGGCCTGCCGCCCGCAACTGGACGGTGGTCAGCTCCGATCAGGCTGTGCAGGAATCCGCCCGCCGCTCTGGGGCGGCGGTGCTGTCTTCCGCTGAGTTTGCCCGCCTGGTGCAGCAGGTGTTGCAAGAAGCCGGGTCGGGACCGCAGTCGAAGCGCACGGATATCGCCTTAAAGCCGGAAGAAGTCGATGCCTGGCTGCAGCTCTTCCAGGGAAAGCCCGATCGGGACTAAAAGCAACTCTAACGCTTTATTAATGCAAATAAGATCAAAATACTGTATATTAAAAGGGAAGACACCTGCCCTCCCCCATTTACTGGTATTTCAGGTGTCGCGCTGCCGGGAACATACCCAGAGCGCCCCCCCGTTTTGGAGTATCCGGTGGCCTTCATTCGATTGCCGGGCGTGTTCCCCCCACGTCCGGCGATTGCTTTAACGACCCACCAGCCGACTACCGGCGCGTAATCACCAGCAGGGTCAGGTCATCGTCGGGTGGATTTTCGCTCCGAAACAGGATCAGCTCTTCTTCAATTGCCTGGACAATTCCATGGGCGGCGCCCGCGCCGGGCGTGCTCTGATGGATCACCTGTATCAGCTGCTCCTGTCCGAACATGAATCCCTGCGGCGAGAAGGCTTCGGTCACACCATCGGTAAATAGCACCAGGGAGTCTCCCGGTTCCAGGGTCAGCTCGGCCTGATCGACCTGCTGCCCCGGCATGACGCCCAAGGCCATCCCTCCGCCGGAGACTCCCACCGACCGCGCCGAACCGCTGCGCAGCAAGATGGGCGGGTTATGACCGGCGTTGGCATACACCAGGCGCCCGGTTTCCGGCGTCAGCACCCCATACAGCATGGTGACGAACATCCCCAGTGACTCGTCCCCGGCGATGGCATCGTTGATGTGGCAGAGCACCTCTGCCGGAGGCTGCGCGTTCTGCGCCATGGCGCGTAATAAAGCGTGTACGTGGGTCATATACAGGGCAGCCGGCAGGCCCTTATCGGACACGTCACCGATTGCCAATCCCAGTTCCCCGCCGGGTAGCTCGAACAGATCGTAAAAATCACCGCCCACTTCACGCGCCGTCTGCCACAGCACTGCCAATTCCCACCCGGATGGTTCAAGCATCTTGGGTGGCAGCAGGCTGCGCTGGATGTCGTGCGCCAGCTGCAGCTCGCGATCGATCCGCTCTCGCCTGACAATGGATTGCTGGTAACGCTCGTTTTGGATTGCCAGCGCCGCCTGCTGCGAGATTCCGGTGGCGATCTCCAGGCGTTTTTCACGCAGGTGGCGGCTCGAGCTGACCATGCGGGTCAGATCTTCTAGCTGAGGGCCGTGCTCTTCGACCAACAGCGCTCCCAACAGCTCGTTTTGCGCCAGCATCGGAAAGACCAGCAGCAGGCGCTCGTCCACCGCCAAAAAATCGCCTAAAGCGTGCAGATCCGGGGCAGCCAGGTTTTTCCAGCCCTGCAGGGTTTCCTGTGTTTCCTCACTTTCCGCAGCCACCGGGCAAGCCAGCAAGTCAGGCTGCTGGCGAAGGGCATCCAGCAAGGGAAACTCCCCGTAGCCTGCCCGATCCTCATCCGAGTCGGCGCTCCTGTCCAGTCCGTAAGCCTGTGCCAGGCGGTAGGACTGGCTGCGGTCGTCCAGTAAATAGATGGCGGCGCGCCTGGCACCGATCAGGATGGAAGTCAGGCGCACAATCGTGCCCAGGATTTCGTTTAGATTGGTGTTGCTGGCAATGGACTGCGCCACCTGCAGCAGTGCCACGGAAACGTAGGCTTCCTCTTCCTCGATACGAGTCAGGCGCAGGTTCTCCACCGCCAGGGCGGTTTGGCGCGCAATCCCCTGGATGATTGCCAGCTGCTGGCTCGAAAAATCCTCGATCGCTTCGCCTTCCGCAGGGCTGAGACGCCCGCCCTGGTATTCAACCAGGAAGGTCCCCAGCACCTCGCCCCGGCTTACCAGCGGCACCAGGATCATGCGGCGGTGGCTGGCTTCTCGGTCTGGTCTGTCTTCGCCGGCGATCATGCCGGTCAATGGTGCGCCGCCTGGGCCAAGCTCCAGCAGGATTGGGGTCTGCTCCTGGATGAGCCGCTCCAGGGCGGGTACATCACCGGGCGCGAATTTCCAGCGCTCGAAATCCGCCTGCAGCGTCGGTTCCAGGCCATAAGCAGCTGCCGGAATGAAAACGCCGCTTTCGTCGCGCAGGTACAGCAGGCAGGCATTCACGCCTGTCAGTGTAGGTGTGACCTGGGTGACAATCTGGAAAAGCTCGCTCAGCTCATCAATCTCCTGGGTGGCGCGGGTGACCTCCAACAGCACGGAGGAAACCCAGGCCTGTTCGTGGGCAGCTTCGTACAGGCGTGCGTTCTCAATTGCCACCGCGGCATATCCGGCAAAGGCCGCCGTCATCAGGCGCGACTCGTTCCCGTATCGCCGGGTTGTGCCGTGCAGCATGAGCAGGACCCCCAGGCGCTGGTCGCCAATTCGCAGGGGAGCGGCAATCGCCGAGTAATCCTTTGGCAGATCCAGCAGTGCGCCCAACGGTTCGTACGGCGTGTCTTGCTGGCGGATGACAGGCTGGTTGGCTTGCAGCACCTCTGCCAACCAGGTCCAGGCTGGCTGGACCGAAGCTCCGTACGAACTTTGTGTTGAGTGCTCGCGCACCAGGGCAGTAGCTGAAACCAGGCTGATGCCGGGTTGCAAGGGCAGGTCGTCGTAGGCCCCGTTCACGGCCGCCAGGCGTAGCGGTGGGCAGTCGTTGCTTTGCGCGTCGAGCGCACCCAGCTCCTCGTCCACCAGCCAGATGACGGCCAGGTCACATGGCAGGGTGCGATCCAGCTCCTTGAGAATGGCATGCAGTACCTGCTCCACTTCGGTGTCGGTGGTCAGCAGGCCGGCCACTTCTCGCAGGCTGTCGGCTACCCGCCGTTGGAACTGCTCTGAGCGGTACAACTGGGCATTATGCAGGGCGATAGCGATGTTGCCCGCCAGCGCCTCGAACAGGAAGCGGTTATCTTCACTGAAAGCTCCCTTTTGCTTGCTCTGGATATCCATCACACCCAGCACCTCGCCCCCGAAGACCAGGGGAACAGTCATCTCGGATTGAGTATCCTCCCCCATCGCTAAGAGCGCTGCAGGGCTTTGATCCGAGAGCAGCAATGGGCGGTAGAGCGGCTCCAGGCGGACGTCGTTGGCTATGATCGTCTCCCCCCGGCGGGCGGCCCAGGGAATCATGCCCTGCGGGTCGTTCAGGTCGTACGCCAGCCCCTGTTCCACCAGCTGCCGGCTGCGGCTGCCGCTGCCCGCTACGTAATTAATCTTCTCCTGGCCAGGATGGACAGTGAACAGGTGGATGTAGGGAAAGCCGAACCGTTTGTGGATCAGCTCGGCAACCTGGGCGAGCATCTCGTCAGGGTCCAGGATAGAAGCCACCGTGTTGCCGATCTCGAACAAGGTGGCCAGCTGTTCGGCCCTGCGCCCCAGGGCAGCGTACATGTTAGCGCCTTCGATGGCCAGGGCAATATTGCTGGCCAGCGCGCGCAGGACGAGCAGGTCGGTTTCACTAAAATCGTCGGGCAGGTTGCTTTGCACATCCAGCACTCCCAGCAGGCGATCTTCGATCTGCAGCGGCAGCGCCAGCTCTGAGCGCGTCTCTGGCAGCGCGGCTTCATAAGTATAGTAAGTATCGGAGCCGACATCGCGCGCCAGCAGCTCCTGCCCGATACGAGCCACGTGCCCGATGATACCTTCGCCAACTTTCACTACGCCCAGGTTGGGCACCACCTGCAGAGCGGGCTCTGTTCGCTCGGACGGAGGTGTTTTACTCAGGCGGGCGGGCTGCATCCAGGCCGATTGGCAGCTCAGGACCTCGCCACCGGGGTTCAGGATAAATATCGCCACGTAGTAATAATCAAAAGTCTCCAGGATCAGGCGCGTGATGCGCTGGGTGACTTCGTCCAGGTCGCGCAGGTTGGCAATCTGTGCGCTAACCTGCTGCACCAGTCCGAGTTGTTCGATGCGCCAGTTCTCGGTCCTGGCCTGGCGTAGGGCACGCATGCCCTGGGCCGCCTGCAGGGCGATCCCCTCCAACAGGTTAAGCTCTTGTGGGTCGAATGGCCGGTCGTGCCGCCTGACCTGCAAAGCGCCCACGACATCTGGTGCGCTGCGGCTGCCCGGGATTTCTGCCCGGTACACGCATGGTACCGCCACAGTGAAACCACCTGGCGACTTCACCAGCTGCAGCCTGTCCATCGCCTGCCGCATCCATTCGGTGGGAATCGCTAATGAGCCAGGCAGGTCAGCGATGCTGCCAGGGTCATTAAAGGGCAGCAGCCATAATGAAGCCTTCCCGCCGATCAGGCGTTCGGTCGTTTCCAGGATCGTGCGGCGTTGGGAAATTTCGTTGGCGGGTGTATCGCCGGGCGTAGCCTTCGCAGGACGCAGCCAGGCGGAAATCAAGGCAACTCCGAGGTCCAACACTTCTCGCCAGCGTCGGTCCTCCGGGTCCAGGGCCTCCCTACCCGCAGGGAGTCCCATCTCAAGCCTTCCTTTTTTTGATCATAGTCAAGGTATTGTCGCTGATTGCTTCGCCCGGCACAAATGAGAAATGGATTTCATCCATCAACTGGCGCATCAGATACAGCCCGAGGCCACCGTTATCTCGCTCTTCGATTGGCGCTTCGAAGTTGGGCTGCGGCACATCTAATGGATTGAACGGCTCTCCATGGTCGTGCAGCCGGATGATCAGTGCTTCGGGCGTTACCTCGCAGTACAGCTCGATTGATTTGTCGCACTCGCCCCCATAGGCATGCTCGATGACGTTAGTGCAGGCTTCGTCGACGGCCAGTTGAACGGCGTAAGTGTCCTTCAAGGACATCCCGCAGTCCTCGGCTATCCGGCCAATGTAATCCCTTACGATATCCAGGTTATCGTAATAAGCCTGCACGATCAGGGAATGCGATTGGGAATCTGCTGCTGGTTGGTCCACGAATCCTGCACCTATATCTCAGTGCTCTCTGCGCTTGCTGCCTGCCTGGCACAATTCAAAGGCTGAAGGCGATGCCTCTCACCTTCAGCCTTTGTGATGGTATTTGCTGGGAGCAGACTAGAAATGACCGACTGCAGCCGGCAGGTTATCATAAAACTTAAAGAGTGGGAGGAAGCCGGCCAGTTCCAAAGCTTCGTAAATGCGTTCCGGTACCACCGCCAGGACAATTTCTCCCCGGTTGTACTGCCTGCATTTTTTTTGGGTGGTGATCAACACCCGCATCCCGGCACTGGACATGTAATCCAAACCCGACATATCAAATACGATGCGATAGCGGCCGGAGGCAATGATCGCATCCATGGTTTCGCCAAGTTTTGGCGCAGTCGCACTGTCCACCCGGCCGACTGCTTTGACCAGATCGCAGCGCTTCATCGCTTGTGTTGTAACTTCCATCGGCCCGCCTCCTGAAAAGGTTAAGGGAATATCGATCAATCTGGGCTGATTATATCATGAGTGTTGTATCCGCTCAAAACCTGCGACTATGCAGTAAAATATCTCCAATTTCATATATATCGATCGGGGAGGCGCTGCTGATGGCGAATAAATCGAACTACCGTTGGGTTGCTTTCGTTATTCTCTTTCTCTTCATGCTGCTCCACCAATCGGATCGCCTGCTGATTGGCTCCATGACCACTGCCATCATGGAGGATTTTGGCATCAA
The DNA here is from genome assembly GCA_041301395.1 of Anaerolineae bacterium. Classification (GTDB taxonomy): domain Bacteria; phylum Chloroflexota; class Anaerolineae; order Anaerolineales; family UBA4823; genus CTSoil-045. The sequence continues at coordinate 23,226 of JBFYSP010000183.1, forward strand.
CCGCGCCCAAATGGGAGCGGTGAGCACCGTTGCGTTGATCGTGGCGGCGCTTTTTTATCCGCTATGGGGCTACCTGTACGATCGTTATGCCCGCTCGAAGCTGCTAGCTCTGGCTTCCTTCCTGTGGGGCGCTTCCACCTGGCTGGGCGCCATCGCCCCGACCTACCCAACATTCGTTGTTGCTCGCGGCTCAACTGGAATCGACGACTCCAGCTACCCGGGCGTGTACAGCCTGATCTCAGACTACTTTGGCCCTCGCCAGCGCGGCAAGATCATCGGCCTGCTGCAGCTGACTATGCCGGTAGGCTTCCTGATCGGGATGCTGCTGGGGCTATTCCTGTCGGGTGCTGTCGGCTGGCGGGGTGTTTTTTACCTGACCGGCATATTGGGGGTCGTGATGGCGGCGGTTATGTACTTCGGTCTGCGGGAGCCGAAGCGCGGCAGCAGCGAGCCAGAGCTGGCCGACATGGAGCAGATCAGCAACTACCGCTTTAACTGGCAGGCGGCTCGCAACCAGATCAAGATCCCTACCCAGCTCATCCTGTTTGCCCAGGGTTTCTTCGGCGTCTTTCCCTGGAACGTGATTACTTTCTGGTTCGTCAACTACCTGCAAACCGAGCGCGGCTATGCCGAGAGCGCTGTCTTTGTCACCATGGGCGTGGCGGTAGTGGCCCTGGCGGTGGGTTACCCCCTGGGCGGCGCGTTAGGCGATTTCCTGTTCCGGCGCACGCCGCGCGGCCGGGTGATCGTGGCAATCACCGGTGTGGTGGTGGGGGCGATCATGCTGGCGGTCACTCTGAGCGTGCCATTGGAGAACCAGGGCCTGTTCCTGGCGTGCCTGACCATCACGGCGATTTTCATGCCGTTCCCGGCACCTAACATGATTTCGACGGTGCAGGATATTGCCCTGCCGGAAGTGCGCAGCTCTTCGCTGTCGATCCAGCTGCTGATCGAATCCTCCGGCGCTGCCCTGGCTCCCTTGCTGGCGGGCGTCATTGCCGACCAGAGCTCGTTGAAAACTTCTTTCCTGGTGATCTGCCTGACGGCCTGGGCGCTGTGCGCCGCTTTTTACCTGCTGGCCCTCTTCACCGTCCCGAAAGATACGGCCCGCCTGCGCCAGCAGATGCGCCAGCGTGCCGAGACTGAGCAGCAGCTGCAAGCCGAGCCGGCAGCATCCGGCGATTGATCCCGGCAAGCTAAGTTGAATAGAACGCCTCCAGTTTCGGGGGCGTTTTGCTGGACTATGAGGAAACTGGAGCCCTGCCTGCACTAGGAGGGGGGGTCGGTCTGGACCAGGGGCTCTGCCGTGCTTTCTGTGCTGTCCACACTGGCCATGCTAGCCAGCAGTTCCTTCAGGCGCGGGTGATCGGCGTAGACGCCGCGGTATTTCTCCGGCAGCAGAGCGGCGATCTGGCACATGATCTCATCCGTGTATTGCTGCAGGGTTTCGTCCCGGTCGGGGCCTTTGAGCGGCGGCAGGATGAACGGTTGTCCGATCACAATGTTTACCTGGGTGCGGCGCAGCCGCTTCAGGTTGGCGAAAAATATGCTGTCCTCGCAGCCGGTTGCCGCGCCCGGGTACAGGGGCACCCCGGCCTTGGAGGCCAGGTAGGCTGCTCCAGGCAGGCCAGGCTGCAAGGTCCCGCTGCGGCTGCGGGTTCCTTCGGGAGCGATCACCATGACCCCGCCGGCCTTTATCCTCTTCAATACTTCCCGTACCGCGGCGAAGTCGGCGTTGTAGCGGTCGATATAGATGGCGTTTAACTGCCGGGTGAACCAGGCGAAAAATGGATTGTCGCGGTATTTTTCGGCCACGAAGATGATCAAATCATTGCGGTTGATGTAGTGATAAATCAAAGCTGCATCAATCCGCCCCAGGTGGTTGGCGGCGACGATGTAGCTGCCGGTTCGCGGCAGCACCTCGCAGTAGTTGCTGGTGACGCGAGTGGTTAACACAACAATCAGGTGGATAAGGAAGCGTGCCAGTTTATATCCCATAGATAATTCCATATCAAAAAGCCGGCAGCGCCGGCTTCTTGACTGCTAAGGATTGTTAGGGTTATTTCCCACTTCTGCGGGTCATGACATCGAAAATCACGGCGAAAACCAGCACCAGGCCACGCACGACGTACTGCAGGTTGGCGTCGATGCCCATCAGGTTCATACCGCTGGTCAGCGAGATCATTACCAGGGCGCCGATCAGCGAGCCAAAGATGCTCCCGACGCCTCCAGCTGCCGAGACACCGCCGACATAGGCCGCGGCAATGGCATCCAACTCGAACAACTGTCCGGCTGTGGTGGTCGCCGATTGCAAACGCGACGAGTACAGGATGCCGGATAAGGCAGAGAGCATGCCCATCGAAGCAAACACAATGAAAATGATTTTGGTGACGTTAATGCCGCTCAACTGGGCCGCTTCCGGGTTACCGCCGGTGGCGTAGATGTGCCGGCCGAGCACGGTCTGGGTGGTGATCCATTGGTATATTCCAACGACGATCAGAACGATAATGAAGGTCCACGACAGACCATTGTAGCCGGCCAGCACCCAGGTGATCCACAGCACCAGGGCTGATAAGAAAACCAGCTGCAGGATAAATATATTCATAGGCAGCACTTCGAAGTTATAGGCCTGTTTCTTTCGCCGGCTGCTGATGGCACTGCGGACGTACAGAACCACGCCGATGATCCCAAGCAGGATCGTCAGCTTGTGGGTTTCGCCCAGGAAGCCCGCCAGCCCGGGGATATCCGGGATAAAACCGTTGCCGATCGCGTTGTAGATTTGGTCCTTGATGATGATCGTGCCAGTGCCGGCGGTCACCACGCCAAGTAGCCCCCGGTAAATCAGCCAGCCGGCCAGGGAGGCCACGAAGGACGGGACGCCCAGCTTGGCGACCGGTGTGGCGGTGATCAGACCAGCCAGGATGCCCAGCCCGAGCACCGCCGGAATAACGACATACACCGGCAATCCGTATTGGAACATTAAGATCGCAGCCACAGCGCCCAGAAAGCCGGCCAGGAAGCCTACCGACAGGTCGATATGGCGGATGACAATCACCAGGGTCATGCCGACTGCCAACACGGCGATGTAGCCAACCTGGTTGAACAGGTTGCTCAGGTTGCGGGAAGATAGGAAAAGGCCGTCTGTCGCGATCGCGAAGATAATCCAGATCGCAAACAAGGCAATATACATGCCGAAATCACGGATGTTTTGCCGCAAAACTCTCTTCAAATCCTGGAAAAACATGTGATGCCTCCTTAGTTCGTTGCCAGCTGCATGATTTTTTCTTGCGTGGCTTCCTCAATCGAGAGCTCCCCGCTGATCCGGCCACCGGAAACAATGTAGACTCGATCGCTCATTCCTAAAATTTCCGGCAATTCTGAGGAGATCATCACAATGCTCATCCCCTGATCGATCAGCCGGTTCATGATCGTATAAATTTCGTATTTTGCTCCTACATCAATCCCACGCGTCGGCTCGTCCAAGATCAAGATGTCGGGCTTGACGAACAGCCACTTGGCGACCGAGACTTTCTGCTGGTTACCGCCGCTCAAGTTGCCCACCTTCTGCTCAACCGAGGGGGTCTTGATATTTATTGAATTTTTATACTCGGTGGCAACCTTGATCTCGGCGTTGCTATCGACCACACTCCGCCTGGAGATGGCTTTCAAATTGGCCAGGGTAATATTCTGTTTGATATCCTGGATCAGGATCAGGCCGTCGCCCTTGCGGTCTTCGGTCACGTAAGCCAGCCCGGCATCGATAGCATCCTTGGGTTGCTTGAAGCTGCGCTTCTCGCCTTTAACGTACAGCTCGCCGTCGATGCGGAAGCCATCCGGGTTCCCAAATAAACTCAAGGCCAGTTCTGTCCGGCCAGAGCCCATCAGGCCGGCAAAACCAACGATTTCACCTTTCTTAACGTTGAAGTTAACCTGCTTGAGGATATCCCTTCCCAGCTCCGGATTATAGGCCGACCAGTTTTTAACCTCGAGCACGACTTCTCCACCGCCCTGTGGGCAGATAATGAGCACCTTGATGCCTTTTTTCACCAGCGCTTCGACGTTGGCTTTCTCCCTGGTGGAATTGCCCTGGCTGAAGAGGATTTCGACCGGGTAACCGGCAGCCTTGAACGCATCCTGGAAGCGGGTCATATCCTGGATCCAACGGGGCTCGTCCTGAGTCGGCAGGACAATCCCAACCACTGGATTGGCAGGCGGCGCCGGTGTCTTGGAAATGACGGAGGTATCCACGGTCTTGTAATAGCCAGAGTCAATCAGGACGGCCTTGACGTTGCTCTGATCGACCGAGCTGACCGGGGACTGCAGTCCCGGGACATCCATGGCGCCATTGTTGTATGTAACCTGGGCTGACGGAGTCTCGCCCTTCAGCAGGGCTAACGCAGCGTCGACCGTGGTCTGTACCAGGGTGCGCACATCCTTGAAGACGGTCATCGACTGCTTGCCATCCAGGATATATTGGGCGGATTCTACTTCTGCATCCTGGCCGGTAATCAAAAAACTCTTGATGTCTGGGTCAGTGGCAAATTCGTCTGCAATGGCACGTGCGGTACCATCGTTGGGAGCCAGGACAAATACATCGCCCTTATCGGCTGCGGTTGCGCTATTCAAGTTGAAATCTGCCAGATTCCTGGCGGTATTGAAATCCCAATTGGTTGTGATCTGGTTGAAGATCTTGGATTGCTGCTCGCTGGTGAGTTGGGCGATTCCCTGGAGGGCAACAGCATGGCTGGAGTTCTTGATTACAAAAGTGCCATCGGCGATCTTGGGCTGCAGTACATTCCAGGCGCCTTCGAAAAACAGGAAGGCATTGGGGTCCATAGCCGCGCCGGCATACAGGTATAGCGGATGACCTTTGCCTGTGGCGTGTTGCACCAGGTATTCGGCCTGCAACGCTCCGACAGCGATGCTATCGAAGGTCACATAATAATCTAAGGCTTTCGTGTTGGTGATCAGCCGGTCATAGGAGATGACCTTTACGCCGGCAGATTTGGCTGCTTCAACCGCCACGGCTGCAGATTTGAAGGGATGGCGCTGCCTCTCCGGGTAGATGTTGTTGATCTCGCGCCCGACCATATTCTTGATCAGCACAAATTCCGAGACTTCGCCTTTGTGGGCATCCAGGGTGCAGATGGTCTGGCCGTCGCGTAAAACGGTGACGGTGTCGGCGATAGAGATCACCTCTTTCAGTTTATGAGAAATCATGATGCTGGTGACGCCTTCGTCTTTCAGCCCACGCAGTAATTCAAGCAAGTTGGCGCTGTCGTCTTCATTCAATGCCGCGGTAGGCTCGTCCAGGATCAGGAGTTTTACTTCTTTGCTGAGCGCCTTGGCGATCTCTACCAGCTGCTGTTTGCCGACGCCCAGGTTTTTGATCTTTTCGCCCGGATTGACATTCAGTCTGACTTTTGCCAGCATCTCATTGGCGCGTTTGATGGTCTCATTCCAGTCGACCACCTTGACCAGCGCACCTTTGCGGTTTTCATTCCCTACGAAGATATTCTCGTAAACTGTCAGCTCAGGGAAGAGCGCCAGCTCCTGGTAGATGATTGCGATCCCGGCTTTTTCGCTATCATGAATACCATGGAACTGCTGCTCCTGGCCATTGATCAGGATCTGGCCGCTGTAGTCGCCATGCGGATAAACGCCGCTCAATACTTTCATCAGGGTGGATTTCCCGGCGCCGTTCTCGCCTACCAAGCAGTGGATCTCGCCTGAGGCCACGCGAAAGCTTACATTGTTCAAGGCTTTCACGCCGGGGAATTCTTTGGTTATGTTTTTCATCTCGAGTAAGGGAGTATCCATAACGGCTCCATTTCCAGGGGAAACCTGTTTGCTGATAAGAATAGTGATGGGGGTTACCCATCACTAGTTGTAACGCCATTGCAGGCAGTCAGCAACATGCTGGC
>JBFYSP010000184.1:0-2796 GCA_041301395.1 Anaerolineae bacterium
CGCTGGCACTTGTCGCCCTGGTGGGTGGCCTGGCTCTGCTCAATGGCGGGAATCTCTTCGGCACCACCATCTCCCTGGGCCTGGTGATCACTTTCCTGACCTACGTGCAGCGCTTCAACCAACCGATCGCGCAAATTGCCATCCTGTGGACCAGCTTGCAAAATGCCATCGCCGGCGGCGAGCGCATCTTCGGGCTGCTGGATGTCGAACCGGAGATCATGGACAAGCCGGATGCCATCAAGATGCCCGCCATCCAGGGCGAGGTGGTCTTCGATAACGTCTGCGCTACCTATACGCCAGGACAGCCCGTGCTCCAAAACGTCAGCTTCACCGCCAGCCCCGGCCAGACGATCGCCATCGTCGGCCCAACCGGTGCCGGCAAGACCACCATCATCAACCTGATCCCGCGCTTCTACGATGTCTGCGATGGGTCGGTGCGCATCGACGGCATTGACGTGCGCGATGTAAAGATGGAAAGCCTGCGCGAGCAAATTGGCATCGTCCTGCAGGACACCTTCCTGTTCAGCACCACCGTGATGGAGAACATCCGCTTTGGCCGCCCGGGCGCCAGCGACGACGAAGTGATCGCCGCAGCCCAGTACGCCCACGCCGACAGCTTTATCGACCGCCTGCCGGATGGCTACCAGACGGTGCTGGGCGAGCGCGGCAGCGGCCTGAGCCAGGGCCAACGTCAACTGCTCTCTATCGCCCGGGCTGCACTGGCCAATCCGCGCGTCCTGATCCTGGATGAGGCCACCTCCAGTGTGGATACCCGCACCGAGCGCCTGATCCAACGTGCCCTGGAAGAGCTGCTGGAAGGGCGCACCAGCTTCGTGATCGCCCACCGCTTGAGCACGATCCGCAACGCCGACCTGCTGCTGGTGATCGATCAGGGGCATATAGTCGAACGCGGCAGTCATGAAGAGCTGCTGGCTAAAAAGGGCTTCTATTACAACATCTACATGAGCCAGTTCTGGCGCGGCGCAGAATCTGCCCCAAATGGCAATCTACCACCCACCCTGAACGGCCGCGAGCTGGCTCCGGCAGTTTAGTCAGCCCCCTTTTGGGTGTAAATCCAGTCGAGGCAGGATCGCATCTTATCCTGCCTCGACTTTTTATTGCTCTTTGACCCTTCTCAGGAAGGCTGGGGTATTCAGGCCGCGCTCCAGCAGGTAGGTCAGGTAATGCTGCATCAAGGCTTCCATCTCCCGGTTCAGCCCGGGTGACAGCGGGGCGCGCGCCGCCTCGCTGAAGCTGCTGCGCTGGAAGTGGCGCAAGTACTTCAGGCCGCGCATCGTCACCGGCCAGGCGCGCGCATCCTGTCCCCCGCAGCCTGGGCAGAGTACACCGCCCAGCTCAGCCGAAAAAAACTGATCCTGCTGCACGATTTCCGTCTGGCAGCTAACGCAATGGAAGAGCTGCGGCCGGAAACCGAGCAAATCCAGCAGGCGGATTTCATAATATCGCACAGCCGGCTCCGGAGCATTCCCGGATGACAGGCGGCCGAGCGTATCCACCAGCAGCCGGTACAAGCTGCGGTTTTCGCCTTCCTCGTAGGTAAAGCGATCCAGCAGCTCGACCACATAGGAGGCATACGTGCTGAGCAGCAGCTCTTCGCGCAGCCGCAGGTAGGCTTCCAGGGTGTCGGCCTGGCTGACAATCGGCAGGTCCCGTCCGCGGGCCAGCTGCAGCGTCACGCGGGTAAAAGGCTCCAGGTGGCCAGCCTTGCGTGAGCGCGGCCGGCGCGCCCCTTTGGCCAGGGCGCGCACTTTGCCCATTTCCAGGGTGTACAGCACCAGCAAGCGGTCGGCCTCGCCCCAATCACTGTGGCGCAGCACCACCGCTTCCACCCGGTAGCTGCGCTGCTTATGGATAGAATGTGACTGGGCATCCAGGTTGTCTTGAGCGGTCATGAAAAGATTATATCAATATAGTTGACTCCCCCGAACCCCTCTGGTAAAATTCTCTGTCGCTAAGGCGTTGTACCCTTCGCCGGGGCACAAACCGCGAGTTGCGCGGTTAATTTCTAGCTGAAAGGGCTTGAAAATGAAAGTTTTACTACTGAAGGACGTTTACAAACTGGGCCGGGCCGGAGACGTAAAAAAGGTTGCCGATGGCTTCGGTCGCAACTTCCTGCTGCCGCAGGGGCTGGCTGTGCTGGCCACACCTGGCGCGCTAAAGCAGGCCAATAGCATTCGCGAGGAAGCTGCAGCTGCCCGCACCGCGCTGAACCAGGAAATGAGCGGCATCGCCAGCGTCCTGGATGGCGCTTACCTGACCTTCCCGGCCAAGGCCGGCGAGACAGGCAAGCTGTATGGCTCTATCACCCACCACATGGTCGCCGAAGCAATCCAGCAAAAATACGGTGTCGAAGTCACCCGCCGCCACATGGACCTGGAGCCCATCCGTACCCTGGGCGAGCATAAGGTTCACATTCGCCTGACGATGGATCTGGTCCCTGAGCTGACCGTGATCGTCCACCGCGAAGGCGAAGTTCCGGTAATCCCGGGGGCGCAGGCGGAAGCCGAGGCCGTAGCCGAAGTGCCTGCTAAGGCCGAAGTACCTGTCAAGGCCGAAGTGCCTGCAAAAGCCGAGGCAGCCGCCGAGGTGGTTGCCGAAGAGCCGGTCGCAGTCGAAACCGAGACGGTCGCCGCCGAATAAAAAGACCCTGCAGTGCCAGGGAAGGCAGAGTTCCAGGCCGCCTGCTGAGACAAGAGCTGACAACCTCTGAGGATCACAGGCGGCTGTTCATTCCCTATCCATGACTGATTTAATCGGCCAGCAGCTCCGCCAGGC
>JBFYSP010000160.1:0-4486 GCA_041301395.1 Anaerolineae bacterium
GCCAGCGCCGGCATGCCCAGCTCGCTGGCGCGCCGCACCAGCTTCTTAATATTACTGAAGCCGTCCAGCAGGGAATATTCGGAATGCACGTGCAGGTGGACGAAAGACATCGCTCGATAAGGTTTTCTAAGGTTTTGCAGCCAGGAAGCATCGATGGGAGGCGCCCGTACGCCATCGCGGTCATTATAGCATGCTGATTTTGGCAAAGCAATTTTTGTTAAGATTAGAAAATATGGGCGAAGAATCTGGATTCTTCGCTGCCCTCAGAAAGACCGTTGCTACCAGCAAGCTTAAGGTATCATTTTCCTCTCATCTGCCTATGCTATAATTTTTCGCCGTGTAACCCATCAAACCTTTCATGGCCTGTAGTAAGCAGGTCATGTGTACTGCGAGGATAGCCTTCTATGTTCAAGAAATTTGTCAGCATACTTGGCGGCGACCCCAATAAGCGTCAGGTCGACCGTATTGCAATGCTTGTCGATGAAACCAACCAGCTGGAGCCAGCTTTTGAGGCCCTGGATGATGCTGCTCTGCGCCGCAAAACCGACGAATTCCGCCAGCGCCTGGCGGATGGCGAAGAGCGGGACGATCTGCTGCCGGAGGCTTTCGCCGCCGTGCGTGAGGCCAGTAAGCGCACTATCGGTCTACGACACTTTGATGTTCAGCTGATCGGCGGAACGGTGCTGCACCAAGGCAAGATCGCCGAGATGCGCACTGGCGAGGGCAAGACCCTGGTAGCCACACTACCGCTCTACCTGAATGCCCTGGAGGGCAAAGGCGCCCATCTGATTACGGTGAACGACTACCTGGCCCGCCGCGATGCCCGCTGGATGGCGCCGATTTTCAACCTGTTGGGGCTGAGCGTCGGTGTGCTGCAAATGGCCGCCCGCACCGAAAACGGCAAGAAAGCCTTCATCGTCGACCTGGAGCGCAGCTCGCCGCACGAGGACCAGCACCAGCTGCACCTGGTGGACCGCGCCGAGGCTTATGCCGCCGATATCACCTACGGCACCAACAGCGAGTTCGGCTTCGACTATCTGCGCGACAACATGACCATGCGCCTGGAAGACCGCGTGCAGCGCGGCCACTTCTACGCCATCGTCGATGAGGTCGATAACGTCCTGATCGACGAAGCCCGTACCCCGCTGATTATCTCCGGGCCGGCGCAGGATGAAGGCGAGTGGTACATCCGCACTGCCCAGGTCATCCGCGCCCTGCGCCCGGAGGATTACGAGGTCAACGAGAAGGACCGCGTCGTCGCCCTGACCGAGCTGGGTGAAGGCCGCGTGGAGGAGATGATGGGCATGGCGCTGCGCGACCCCGAGCGCCCGGAGGACATCACCCCCGAACAGGCGCGCCTGATGGGCTACCTGGAACAGGCGCTGCGCGCCCAGTTCCTCTTCAAGCGCAATAAGGACTACCTGGTGCAGGCCGGCAAGGTGGTCATCGTGGACGAATTTACCGGGCGGCTGATGCCTGGCCGGCGCTGGTCGGATGGGCTCCACCAGGCGGTGGAAGCCAAGGAAGGCGTCAAGGTCCAGAGCGAGTCGGTCACCTACGCCACCATCACCATCCAGAACTACTTCCGTATGTACCAGAAGCTGGCCGGCATGAGCGGCACCGCTGTCACCGAGTCGGAGGAGTTCGACAAGATCTACAAGCTGGGTGTGGTCGCCGTACCCACCAACCTGGAGTACCAGGCTTTGCGCACCAGCTCTGGGCTGGTGGAGCTGGAAGGCCGCGACAGCGACAGCTACAAGTACAAGTATTTTGCCAACAAAGACGATCCGCTCAAAGCGCCGGTGTATTGGCGGCGCAAGGACTACCCGGATGTGGTCTTCCGCACCGAGGAGATCAAGCTGCGGGCTATCGCCCAGGAGGTGCTCTTCCGCCACGTGCTGGGACAGCCGATCCTGGCGGGCACCACTTCGGTGGAGCTCTCCGAGCGGGTGTCTAACCGGCTGCGGGCCGAGCCGCTGCGCCGCCTTGCGATGGCCATGCTCATCCGGCACGCCTGGCTGGAGCGCAACAACCGTGAAGAAGACGGCCGGCAGATCCCCGAGCTGAACTTCCTGTACCAGCCGCTGGATAAAGTGGACACCGGCGAGATGCGCAAGATGGGCCGCGACCTGGGGCTGACTTTCAACCCCGAAGAAGACGACAACCTGCGCCGCCTACTGGCCCTGTTCCAGCTGGACGAGAGCCTTGGACAGCGGCTGAAAGCCGACCTGCAGGCCGGCATCCCGCACCAGGTGCTGAATGCCCGCAAGCATACCGAAGAGAGCCAGATCATCGCCCGGGCGGGCGCCTTTGGGGCGGTGACCATCGCCACCAACATGGCCGGCCGCGGTGTGGATATCAAGCTGGGCGGCGATCTGCCCGAAGAAGTGCTGGCAGCCGTCAACCGTCTGCTCACCCGCCTGGGCTACCCCGACCCCTACGACATGTCCATGGAAGCCCGCTACCAGGCCTTGCTGCAGGTTGGCCCGGAGGACTACAGCATCTACGAAGAGCAGGTGCAGGCCTACAAGGACCACATGCGCGATATGCAGGCCGTGCGGGACCTGGGCGGGCTGCATATCATCGGCTCCGAGCGGCACGAGGCCCGGCGGATTGACAACCAGCTGCGCGGCCGCGCCGCTCGCCAGGGCGACCCCGGCTCGTCGCGCTTCTACCTTTCGATGGAAGACGAGCTGATGCGCCGCTTCGGCGGCGCTCAGGCCGACGGCCTGATGCAGCGCTTAAAAATCGACGACGCCATGCCGCTCGAAATCTCGGTGGTCGGCCGCATCATCGAATCGTCGCAGACACGCGTGGAAGGCGCTAATTTTGACGTGCGCAAGCATCTGCTTGAATACGACGATGTGCTCAATAAACAGCGCCTGGCGATCTACGCCGAACGCGACCGGATCTTTGTCAAGACCGACCTGAGCGACGACGTCACCGAGATGCTGCGCAGCGAGATTTCGCGGCGGGTGCTGGAGGCGCTGAAGGACCAGGGCGGCCCGTGGAAGCTGCTCTCGTGGCTGGAGCAGATCCAGCCGACGATTTACTACGCCAACAGCGTGTATCCCTCATATACCCTGCGCCTGCTGGCGGATGAGATCTTCGGCGGCAGCGAAACCATCGAGCGGGCAGCGGCGATCGAAGCGCTGCTGGAAGTGGCGCGCAAGTCGATCGTCGCCGAGCAGGAGCACATGCTCAAGTCGGTGGAGACCCTGCTGGAGGACACCCGCGAGCGCCTGGAGAGCCAGGTGAGCGAGCGTAGCGACCTGCTGGATACCTTCTTCGAAGGGCTCTCGCTGGACGAAGAAGGTATGGAGCGCCCACGCGGCGCCGACCTGGCGGCCGAGCTGGCCAGCGTAATCCACCTGCCGATCAAGCTGACCCCCGAACAGCAGAATACCCTACGCAACGACCCAGACGCCGTGCGCCCGGAGGTGCAGGCGCAGATGGAAGGCATGCTGGTGATGCAATCGGTGGTGCGCCTGGTGGGCGCCATCGAGCGCCGCCTGGATGAGTCGCTGGATTTCAACGCCCGCCAGCTGGCCTCCTCCGATTGGGATGCCCTGCAAGACGAGATCCTGGACAAGGTGAGCGGGGCTTACGACGAGCGCCTGGTGCGCTACGTGGGTGACGGCGGGGCCATCCGCCGCGACCTGGAGAAGAACATCCCCGCCAACCTGACGATGCTCAACCGGCTGGCTATCTACCACCTGCTGACCACCATCCCGCAGGGCTCGCGAGCCTCTTTTGACAAGAAAACCCACCGGCGCACGGTGCAGCGCACCAGCCGCCTGACCTACATCTACGAAGCCAGCCGCTTTTTGGAGGGCTCGCCCAGCCAGGAGATCGCCGACGACGTGCTGGCACACCTGGAGCAGGCGCAGCAGGCCATCCAGCAGGGCTGGGGGCTGGCCGAGCTCGGCAGGCTGGCGGCGGCGAACACCAACGTGGCCGACCTGGACGAGAACACGCGCGCGCACCTGGAAGAGCTGGTCGGGATGGCCGCCTACGAGCAGGCACACAATCTGCCGCTGACCGGGTTGGAGGCCGAGACCGCCAAGGCGCTGATCGACCTGCTGGGGCGCAAGGTGCTGACTGATTCCTATCGCCAGCTGCTGCTGCGGGTGATCACCGGGCAGTGGGTGGATTACCTGACCCAGGTGGAGTCGCTGCGGGTGTCGATTGGCCTGGAGGCTTACGGGCAGCGCGACCCGCTCAACCAGTACAAGATCAAGGCCTCCGAGCTGTTCACCCAGCTGAAGCGCGACATCCGCCTGAGTGTGATTTCGCAGATGTTCACCATCCGCCCGGCCGGCCTGGGCTCGCCGCTGCCCGAGGAAAAGACGGAAGCGGAAGTGGAGGAGGAGTTCGTGGAGGAGGGGGCTGAGGAAGAGGAAGTGCCTGTTGCCCAGGACAGCGCTGACGCAGCCAAGCCAATCCTTGCCCAGGAAAATGATACCCGATCGCAAAAGAGGCGCAG
>JBFYSP010000206.1:0-9123 GCA_041301395.1 Anaerolineae bacterium
AGCCCTTCGATCTCGGGAATGAAGGCAACGGTGCCAGTTGCGATGACGAAGCGCTTGCCGCGCAAGATCTCGTTGTTTACGCGGATCTCGTGCGGTGACGTAAACATGGCTTCACCCATGAACAGGTCAATGCCTTGGGCCTCAATGCCTGCGCGGGCATGTTCGAGTGTGCCACCTCGAATGGTTTTCTGCACCTGCCGGACATGGGTCTGTACCGCCGCCCAATCGACTTTGGCTTGCGAGAAGTGTAAACCAAGCGTGGAGGCGTGCCGTGCGTGGTACAGCAGGTTAGCGGTATGCAACAGAGTCTTTGTTGGGTCACAACCATAATTCAGGCAGGTCCCGCCCAGTTTATCGCGCTCAATCAAGGCAACCCGCTTACCCAGACTTGCCCCAGTGGTGGCTGCGGTGCTACCTGCGCCGCCCGCACCGATGACGATTAAGTCGTATTGTTTTTTAGCCATAGATTCCTCTATATACGTTTTATCCTCGCTCAGCGGGGATGATAGAACTCGACCTGCCATCGCCACTCGCAACCATCTTCTGCATTCCGTCATTGCACCAGTGCGCCGATTTCGCCTCCTGGTAATAGCACCAAGTGATTACTATCTACTTTTCGAAGATCGAGTAGAGCTCTGTAATAAGTGAGTGCCGCTTCGCAGCACTCACTTATTACGGCTTCTTCCTATTTTCGAACACACTCTTAGCCCCTGCCCCGGCCTTTGACAAAGTTAAACACGATCACGATCAGGGCTATCACAAGCAGCACATGAATGAGGTTGCCGCCTACGTTTCCTAGAAATCCCAACAACCACAGAATAACCAAAACCACTGCGATTATCCAAAGCATCTTATCCTCCTTATGTCTCCGCTTCTATTAGTCTCCGGTTGAATTGCTCTTCAGCGCGCTCGTAGGTGTAACCATACTTCGGTTGGATGTCGTCGACGAGCCCGCCGGCTTTGCCACCCGCTTGATCCAGGCTATCTATGTATGCCGGACTGTCAGTGTACAAAGCCTGTTCCCGTGCCTCTTCTCCAGCGAGAAGAGGCACGGAGCACCAGACTGGGCACAGACCTGATCTTCGGCCCGCCGTCAGGGCACGGATGTCATTGACCTCAAACTTTCTCAGCTGCGTCTTTTACATCCTTGATCCGCTTGTTGAATTCCTCTTCGGCGGCCTCGCGGGTGTAGCCATACTTTTGTTGGAGCAAGCCGACGATCTGTTCGGCATTGCCGTTCGCTTGTTCCAGTTCATCGTCGGTGATTTTGCCCCACCACTCTTTGATCTGGCCCTTCATTTCCTTCCACTTTCCTTCGAAAATATCCTGGTTCATACTGTGATCCTCCTGATCCTTTGCATGAGCTGCCCCGTTAGTCTATACCGGCGCCCTGGGCAGCGTAGCGAGCCGGTTTCAAAACCGCGTTGGGCCTCTCTCCCCGTGGGACACGTTGTGTCATCTCCCAACGGCGACCCTGCAGAGAGGAATTCCTATAGTATCTCCGTACTCCATTTCAAAATCACTAATTCATGCCAGGTTTAATCTGTTCTGAATTGGGAAATTCCAGGGATCTGCCACCCGTTTTATGGGCCAGGTGGCAGATCGCTCTCGGGTTTAGCAAGATGAAGTCTTCACCAACTTTGACAGGCCCTGTCCAATCATTGCACCGCAGGAAATTTAAATCACCCCAAGAAGCTGCAAAATCAAGAGGATGAGGGCAATGACAAGCAGGATGTGAATCCAACTACCGGTCTTCGGGAAACTTGAACTAATATTTTGGCCGAAAAAGCCGAGCAGCCACAGTACTACGAGTATCAAGATAATCGCCCACAACATGAGATTTCTCCTTTTGAATGATCTGTTGAAGATCTATTGGGAGCCACCTGATCGGGTGACCGGGTGACAGTTGACTTAACGATCTGCTATTAGATTTTTCTCTTGGAACCATGCGAAAGATTTTCATCCTCCGCTCAATTAATATCAGTATAGTGACCGAGAGTCTCAATAGCGTCTCAACACACCTTCTAAATCTCGAATGTGAGCCCATACGCAAGTTGAGAGTCATTCGCTCCATACCTACTGTTTGATGTATAATCAAGTTACCGGCACTTTTCCTCCTCCTCTTCCTCGTAATCGGCCCGCTACGACAACATCTTCCTTGCCTCTGTGTTTGTATTCTGGCATATAAAAATAGATGAGCATCGATATCGATGAAATCAAAGTAAAACGCAACGAATTTGGGCTCTGGCTTTCCTGGACCCTCGCCACCGCCCTCGGTATGCTCATTGGCTACCTGCCCCTGGCTTTCCTGGTTGGTTCCCTCGATCTGGGCGTAGCCCGCGTCATCGTCCCTATTATTACCGGCATCCTACTTGGCCTGGCTCAATGGCTGGTGCTGCGTCCCTACGTATCGAGCTCCTATGATTGGATCCTTAACCACGCCGTTGGATGGGTGGTCGGCTATACCCTTGGTTTGTTCGTCGTGCAGCTGTTATCCAAGACCCCACTCGGGATGCTAGTCGGTTTTATACTATTCGGAGTGATTGTCGCCCTCTTCCAATATCCCGTCCTTCGCCGAGAAATCCCCCACCTGGCCACCTGGATCATCGCCAACGTCATCGGCTGGACGCTCGGCGCCTACCTCAGCCAGCTGGCGGCCGGCGTTTTCTTCCAAAATGTGGTGCCTACCACTTTCACCAGCGTACTCGTCTCGGTCGGCATCACCGGCCTGGTCGCTGGCGCCATCACCGGACTGGCGCTTATCCGGATCGTTCGCCAGCCTGACCGGCTTGCGGCATAATTTCAAGTAAGTATAAAGGGCAATTTATGGCTCTAAAAGAAGCTTTTCGCGGACGTGGCAGCGGTTGCAATGGAAGGCTTTTGTTGGCTGGCGTCGTCGTCGCCATCTCCCTCATCACCTATTTCGGCTCGCAATCCACCAACCCCGTCACGAAAGATGTCCAGCATATTAGCATGAGCACTGATCAGGAGATCGCCATGGGGCTTCAGGCTGCTCCTGAAGTTGTTGACCAGTTTGACGGTCTTGACCCCAACCAGTCTGACCAACAACGTGTCCAGCAGATCGGGCAGCGCATAGTCCAGGACTCCCCCGCCGGCACCACCCCTTACCAGTTCGCCTACCATTTGCTTGCCGACCTTCAGACCGTCAACGCCTTTGCCCTACCTGGCGGGCAGATCTTCATCACCCGCGCCCTCTACGACCACCTGCAGACTGATGGTGAGTTAGCCGGCATACTTGGTCACGAAACCGGACATGTCGTCGCCCGCCACTCCGCCGAGCAGATCGCCAAAACCCAGCTCACCCAGGGACTTAGCGGCGCTGCCGTCATTGCTGCCTGCGACCCCAACAGCCCCAACGGCTGCGTCGCCGCCTCCGCAATGGCTGCCATCGTCGGCCAGCTCATCGGCATGAAATATAGTCGAGCAGACGAAACCGAGGCTGACTGGTTAGGCGTCTGCTTCATGAACGACAGCGGCTACGACCCCCAGGACATGGTCAAGGTCATGCAGATTCTGGATTCACTCAGCCAGGGAGTCAACCCCCCCGAATTTCTCAGCACACACCCCGATCCTGGCAACCGCATCCTGCAGATCCAGGAAGATATCCAGAACCTGGATCAGTGCCCGTAGAGACCCCCGTTGGGGAGTCTCTACTAAACCTTGACAATGTTTTATTATCCCGCAGCTTTTGCATGCGTTAATGGCTTCAATATTCCTCTCGAACCTGCCTCGCTCCTTCTGGATCGAGCCCGCCCCACCCGCAGGCCGATTCCGTGTCAAGCTGGTTGACCTGGTCCTCGATTCCTTGGATGAGGATTACCCGGCGGTCAAACATCTGCTCTTACAGCTGGGCCAGCGCGGCCAGCCGGAATCCCTGCTGGGCAACTCCGCTCGGGAAGGCAGCCGCGTCGATTGGATTCTCCCGCTAGATGCAGTCGAAATGATCCAATGGGAGGCAGGACGGATCCGGGTGCATGCCCCGGGTGCGATCCAGGCAGCCGAGCGAAGAGCGGATGTCCAAGAGGTGCTCCTTAAGCGGGACATCCTGGATAATTTCATCATTGACCTGCAGAACACGCGGGTCAACCGCGCAAATGACTTGCTGCTCGACAATGGGGACGGTCTACGCCTGCGGGCAGTCGACACCGGGCTGCGCGCCCTGCTCCGGCGCGCCAGTGGTGGGTTATACCACGGCGTCCACCAGGGCGAGCTGCAGGACTGGAAATACGTTGAATTCCTGCGCGGCGACCCTGGTGCGGTCGAAGCGGGCGCCGGCTACTACCATCGGATTGAGCGGCTCCCGGCCGGCGAGATCGCTCTCCTGTCGGGCGAGCTCCCCTATTTGCATTTAGCCGAGCTGGTGCTGCTGCTCCCCATCCAATTGGCGGCAGACGTCCTGGAACTGATGGCCCCCGAGCGCCAGCTCCAGGTGTTCGAAGAGCTGCCCGAGGGGTACGCAGTCCGAGTCCTGGAGAAAATGGCACCGGATATCGCTGCCGACCTGGTAGGCCACCTCTCGCCTGAAGACGTCCGCCGCTTTTTGAACCGGCTCCCGAAAATTTCCGGGGAGCGGATCGTTGACCTTCTGCGCTATCCGGAGGATTCCGTGGGTGGGATCATGACCAACGACGTTATCGTCGTTCGGGCCGATTGGACCGTGGCGCAGGTGCGCGACGGGCTGCGGGAGCAACTGGAGCAACCCGATTTTGTATATTTCATTTATCTGGTGGATGACGAGGAGAATCGGCGCTTGCGTGGGGTGGTAACCCTTCGCAACATCCTGATTGCCCGCGACGACCAGCGGATGGAAGAGATCATGACCCCCTACCTGGTGACGCTCTCACCGTTAGACTCTCCCCGTCAGGCCGCATACCGCCTGATAAATAACCAGCTCGCCGCCCTCCCGGTGATCAGCCAAGATGGCCGGCTTCTGGGCGCGGTGACGGTGGACGCGGCAGTCAACCTGGTGGCGCCAGGAAGCTGGAGTGCCCAGGCGCCGAGGATCTTTTCATGAGCGATGTTCCCAGCACCGAAGAAGATGAGCCCCTCCATATTCTCGGCTCGGGTGTTTTGAACGGCCGGCCGCGCCCATTCCATCACGGCATACGGCTCAACATCCGAGGCCGCAGCGTGACGTTACGCGGTCTGAAACACCAGCCGATCGGGCTTTTGAAATGGGTACTCGTCCTGGGGCCGGGCTTGATCGCCGCCTCGGCTGGAAACGACGCCGGTGGAATCGCCACATACAGCGCTGCTGGGGCACGGTACGGTTATGACCTGATCTGGGTTATGATCCTGATCACGGTCTCTCTGGCCGTCATCCAGGAGATGGTTGCCCGTCTGGGAGCCGCCTCCGGCCGTGGTTTGCTGGACCTCATCCGAGAGCGCTTTGGGATAGGTTGGACGATGCTGGTGGTCGGCCTCATCCTGGTGGCCAATACCGGGCTGGTGGTGAGCGAGTTTGTCGGAATCGGCGCGGCGGCTGAACTGATCGGGTTGAGCAAGTACATCGCCGTGCCGGTCGCGGCTATCCTGCTCTGGTACCTGGTAATTTTCGGCTCGTACCGCTGGGTAGAGAGGGTCTTCCTACTGATGACGCTGGTCTTTTTCGCATACCCGGTGGCGGCGATTCTGGCGAAGCCCGATTGGGGCGGGGTGGCTCGCGGCGCATTCATCCCGACCATCCACTTCGAGGCCGGTTATCTTCTGCTGCTGGTCGGACTGATAGGGACGACCGTCACCCCCTTCATGCAGTTGTTCCAGCAAAGCTCAATCGTGGAGCAAGGGGTGGCCCGCCGGCACTACGGCCCGGAGCGGTTGGACGCATACTTCGGGTCGGTCTTTTCAAATTTTATTTCGGTGATGATGATTATCGCTGCTGCCGCGACCCTGCATGTCGCCGGTCAGATGGAGCTTTCCTCGGCCGCGGACGCTGCTCGTGCCCTGGAGCCGCTCGTTGGGCCTGCGGCGGAGGTTTTATTCGCGGTCGGTCTGCTGGGGGCTTCGATGCTGGCCGGGACGGTGCTGCCGTTGGCCACCGCTTACGGGGTGAGCGAGGCGTTCGGACTGCCGAAGGGCGTGAACCTGGATTTTCGTCGGGCGCGGTTGTTCTTCGGGCTTTTCACAGCGATGCTTGTGCTCGGAGCAGTCGTCTCCCTGATCCCGGGTCTGCCGGTGATCCGATGGCTGCTGTTCGTCCAGGTACTTAACGGCGCTCTTCTGCCTGTTCTGTTAGTCTTTATCCTGGTTCTGGTCAACGACCCGCGCCTGGCGGGCGAGTTGAAGAACTCCCGGCTCAATAACTGGCTCGGCTGGGGTACGTTCACGCTGATCACCGCCGCCGTGATCGGGATGCTGGTGAGCCAGTTACTCGGCAGTTATCTGCCCTGATTCATCTATAGGGATTGGTCACAAATACAGAAAAATACCTCCATTTGAGCGTGCCAGCCGCACCAACCAGGGCCTACAATGGAGTAGGGTTATGACGTTTTAAGAGCCGTTCACTCGCTTAAGTAGAATCCAGAAAAAGGCAGGTCGGTCCGATGCAGTCTTAACCAGTATCTTTAAAGCTGCAGTTTATCAAGGAACCGAGCCCGCCAGGTAACTTCTGCTCCCCTCTCTCCGCATTGTAGGGGCTGTCAAAAAGTTCACTTTTCACTTTTTGGACAGCCCCTGGTGGGAAAATGTTATTGAAATCTCCCCTTTTGTGGGGACTGTGGATGTTCTGGCCCTCAAAGAAGAATGCGTTTCGGAAAAGCTCCTCCGCGGGGAGCAATGATTTCCTGCGATAATGAGGAGAAAGAAATGGGGATCGGTCCGGATGCTAGGGAACCAATGCAGGAGACCCTTAGCCCATCACGATAAGCACCGTATAACTACCGTTATCCAGCGAGAAAGGGATCACTTTGTCTGAAAGCGCCTGTCCATTCAAGGACACTTGCTGCACTCCCTGGTTTACATGGCCCGGATTCTCTACCAGAAACTCATAGGTTGCCAGTCCAAAACGGTAAGTGATGCGAAAGCCAGGCCAGTTCGCGGGAATCCGCGGATCCACTTCAATCCGATCGCCTCTTTTTTTCAAACCCAGAAGCCCCTCCAGGCCCAGGCGGTACATCCAGCTGCTAGACCCGGAATACCACGTCCAGCCGCCCTGCCCGGTGAATGGCGGTGCGCCGTAAACGTCCGCTGCAACCACGTACGGTTCAACCCGGTACCCCGCGGCTTTTTCGGAGTCGTCAGCATGCAGAATCGGATTCAGGAGTTGAAATAATTCAAAACCTTCATCGATCCGTCCCAACTCGAGAAAAGCCCAGGCAGACCACAGGGCAGCATGCGTATACTGTCCGCCGTTCTCGCGCACACCGGGGGGGTAGCCTTTGATGTAGCCGGGATCGCGCGGGGTCTTATCGAAGGGTGGCGCAAACAACAAGGCTAACCGTTGGCTGCGCTGTACCAGGTGTTCGGAGACTGATTGCATAGCCTGGGCGGCGCGCCGTGGGTCCCCGCCGCCGGAAATGACCGCCCAAGACTGGGCGATTGAATCGATCTGGCATTCCTGGTTTTCGGAAGAGCCCAGCGGCGAGCCGTCATCAAAAAAAGCACGCAGGTACCATTCGCCGTCCCAGGCACAGCTTTCGATAGCCTGGGCCAGGTCGGAGGCGCGCTGGCGATAGCCGGCGGCTGGCTCATCTTGTCCACGGCGCTCACTCAGGTCGGCAAAGCGGTTGAGGGTGCTGTAAAGAAACCAACCCAGCCAGATGCTCTCGCCGCGGCCTTCAATCCCCACCCGGTTCAGCCCGTCATTCCAATCCCCGCCGCCCATTAAGGGCAGGTTGTGCAGCCCGGAAGTCATCCCCTTTTCCAGCGCACGGCGGCAATGCTCGTATAAGGAGTAAGATCCACTGGTTTCCGGGTACTGGCCGTAGCGTTCGTCCTGTCCCGCTTCCAGCAGGGGCGCATGCCGGAAGGGGACCTTCTCGGTCAAGACCGATTCGTCGCCGGTGAGGCTTACATATTCAGCGGTCACGTAAGGCAACCAGAGCATATCATCGCTGATCCGGGTGCGCACCCCGCGCCCGGATGGCGGGTGCCACCAGTGAAGGACGTCCCCGGCCTCGAATTGGTGCCGGGCGGCGCGCAGCAGGTGTTCGCGGGCCAGCTGCGGAGCGACATGCAGCAGTGCCAATACATCCTGAAGTTGATCGCGAAATCCATACGCTCCGCTGGATTGGTAAAAAGCGGTTCGCCCCCAAATGCGGCAGGCCAGAGTCTGGTACAGCAGCCAGCGGTTGATCAACAGGTCGAACGCGGGTTCGGGGGTGTGAACCTGTATCGCTCCTAACAGATCGTCCCAAAACCGGTTGTTCGCCTCCCAGGCAAGCTGCACTTGCTGCGGGTCCTGGTAGCGGCGAACCCAATCCAGGGCCGCATCTCGGTTCTCGGCCTGTCCGAGCACGAAGTAAACCTGCTCTGTAGCACCGGGTTGGATGTCGATGTGGAGTTGAAGGGCAGCGCAGGGATCCAGCCCTGCCTGCACCGTTCCTGCCAAGCCTATGCGTTTGAGGGCAGCCGGATCCTCCAGGCTGCCCTGCCGGCCAAGGAATTCTGTCCGGTCAGCAGTCAGGCCGTGCAGGGGATTGCTGGCTGAGACAAAGGCTACGCGTTCGGAGAACTCAGTATTATACGGATTGCGTATCAGTAAGGCTTGTGGATCACCATTAAATTCCGGGATTAAATACTGCTGGGAGCTATCTCGATTTATCCCCAACACTGATTCGACGTAGTAAGTAGCGGTGATGCGTCGCGCCCGATCCCAGGTGTTTTTCAAAATAAGCTGCAGGATTTTAAGTGGAGCATCTGGTGGGGTGAACAACCGCAGCTGCTGCTGCAGGCCGTGACTGTGGTGTTCAAACTCTGTGTACCCGGCACCATGGCGTGCCAGATAGGGGGCTGGGGCAGGAGCCGGCTGTGGGGTAGGCGACCAAACGATGCCCGTTTCTTCGTCCCGCAAATAGAGCACTTCGGGTGGTTGATTGGATACCGGATCGTTTCCCCACGAACTCAGCCGGTTTTCGCCGCTATTTT
The DNA here is from genome assembly GCA_041301395.1 of Anaerolineae bacterium. GTDB lineage: Bacteria > Chloroflexota > Anaerolineae > Anaerolineales > UBA4823 > CTSoil-045. Next base: position 9,106 of record JBFYSP010000206.1, read on the forward strand.
CAGACCAGGATGAGCCCA
>JBFYSP010000218.1:0-6825 GCA_041301395.1 Anaerolineae bacterium
CAGGTGCACGCCAATACTGACCGGCTGCATGCCCTGGTGAACAATGCCGCCTTGCAGGTGGCCAGGCCGTTGCTGGAAACCAGCGTGGAAGAATGGGATGCCGTGATGGCCTCCAACCTACGCTCGGTTTTCCTGGGAATCAAGCTGGCTCACCCCTTGTTAAAAGCCGCCGGCGGCGGGGCAATCGTCAATGTCTCCTCGGTGCATGCTGTGGCGACCTCGGCTAATATCGCCGCTTATGCCGCCAGTAAAGGCGGTCTGCTGGCTCTGACCCGAGCCGTAGCAATCGAATTCGCCAGTGACAACATCCGTGCCAACGCCATCTTGCCAGGGGCGGTGGATACACCCATGCTGCGGGCTGGGCTGGGACGGGGGCATGTTGCGGGGGGCGATATTCAGGAGCGGCTGGATAACCTGGCCCGCAAGACGGTCAATGGACGTGTAGGCCGCCCGCAAGAGATCGCCCAGGCGATTTACTTCCTGGCTGACGATATGCAATCCTCCTTTATGACCGGCCAGGCCATGATTGTGGACGGCGGGGCGACTGCCCGCTTGAGCACCGAATGAGCAGCCTGGCCCAGCGCATCAAGCAGGCCACACCGGCGCCGCTGTGGCAGGCGGCCAGCCAAACGCGCTATGCTTTACAGCGCCTCGCCCAATGGCCGGCTGCCACATTCCACCCACTGCGGCGGGAGAGCATCCGGCAGCTGGCCGCTCTGAAAGATATTCATCACGGCGAACGCTGCTTCATCATTGGCAACGGCCCCAGCCTGAAACAAACCGACCTGTCTCGCCTGCGGGATGAGTTCACCATTGGGATGAATCGCTTTTACCTGATGTTCCCCGAGCTGGGGTTCAGCAGCACTTATTTCCTGACGGTGAACAGTCTGGTAATTGAGCAGTGCGCTGAGGAAATTCGCAACCTGCCGATCCCAAAGTTCCTGTCATGGCGCTCTCACCGCTTGATCGGACCTGCGCCGGACCTGGCGTTCTTACACACCACCTATACCGGCCCAAAATTTGCCGGCGATGCGCGCGGCCGCCTGTGGGAAGGCGCCACGGTCACCTATGTTGCCCTGCAGCTGGCTTATCATATGGGCTTCCGGCAAGTCATCCTGATCGGGGTGGACCACAACTACACGACACAAGGTCGCCCCAATACAACGGTGGTATCCCAGGGCGATGACCCCAACCATTTCAATGCTGCTTATTTCGGCAAGGGATTCCGCTGGCAGCTGCCCGACCTGGAGACTTCTGAGCGCGGCTACCGCATGGCACGCCAGGCATACGAAGCGGATGGGCGGCAGGTGCTGGATGCCACTGTGGGGGGGAAGCTGACGATTTTCGAGAAAGCGGATTACAACTTTGTCACCCGTTAAACGCTCTTTCACTTTCTGGAGCCTGCTGGCCGTTGGGCTGCTGCTGCTTGGTCTTGGGCTGCGCCTGGTAGACCTGACCGACCAGCCGCTCGATTTTCACCCTACCCGACAGCTGCGTGGGGCAATCATCGCCCGCAGCCTGTACTACCAGCTGGAGCCGGATATCGACCCTGTCGACAGGCAGCAGGCCCTGGCCAACACGCGCGCCGTCGGCCAGTACGAGCCGCCCCTGCTGGAAGCCCTGGTGGCGCTGTCTTACCGGGCGGTAGGGGGCGAGTACCTGTGGATTGCCAATATCTACTCGGCGCTGATGTGGCTGATCGGCGGGATTTTTCTGTATGACCTGGCCCGGCGCATGACCTCGCCCCCAGGTGCAGTTCTGGCGTTGGGCTATTACCTGATCCTGCCGTTTGCCGTTCAAGCCAGCCGGGCGTTTCAACCAGACCCGGCAATGGTGATGTGGATCATCCTGGCCTGCTATGCCCTGTACCGCTGGTCGGAGACGCCTACCTGGAAATGGGCGCTGCTGGCGGGCTTGTTTGGCGGGATCGCTGCCCTGACCAAAATCATGGCGATGTTTGTCCTGGCGGCGGTTGCGGTTGTGGTGGTGCTTGCTACCCTGGGAGTCCGCCGTTTCTGGCGCAGCCCTCAGGTGTGGGTCATGGCGCTGTTGATTTTGCTGCCGCCGGCTGCCTACTACCTGGGCAGCCAGGGCTATGCTACGGATTACCTGGAAGACCGCACTGTCACATTTGGCCGCTTGCTGCTTGACCCGGGTTTTTACGTGCGCTGGATCAGTCTGGCTCAAGACCTGGTTGGGCTGGCGGCGATCCTGCTGGGTTTGGTGGGCGTGGTGATATCCAAACCGCGCAGCAGGGTATTTCTGGCCGGTATGTGGGTGGGTTATCTGGCGTATGGCCTGTTTTTTAACTACTACATGTACACCCACAGCTACTATCACCTGCAGCTAGTGCCAGTGATTGGCCTTTCGCTGGCTCCGTTGGGAGAGCTGCTTTACGAGCGCATCCGCCTGCAGCCTAAGGCCTGGCAGGTGGTCAGCGGTGGGGCTATCCTGGTGCTTGTCTTTTATCTTGTGACATTATCTGTGGTGGAGCGCCGGGCAGCCGATTACCGCCAGGAACCGGCCTACTGGCAAGAGATCGCCACGGCGCTGCCAAGGGATGGCCGCATCATTGCGCTGGCCCAGGATTACGGCCTGCGCTTGATGTATTACGGCAAGCAAAATATCAGCTTATGGCCGCCGCGTGGCGAGAGGCAGCTGGCTACGCTGCGCGGGCAGAATAAAGCCTTCGCCGACTATTTCGCCAACAAGACCGAGGGCAAGGATTATTTCCTGATTACGGCATTCAAGCAACTGGAAGACCAGCCAGACCTGGAAGGCTATCTGAAGGAAAATTATCCCCTGATGGCAGAAGGTAGCGGCTACCTCTTGTATGACCTGAAGAACCCACTCAATTGAATGGGAAACCAGGCCAGATTTCCCCTTTTGCATCCGTGAGCTTGATTTCGATCATCACACCCTCGTATAACCAGGCGGCGTATCTGGATTACGCCATGCAATCGGTGCTGGCGCAGGATTATCCTAACATCGAGTACCTGGTAATCGATGGCGGTTCGAGCGACGGCAGCCTGGAGATCATCCGGCGATATGCCGGCCGCCTGGCCTGGTGGGTATCCGAGCCGGATGCCGGGCAGGCGGAGGCCATTAATAAGGGTTTTGCCAGGGCCAAGGGGCAATATATCGCCTGGCTGAACTCGGATGATCTGTACCTGCCGGGCGCCATCGGCCAGGCTGTAGCTTTACTGGATGCCAACCCGGAGCTGGGCTTTGTATTTGGCAACGCATTAACCATCGATGCACAAGGCAGGCTCTTGAACCGGCTGGAATTTGGCGATTGGGGGCTGGAAGACCTGATGGCCTTTCGCATCATCTGCCAGCCGGCCGTATTTATGCGCCGTTCCGTGTTGGAACAGGCCGGCTACCTGGATGCTGCCTATCACTTCATGCTCGATCACCAGCTCTGGCTGCGCCTCGCCAGGCTGGCCCCGCTGCGCCACGTCCCGCGAGATTGGGCGGCCGCCCGGCATCATGCTGCGGCCAAGAATGTAGCCCAGGCGGCAGGTTTTGGCCGGGAAACTTTTGATATCCTTGACTGGATGCAGGCCCAACCCGACCTGGCTCCCATGCTGGCGCAGAACCGCCGGAAAATTGAGGCGGGTGCTTACCGCCTGGACGCTCGCTACCTGCTGGATGCCGGGCAGCCGGGAGCTTCGCTGCGCTCCTATAGCCGCGCTCTGCTGAACGACCCGCCTTACGCCCTGCGGCACTGGCATCGTATGGCCTATGCCGCCGCATCCCTGGTCGGTTTAGGTGGATTCGTTGACCGGCTGTTGAAGGGCGGAACCGGTCGCCATATCTCCTACCCGGTATCAGGCGAGATGGCAGCCTGGCCAGGACTATCGGGAGATAACCGGTCATGAGGCCCCCCCACCAGCCTATCCTGGTCACCGGCGCGCACCGCACCGGCACCAGTTGGACGGGAAAGATGCTTACCGCCGGCGGCGAGGCAGGCTATATCAGCGAGCCGTTGAATGTCCTGCATCGCCGGGGGGTCTTCCGCGCTCCGGTAGCTCACTGGTACACCTACATTTGTACAGAAAATGAGAGCCAGTATCTGGATGGTCTCCGGGAAACTATTCGCTTTCACTACCATACCGGGCTGGAGGTGAAATCCTTGCGTTCTATCAAGGACGTGGGGCGCATGGGGCGCGATGAGTGGATTTTCCTGCAGGGTAGGCTGCGCTCCCAGCGGGCGCTTATCAAGGATCCGTTCGCTATTTTTTCGATCCCCTGGTTCATCCAGCGCTTGGATAGCCAGGTGGTCGTCACCGTCCGCCACCCGGCGGCATTTGCCAGCAGCCTGTTACGCCTCAACTGGCCTTTTCAGCTGCAGGATTTGCTGGCTCAGCATCTGCTGGTGCGGGATTGGCTGCATCCCTTCCAGGCACAAATCGAGGCGCTGCTTGCCACTCCGCAGGATATTATCGGCCAGGGCAGCCTGCTTTGGAACATGATTTATTATGCCGTCGATCAAATGAGGCAGGCTCTTCCTAATGGGCGCTTATTTGTCGTACGCCATGAGGACCTTTCATTGGAACCGGTTGAATCCTTCCGTAAACTTTACTCGCAACTGGGTCTGGCCTTTGATGCCCGGGTGGAAGGTGCGATCCTGCAATCCAGCAGTGCGGATAACCCGCAGGAAGTCTCAAAAAAGCGGGTGCATGCCACGCGGCTGAATAGCAAAGCCAACCTGGAGAATTGGAAGCGCCGCCTGACTCCCGAACAGATTGCGCGAGTGCGCCACTATACCGAGCCGGTGGCTAAAGTGTTCTACCCTGAAATCTCCTGGGAGCCGTCCGCGTGATGAGAAACAACTTCATCGCCCTCAGCCCGGCAGGCAGCCAGGCCAATGCCGGACTGCCCCTGGTATCCGTGGTGACGCCTTCCTTCAACCAGGGGCCTTTCCTGGAAGAGACAATCAGCTCCGTTCTTAACCAGGATTACCCACACGTTGAGTACATCCTGGTGGATGGCGGCTCTAGTGATGAAAGCCTGGAAATCATCCATCGCTACGCTGCCCGACTGGCGTGGTGGGCTTCCGAACCGGATCGGGGCCAGACGGATGCGATAAACAAGGGCTTTGGGCATGCCCGGGGCGAGATTCTGGCCTGGCTGAACTCGGATGACACCTATTTACCAGGCGCGATCTCCTCGGCGGTGACCTATCTGCAAGAGCATCCCGAGGCAGGCATGGTGTATGGCGATGCCAACCTGGTCGATGAGCGCGGTGTTATCATCGGGAAATTCCCGGCCCGCCAAACGGACTACCGGCGTTTACGGCGCGGCTATGTGCATATTCCCCAGCAGGCTGCTTTCTTCCGCTCCAACCTGTGGCGGCAGGTGGCGCCGCTTGACCCAACCTTTTATTTTGCTATGGATTATGACCTATGGGTTCGGCTGGCAAAACTGGCGCCTTTGCATTACCACCCGCAGCTGTGGGCGAACTTCCGCCTGCATGGCGGCGCAAAAACCTCAGTCTCCGATGACCGCTGCTGGCCCGAAATGCTGCGCGTTCACCGCAGGGAAGGGGGCAGCTGGTTATCCTGGTTGGTTTTCAAAGCCAAAATTCGTCCCCTGGTGTACGGCTGGCTGCCGCTAAGCTGGCGTATGCGTATCCGCCAACTGCTGCCCTGAGTGTAAAAAGTGCATTTAACATTATATAATGGTAAAAAAACTAACTGTTTGATGAGTAAGACCCTGGTTTTCTCGACAGATCATTTATTGGCAGTTAGAATCGGGCTCTAATCCGATGTTAGGAGTGTGTTATGCTTATTCGTAAATTAATCATCCTGGGGGTCCTTGGGGGTATGATCCTGGCAAGTGGTTTTACCGTTAACACCTATGCTCAAACCACACCAGTCCCAACCCCAGATGAACCAGCGGCCATTTACATGACCTTCCTGCCACTCATGCTGACTTCCGGCAATACTGTGCCAGCCCCGGTTTCATTACCCTTTGGCGCTGAAACCATCAACGCCATCGATCCAGGCTTGATGGCCAACCTGTCCTCAGCTGGAGGCACCTGGACCCGGCATACAGTATTAGAGTGGGACAGGATCGAGCCAACTCGAACGAATCCTCCGAGTTATATTTGGAGTCAAGTGAATAATGGCAAAGAAACCTCATTGGCGGCTGCCAGCTCTAGTGGGGTTAATGTGATTGCCACGATCAAATACACTCCCGGCTGGGCGCAAAAGTATTCCGGGATTCCCTGTGGCCCAGTAGCAGCAGATAAATTCGATGAATTTGCCCAATTTATTTCTGAAGCTGTAAAACGCTATAGCGTTCCGCCTTACAACATCAAGTACTGGGAGATTGGGAACGAACCGGATGTAGATCCCGCTGATCGTGAGCCCACTCCTGGAAATCGCGCCGTCTTCGGGTGCTGGGGCGATAAAAGCCAGCCAGCCTCTTATGGTGGAGATTACTACGCCGATATGTTGAAGGTGGTATACCCGGCGATCAAAGCGGCAAACCCCAATGCCAAAGTCGTAATTGGCGGCTTGCTGCTGGATTGCGATCCGGCGAACCCGCCACCGATTGACCCTAAATATCCTGGTGTCCTCAAAGATTGCAGTTCCGCCAATTTTCTAAAAGGCATCTTATCCAACGGTGGCGCTCCTTATTTTGATTATGTAGCGTATCATGGATATGCCTGGTATCACCCAGGGAATGCTACAACACTACCTCAGGCTGTGGATGAGACCAACACAAGTTGGGCCCACCTGGGTGGCGTTGTCGTTGGGAAATACAATTTCCTGCGTTCCTTAATGACGGGCTTTGGTGTCAACAAACCGATTATTC
>JBFYSP010000228.1:0-3333 GCA_041301395.1 Anaerolineae bacterium
GCTGGACTTTGACGGCATCCCGGTTTACGACCTGTACCCCGAGCCGCTGCCGGACCTGTTCGAGGGTTCGCAGATCATCCTGGTAGGGCGCTATCGCGAAGGCGGCACAGCCGACGTGGAGCTCAGCGGGCTGGTCAACGGTGAGCGCCAAACCTTCGACTTTCCCGAGCAGCGCTTCACCAGCAGCTCAAGCGACCTGGAGCTAACCCCGCCAAGAACAGGCGGGGGAGTACCCACCAGCGGTCCGCAAAGCGCCATCCCACGCCTGTGGGCCACGCGCAAGATCGGCCACCTGCTCAACCAGATCCGGCTGAGCGTACCTAACCAGGAGATCATCGACCAGGTGGTGCGCCTGAGCATCCGCTACGGCATCGTCACCCCGTACACCTCCTACCTGGTTACCGAGCCTATGCCCTTGGGAGCAGCCGAGCAGAACCGGATTGTGGAGGAACAGGTATTAGCCATGGAGGCCATGCCTGCCGAAGCGGTCTCCGGCCAGGCTGCGGTGCAGAAAGCGGCCGACCAGGCCTCGCTGGCTGGAGCGGAAGCGCCCGCTGAGCAATCTGTCGAGGCGGCCGGCCGAGTGCGCCAGGTGGGGGCACGCGCCTTTGTCCTGAGCGGCAAGCAGTGGATTGATACCGCATACGACCCGGAAAAGACGGAAACAATCAAGGTGGCTTTCCTATCAGAGGATTACTTCGCCCTGGCGGAGCGCTTCCCCGAGCTGGCGACTGCCTTCGCCCTGGGGCAGTCGGTAATCGCTTTCGCCGAAGGCAGCGCTTACGAAGTCGTGCCGCAAGACAGGCCGGTAGCGCCGCTGGACATTCCTCCCGCTCAGCCTGAGCCGAGCGGGACATCTCAGCCAGCCCAGCCGCCTGCCAACTCGACCAGTGCTCCTACTCAGCCCGTCGAGGAGCGAAGCCCCGCAGCAACGAATGCTGCGGGGAGCACACCCATCGAGCCGGAGCAGCGCAATCCGCTGCTGTGCGGAGGCGGTTTGCTGCCCATCCTGCTGATCCCGGTTGGATTGGTGGGAATGCAAATCTGGAAAAAACGACAGCAGCCGTAATCCTACCCCAGGAGGACGGTTCTGCCGGGTATCCTACATTATAATAATCGTGGAGGTAACTCTCAATGTCCCATTATCGAAAGCTAGCGATAAGCAAATCCCTCTTCATCCTGCTGGCGCTGGCGGTCGTGCTGAGCGCCTGCAATCTGCCGCGCGGCACACCCACCCTGTCGGAAATGGATGTGATCGCCACCCAGGCAGCCGAGACGGTAGCCGCGCAGCTGACCGAGATCAGCAAGCCGCCGGCCACCGCCGGACCCGGCACGCCTACCTCGTCGTTTGCGACCGCGCTGCCAACCTTCACCCCTCCATCGTCAACGCTGCTGCCGACATTCCCACCCAACCAGCTTCCCAGCAGCACACCGCCGGCTTCTACCCAGGCGCCCACACAGTGCGATGAAGCCAAGTTCGGCTCGGATGTCACCGTACCCGACAACACGACCTTCGCCCCAGGCACCGCATTTACCAAGACCTGGCGCATACGCAATGTGGGTACCTGCACCTGGACGACAGCCTATGCGATTGTATTCGCCGGGGGAGATAAGATGGGCGCACCGGATATCCTGCCCATGCCAGGCACCGTCGTGCCCGGCAACGCGATCGACATCTCCATCCCCATGGTTGCGCCAAATACAGCCGGAACGTACCGGGGCGATTGGAAGCTGCGCAACGCCAACGGCCAGGTATTCGGCATGGGAGAGCAGAACAAGCCATTCTGGGTACAGATTCAGGTGGCCTCATCCCAGCCCACCACGGTGGATTTCCTGGCCCAGGCCAAAAACGCCACCTGGATGAGCGGTGTGGGCACCAACCCCGGAACGCCGCTGCCCTACAACGGGCCGATTGATGACCCGAACGGGACGGTCAAGATCGTCCAGAGCGCCGAGCTGGAGGATGGACAAATTTCGGGAAAAATCCTGCTGACCTACCCGCGCCGTGTAGATAACGGTTATGTCGCCGGAATCTACCCGCCCTACAAGGTGCAAGCGGGCAACCACTTAAAAGCCCGCCTGGCGTTTATGACCGATCAGGACGGCCACTGTGGCGCCGGGAATGTCACTTTCTTCGTGCATTATTATGACAACAACACCATCAAGCCCCTGGGCGAGTGGAGCAAGACCTGCACCGGCCAGCAAAAAGCCATCGACATCGACCTGTCCAAACTGGTGGGCAATACGGTGCAGATCATCATCGGCGTGCGCGCCAACGGCCCGGCGACGGACGCATGGGCCATTTGGAACTCACTGCGGATCCAGTAGAAATCCCAATCCTGCATAACGAAAGCGGGCGGCAGCTCCCATAATGGAGCAGCCGCCCGCTTTTTAATAATAGAATTAGATTTCCGCTATCTCATCAAAGCCTGCGAGACCCAGGTGAACAGGGGCTGCGAGAAGATGCCAAACACGACGAGGCCGATCGCACTGGCACTGGCGACGACGTACAGCCAGCGGTCCCGGTTGACTTGCGGCTCGCCATCGCGCATGTACATGTAGACCACCACCCGCAGGTAGTAGTAAGCGGACACCAGCGAGGTGAGCACGCCGATGATTGCCAGCCAAACATAGCCTCCCTCCAAGGTGACACTGAAAACGTTGAATTTTCCCAGGAAACCCAGGGTCGGCGGGACGCCGGTAAAGGAAAACATGGCAATCGCCATGGTGAGTGCCAATACCGGGTGGCGCTTGCTTAAGCCGGCATAATCCTCCAGCTCCAGGCCCTTGCCTTCGGCCTGCTCCAGGGCGATAACTACCGACCAGGCAGTAAAGCTGGTGAAGGCATACGCCAGCAGGTAAAACAGCGCAGCAGCCACCGCTTTGTCCGCCATGCCCGGCTGGCCGTAAGGCACCAGTGCCATCAAGATGTAGCCGGCGTTGGCGATGCTCGAATAAGCCAGCAGGCGCTTGATATTGTGCTGGGCAATGGCTGCCACGTTCCCCAGGATCATCGTCAGAGCCGACACAATCCACAATATGGGAGCAAGATCGACTGACAGGGAGGGGAAAGCGGTCACAAAAACCCGCAGCAGGGCGGCAAACCCGGCCGCCTTGGCGCCAATCGCCATGAATGCAGCCACCGAAGTAGGCGCTCCTTGATAAACATCGGGTGTCCACATATGGAAGGGCACTACCGCCACCTTGAAGCCCAGGCCGATCAGCAGCAGCGCGGCACCGACCAGCAACAACGCATCCAGGGTGCTGCCGGCGTTGATCGCATCCACAATGCCCGTCAGTGAAGTCGTGCCGGTGGCCGCAAAGACCAGGGCA
>JBFYSP010000229.1:0-2846 GCA_041301395.1 Anaerolineae bacterium
AGAGCATGCCCAGCACATAATTATCGTGAGAAAGGAATTCGGCGATTGATCTCATTTCTTATTCAATTCGTCCGAAATATTCTACCATAATCTCAATTCAATTGGACAACTTTTATAAACTTATCCAAATTAGAACTGCCACCCCCAGGTACAGCAGCGTGCTCAGGATCAGTACCAGGGTAAAGATCGGCTTGCGCGTTTTATGGTGGAAGATGGCCCAACCCAGCCAACCACCCAGAAAGCCGCCGGCCAGTGCCAGCCCGTGCAGGACAATCTCCGGGATGCGCCAGCCGCCCGACTGGGCCTGGGCTTTGTCATAGCCGTAGGCCAGGAAGGTGATAACACTGACCGCTAGGATCCAGATCACGAGGAGCGGCCAATCGGTGAGCCAGGCCAGCAGCAGGCCAAGTCCGCCAGCCAGGGCGATAGCCAGCAGCAGGAAGGCCGGCTTTGGGGAGCGTTGGAACGGCGAGGATTTGTTCATCTTCGATCAGCCTCCAAGGACGGGCAGCTGGATATGGGAGGGATACTCCTGGCCGCGCTTAAAAGCCAGCACCGGAGTGCCCTCGGCCGGGTAGCGCAGGAAAGTACCCTGATCATGCCCGGCAAACCCCAGGCGCAGGCGGTGCCCGCAGCTGATCCAGGCGGAGATCGGCAGTAAGGAAAAAGATACGTACTCAGTCTCCCCAGGAGGCATAGGCTGGCTGTCTTCCAGGCGGAAGGAGTGGTAAGGCCCATCACAAAGGTAAGGACCGTCATTAGCCGAAAGGCGGCGGTGCACCAGGCGCAGCTGTCCTTCGGTCAGGTACACCACCCGACCGGAGGGATCGACATCTTCCAGGTAAGCAAAGAGCGCCGCGTCGGGCTCGCTGCAAGACAGGTAAACGCTAATCACTACCGAACCGGCAATTTCCAGATCGCGCTCCAGCGGTGGGGTATAGTAGACCAGCAGGTGTTGGGCGGCAGCCTCCCGGTCGTGATACTCCACGGTCTGGTGCAGGGCACCGCTCAGCTCCCACCAACGGTTGCGATCGCCGGTGGTCGCCTGGAAATCGACCGCATAGACATCCTGGCCGGTCAGGTCGGCAGGCTGTTCGGGCAGCAAGCGGCCGCCTTCCGCCAGGAACCAGCTTTGCTTATGGACTCCCGCAGGCGGCCAGGCGGCGCTGCGCTGCCAGACTTCTTTGCCCAAGGTGTAATAGTGCACCACTGGTTCGTCGCGCGCGCTCGCGTCACCATTTTGGAGGTACGCATCATAGAAAAGGATCATCTCAGCCCACTGCGCCGGTAAAGAGGGACTGACCGGACGGCTGGACGGCAGGTACGGGCTGGCGTTGCACTGCCCGCCGTGTTCCCAGGCGCCTATGACGACCCGCTGGGCATTTTTCAGCGTGGCAAAGCGCCGCAGGGCGGCGTTGGCGGTGCCGGCATCCATCCAGCTGCCCCAGCCGAAGATCGCCGCCCCCGAGTGCTCCACCTGCTCCAGGCAGCGGGCGATCCCCATATCGTCGATGCTGGCCTGGATAGCCGGGTGCACCAGATCGCGATATTCCATGGTGAAAGCCGTCTGGTAGACGCCAGTATTGCCGGTGTGCACCTGCAGCGCCTGGCGGAGCAGCTGCCGATCCCGGTCTTCATCCACCGGCTTCACACCGCGCACAATCACCTGTCCCATCCAGCCCAGCTCCCGCGGGATGCGGTTATGATCCAGCTCCAGGCTGAAGCGTCCCCAATCCTGGATAAAGCGGGCGTTAAAGACCCCGCCCGGCATGGCGATATCGGTGTACGGGTCGGGCTGGTTGAACTGCGGGATGATCGCCCGCACCGCCGGATGCCCCACCGAGCATAAAAACTCAGCCGTCATACCCAGGTAGGAGACGCCAAAAGCCCCCACGCGCCCATTCGACCAGGGTTGGGAGATGATCCAATCAACCAGGTCGTAGCCATCCTGAACGGCATCCGGGTGCCAGGGGTACGGCCAGGCGCCAAAGGAGGCCCCGGTGCCGCGCACATCCACGTATACCAAAGCGTAACCGCGTTCGGCAAAGAAGGGCTTGAAGGCGGCTGTTTTGCGGTTGAGGTCATCAGCACTCATCACCCACCGGAAGGGCGGATTCAGGTCCAGGTTGCGCCAGTAGCGGCTCTGCACCAGCAGCGCCGGCAGCTTCTCGCCGGCGGGCAGGTCTTTGGGCAAGTACAGGTCGACTGCCAAGCGCACGCCATCGCGCATTGGCAGGTAGAAGGAGTGGTTGGTGATGCCGTTGAAACGCCGGGGTGGAGGCGGCGACTGGCCGAAGAGGGGAGGGTTTAGTTGTTGGGTTTGGAGGGAGGTGTTCATAGGAGTAGAGAGGAGAATTAGTCAGGGATGGACAGGATAAACGGGATGTACTGGCAATCAAGAGCTAGAATCCTTATCATCTATCAACCTCAGTTTAGCACGGTATAACGGGATTTTGATAGGATTTGTGTGCAATTTTGAACAGAAAAGCTACCACGAACTACACGAAATACACGGACGGATTTTTTTGGTCGTGTGATTCGTTTCATGATCATTATCTACCTCACCAAGAACCAATTACCCCATCTGTTAAATTTCCTTGACAAATCCAACCAAATCTGTATAATTTGCTCTTACATTACAAAGACTGTGACAAGGACGAGTATCTGCTGAAGCGGCAGTCCAGAGAGCAGGGTTGGGTGAGAGCCTGCCTGAGCGCCAGCAGTGAATGGACCTTCGAGTTGCGAGGTGAAACCGCAGACCTGATGGGGATACCAGGCCAGGGAGTAACCGGAGCCGGCGCTGCCGCCGTTACCGGGCAGGTTGGTTGTTGGGCCGCAAGCCTAAA
>JBFYSP010000233.1:0-5659 GCA_041301395.1 Anaerolineae bacterium
CGGCATCCGCACTTCATTGCAGCTGCCCGACGGACTGGCGGACGAGCTCTTTGAGCCGGAGGAGGGCGTGCAGCTGCTGCGCGTCATCCAGGAGGCGCTGACCAATGCCCACCGCCACGGCGGCGCTCACCAGGTAAGCGTACGCTTCGAGCTGCAGGACAGCCGGGCGCAGATCGTAGTGGCCGACGATGGCTGCGGGTTTGAGATCGGCGAGATGCCGGGCGCACCGGGAGACCACTTCGGCCTGGCCTTTATGCACGACCGCATGCAGCAAATCGGCGGCAGCCTGCAAGTGATCTCGCAGCCCGGTGCCGGCACGCAGGTAATTTTGATTGCGCCTGTGCTAAGGAATGAACCGCTAAGCCGCTAAGATCGCTAAGTTAATTGAGTAAATAATCTTAGCGCCCTTAGCGCCGAAGCGGTGAGATCCTGTAAGAAGAATCCTAAGGAGTTTTCATGAAAGTCCTCCTCGTCGACGACCACCGCTTGTTACTGGAAGGCCTTTCCACCCTGCTGGCTGCTCACGGCGTGCAGGTGGTGGGCATGGCTTACGATGGCTTGCAGGCCATCTCCCTGGCGCAGACTTTGCAGCCGGACGTGATCCTGATGGACATCCGCATGCCGGGCTGCGATGGGCTGGAGGCTACCCGCCGCATCAAAGCTGCCATGCCGCAGGTCAAGATCGTCATCCTGACCACCTCCGAAGAGGATCGCGACCTGTTCGAAGCGGTCAAGAGCGGCGCCGGCGGCTACCTGCTGAAAAGCATGGATGCCGACGAATTGGTGGTCTGCCTGGAGCAGGCTCAGGAAGGCATCCCGCCCTTCTCCCCCGGGCTGGCTGCGAAAATCCTGGCAGAATTCGCCCGCCAGGAAAAAGCCCCTCCACCGGGAGCGGCGACGGTGGCAGCCTCCCCCCTGACCCCTCGCCAGCGAGAAGTGCTCTCCCTGGTGGCAGGGGGTTGCTCGTACAAAGAAGCCGGCGCCAGGCTCGGCCTCAGCCCGCGCACCATTAAATACCACATGGCCGAGATCATGGAGCAGCTCCACCTGGAGCACCGCGCCCAGGTGCTGGCTTACGCCGGCAAGATCGGGCTGGGTAGCGAGCCGAAAAGCGGGTAGGACATTTTCCGTTCACCGGAGGTAGATCGATGCACAATTCTCACAAACTACCGTGGTTTTATCTGATCATTCTGTCCATGCTTCTTGGCGGCTTGAGCGCTTGCCGAGCAGCCACCCCAACGCCGGCTTCGACCTCCGTCCATTGGGGCTACGCAGGCGAGGTTGCCCCGGAGTACTGGGGAGACTTGAGCCCGGATTACGCCGCTTGCTCGCAGGGTAAAGAGCAGTCGCCGGTGGATATTCCGGCTTCGGCGCCGGTCAACCCCCCCAACCTCCAAATCGAATATATACCCTCCACTCTAGTCATCCTCAATAACGGCCACAGTATCCAGGTAAATTATGACGAGGGCAGCACCCTGGAAATCGATGGCATTCGCTACCCCCTGGTGCAGTTCCACCTGCACTCACTCAGCGAGCACACCCTGGCAGGGGACCACACCCCGATGGAGCTGCACCTGGTGCACAAGGACGCCGCAGGACGCATTGCAGTAGTTGGAGTGATGATCGTGGAAGGTGTGGTTAACCCGGCTTACGAACCGATTCTGAGTCACCTGCCGGTCGAAGAAGGGGACGAGCAGGCATTCCCGGACGTGGTGGCGGATGCCGAAGCGCTGCTGCCGTTCGATCAGAGCTACTATCACTATTCTGGATCGCTCACTACGCCGCCATGCACGGAAAAAGTGGACTGGGTCGTAATGGCCGCTCCGGTCGAGCTGTCGCCTGAGCAGATCGCCGCCTTCCAGGGCCTGTACACGAACAACTACCGCCCGGTGCAGCCGCTCAACGAGCGGGAGTTTCTAGCGAACATGCCGTAGTCGCGGCCATCCCGCCTTACTGTCGCTTTGGACAGTCTCTCCGTTAGGAGAGACTGTCTTATTTATGTCGATTGGGACATTGTATATCCTGGATGCTTCTGCTAACCTGATAATGATGGATCAGCATCGCTCGGAGCCGCGCAGATGAGGCCTAAACCACTCTTACGACGGGTGGTGATATTGCTCATCATCCTGTCCCTGGCGGCCTGCAGCCGGCCAGGCGAGGAGCAGCAAGCGCTGCCGGAAAATGAGCTGCGTGCGGTCATTGGTTTCACTGTATCCAAAACGGGCAGCTTAAACGTAGAGTCGACCCGTCAGACCAACGGCCTGGAGCTGTGGATCAAGCAGATTAACGAAGCCGGGGGGATCAAGCTCAAAGACGGCCGGGTGGTGAAATTCGAAGCCAAATTCTATGACGATGAATCCCAGAAAGATCGCGTCCAGCAGCTTTATACCCGCCTGGCAATAAAAGACAACGCCGCATTTTTAGTCAGCCCATATTCCAGCGGCCTGGCCGACGCCGCTGCAGTAGTGGCCGAGCAGTACAGCAAGATTCTGATTACCACCGGCGCGGCTTCGGACAGCACCTATCAACGCGGCTTCAGCATGGTCTACCAGGTGTACTCCCCCGCCAGTCGCTACCTGACCGGAGCCGTGGATTTACTGAAAGCCGGCGACCCTGCGGCGCGCAGGATCGCTATCATCCACGAGAACGATAAATTTTCGACGGATGTGGCCAATGCGGTCAAGGCCTACGCCGTCGATCTGGGTTATGAAGTCGTATTTTTCGAGGGCTACGACACCGGTACCAGCGATTTCGCACCGTTTATCAACAAGATAGAGAGCTCCAGCCCGGATGCCATCCTGGGTGGCGGTCATTTTCAAGATGGGACGACGTTTGCCAAACAATTATACGAGAAGCAGGTGGCCGTAAAAATGGTCGCTCTGCTGGTTGCTCCCCCCGAAGACAGCTTCGTTGAGATCGGGGATGCCGCCCAGGGGATCATCGGGCCCAGCCAGTGGGAGCCGCAGGTGAATTTCACAGCAGAGGGTGCCGCCAAACAAAACCTGTCTTATTTCGGGCCCAGCAGCGCAGAATTTATCGCCGGCTACCAGGCGCTGTTCCAGGAAGCCCCCACCTACCACGCAGCCGGCGGTTACGCGGCCGGGTTGATCTTGCAGCAGGCGATTGAATCCACCGGCTCCCTGGATACCGTGCAGATTAAGGCGGCGCTGGATCAGATGAATATCATGACCTTCTTTGGCCACATCCTGTTCGACACCCACCCGGACAGCCACGGGCTGCAGGTCGGGCATTCGATGGTCTACATCCAATGGCAGGGCGACCCATCCCTCTCCCTGGAAAAAGAAGTGATCTGGCCGCTCGAAGGGGCGACCGCTGAGATCGTCTATCCGCTGAGGTAAACGCAGATGCAATACCTGGTAGACGGTCTACTGATTGGATGTGTGTACGGTCTGGCCGCTATGGGCATGACCCTGATCTGGGGAGTCATGGATGTCATCAACCTGGCGCACGGCATTATGATCACCCTCGGCAGCTTTGGCGTCTACCTGCTGGCTACCAGCCTGGGGATGAACCCCTACCTGGCCCTGATCATTGCCGGGGCGGTAGGGCTGCTGGCAGGCATGGGCATCTACAAAATCGCCATTCAGAAGGTGCTGGATACTTCCCATTTATCCACCCTGCTGGCCACATTTTCTGTCAATATGATCCTGCTGGGCCTGGCTACCCAGGCCTTCAGCACCAACCCCCGCTCGCTGGATATCGATCTGGGCAGCATTACGATTGGCTCGGTCACTGTCCAGGTCACCCGGCTGTTGGCCGCCCTGGTCTCCGTGCTCATTGCCGCCGGATTGACCCTGTTCCTGAAACGTACCACGCCGGGCAAGTACATCCGCGCCATCACGGATAACCGCGCCGCCGCCGAGCTGGTCGGGATCCCTTCGCAGCGCATGCTGGCCTTCAGCTTTGGACTGGGCACCTTGCTGGCGGTCATGGCCGGCGGTTTGATTGCCACCTTCTTCCCGTTTACCGTCCTCTCCGGCGATGCCTACCAGCTGAAGAGCTTTGTGATCGTGGTGCTGGGCGGGCTGGGCAACCCGATCGGCGCCCTGCTGGGCGGGCTGGTGCTGGGTGTGCTGGAAGGCATCCTGCCGGCGTTTATGAGCACCAGCTGGGTTCCGGTGATTGAGTTCGTCCTGTTCGTGGTCATTCTGCTGTTCAAGCCGACCGGCCTCTTCGGGGTGAAAAAATGAGCCTGCGGCGCGCCCCCGGGTTCTGGCTTCTCCTGGCTGTCACTCTCGCCATCGGATTGCTGCCGATCGTGACCGGGAATCCAATGGTCCGCGAGACGCTGTACACGATCTACCTGGCGATAGCCCTGGCCGGCAGCCTGAATATCATCCTGGGCTATACCGGCTACATCAGCTTCGGTCACGTCGTTTTCTTTGGGCTGGGCGGATACGTGGGTTTGTACCTGATCTCCAGTTTTAATACCTCCATCTGGCTGGCGATCCTGGCTGGAGGCGTAGCTGCCGGATTGTTGGCTTTCCTGCTGGGCAGCGCCATCCTGCGGCTGCGCGGCGCCTATTTTGCCCTGGCCACCATCGGGATCAATGAAGCCATGCGCGCCTTTGTCAATAATTTCCCTCCCTTCGGCGGCCCGACAGGCATATCCCTGCATTTCAGTGTCTACCAGCCCTACGGCGGCGCCACGCAAGCCCTGTGGCTGGATTACGGCATCCTGGTGGCATTAACGCTTGCATCGATTCTGCTCAGCTACCTGGTTAAAAGCAGCAAGTTTGGCCTGGGACTGATGGCTATCCGTGAAGATGAAGACGCCGCCGAGGTGATGGGCATCCACACCACGCAATCCAAGACCTGGGCTTATGTCCTCTCGGCGATCATCCCCGGCATGCTGGGCGTGCTGTACTATTTCAAGAACAGCAGCATCGAGCCGAGCGATGCATTCAATCTCGCCTCCTCCATCGAGCTGCTGGTGATGGTGATGTTGGGTGGCAGCGGCACCGTGCTGGGGCCGGTTATCGGCGCAGCCGGCTATGAAATCCTGCGCGGCTACCTGCTGCTCAGCCGCCTTTTCCGGGATATCCAGCTTACCGTGTCCGGCCTGCTGCTGCTGCTGGTCGTTTTGTTCATCCCGCAGGGTGCCGTTGGCTGGCTGACCCGGCGCTACCCGCGCCTGCGGCAGGTGATTATATGAATGTCCTGCAGGTCTCCGGCGTAACGAAAAAATTTGGCGGGTTGAAAGCCCTGACCAATGTCACGTTTGATATGCCGGAAGGTCAGGTTTTGGGGGTGATCGGTCCCAATGGAGCCGGTAAGACCACCCTGTTCAATGTAATCAACGGCATCTTTCACCCGGAGGAGGGCCGCATCGTTTTCCGGGAGCAGGATGTCACCGGCATGCGGCCGGACCGCCTGGCACGCCTGGGCCTGGCCCGCACACACCAGATTGTCCGCCCATTAAACGAGCTGACCGTGCGCGAGAACGTGATGGCAGGCGCTTGCTTCGGTCGCGAAGATCACGGCTTGAAAGCAGCCGGCGCCATCGCCGATGAAGTACTGGAATTTGTCGGCCTGGCCGATCACAGCCGCCAGCTGGCCAGCAGCCTGAATATAGCCGAAAAGAAGCGCCTGGAAATGGCGCGTGCCCTGGCGGCGCGGCCTTACCTGCTGCTGCTGG
>JBFYSP010000246.1:0-16648 GCA_041301395.1 Anaerolineae bacterium
ACTGAACAACGTTGAAGCGGACGCAAGGATCTCATCCCAGGTTTTCCTGGCCGATGGGTGATAGCGGTCGTTGATATTTAGGGTCGCTAAAAAGGCAGCGGTATCGATGTAAATGTTCATGCTTCGAGTGCTTCAGCCAGGTAATCGTCATGGTTTTGGGCCAGGTCATCTGGGCCACTTAGTTTCCCCGCCGCAGCGCTGGCCTTATGGCGTAAAACATCCTGGTCCCTGATTCCGCCTGATCGAAGCATAGTATCCAGGCTGATGCGGATCAGCTCGGCAACAGATTTGCCTTCTTTGGCAGCCAGGCGTTTCAGCGCGCGTGCTTGTTCGGGGGTAATTTGAATTTGGGTGCGAATCATGGCGATCTCCTTGTGCGATGTAATTACATCACATTATGCAGAATGATAACATTTGTTGGCCAACTTCACAAGGGAGCATGAGGTAAATATTGTTAACTCTTCTCGTATATGAGCCGTCAATGGACTTAATAAATACCCTGGTCTGTTAATTACGCAGGACCGCCTCGGCCAACGCCTGCAAGCCATCCAGGTCATCCAGGTCGAGCCATTGCAGCATGATGCGCTGTACACCGGCGATCGAAAAAGCCGCCAGCTGCTCGTGGATTTCCTCTGGCGTTCCGGCTACCACGCCATGCTCGCGCAGCTGCTCGACGCTGCGCTTGCCCCCTGTACGCAGGGATACCTTGTTATCCACCTCCTGCCGGTCGCGGCCGAATACGCAGCCGGTCATCAGGGAGCGCCGCACGTCGGATGGGCGGCGGCCTTCCAGGCTCAAAAGGGCATCCAGGCGGGTGTTCAGGGCTTCGAATTCGGCCGGCGGGATGTAGACTGCATTCCATTCGCTGGCATAGCGCGCCGCCAGCGGCAAGGTGCGGCGGGTGCCATTGCCACCAATCAGGATGGGTGGGCCGCCCGGGCGGGTAGGGCGTGGCAGGAGGATGGCCTCTTGCAGGTGAAAAAATTCTCCGGCGTAATCCACCGGGATGTCGCTGTGCAGCAAGCGGCTGATCACCTCCAACCCTTCCTGGAAGCGGGCAAAACGCTGGTTGATATCGAGCAGCTCCCAGCCAAAGTTGGTGTGCTCGCGCTCCTGCCAGCCGGCGCCGATGCCCAGGGTAAGCCGCCCGCCAGAAAGATCGTCCACGGCGGCCGCCATGCGAGCGGTCATGGTTGGGTGCCGGAATGAGACCGGCGATACCAGCGGGCCGAACTCGATTCTACTGGTATGGCTGGCCAGCCAGGTTAGCGATACCCACAGTTCCAGTGAGTCCTTGTCCGGCGGGTTGGCGTTAGTGTAGTGATCGGAGCGGTACAACCCGGCAAAACCGAGCTGCTCAACCGCTTCGGCCAGGCGCTGCCAGCGACCCCAGTTCAAGTCGTTCTGGCCTTCTAGCATGATGGCGATTTCGAGCATGCTGCCTCCTTAGCTGATGGCCGACGGAAGACGGAGGACGGAAGACCGCTAAATCTTGACCGCCGACCGCCGACTGCAGACCGCTACTTGTACCCTTGGTTATCCATAGAGGGTCGTCGGTCATCGGTCGTTGGTCATCGGTCGTTGGTCATCGGTCTTCCGTCGAATTCCCGGATAAACTCCACCGCCTTCTCCACCAGCTCACGGTTGCCGGTGAAGAGCGGTGTGCGCTGGTGGAGCGATTCGGGTTGGATATCCAGCAGGTTCTGGGCCCCGTTTGAACCCAGGCCGCCGGCCTGTTGGGCCAGGAAGGCCAGCGGGGCGGCTTCGTAGGTCAGGCGCAGCTTGCCGTAGGGTTTGCCAGGGTCTTGCGTGTCGGCCGGGTAATAGAAAACGCCGCCGGAGAACAGCGTGCGGTGGAAATCTGCCACCAGCGAGCCGACATAGCGCAGCGATAAACCTTTGATTTGTCCGTCTAACCCTTGCAGGTAATCGGTGTAGCGCCGGACGCCCTCGCTCCAGAAACGGCGGTACCCCAGGTTGACGCTGAAATATACTGGATTTTCTGGAATGCGGATGTTGGGGAAGGAGAGCAGGAACTCTCCCACTGCCGGATCCAGTGTGAAGCCATGCACCCCTTCACCGGCCGAATAGACCAGCAGGGTACTGCTGCCATAAAGCAGGTAGCCGGCCGCTATCAGGTTGCGCCCGGGCTGCAGCAGGTCCTCCAAGGTGCCTGGGCCTGTCTCGCTGGTCCGGCGGTAGATGCCAAAGATCGTCCCGACTGGGATGTTGAAATCGATGTTGGATGAGCCGTCCAGCGGGTCAAACAGCAGGACGTATTTGCCGGTGGGGTATTTTTCCGGGATAGGGAGGGGCAGATCGTGCTCTTCGGAGGCCATGATCGCCAACCGCCCGGTATGGTCGTTCAGGCGAAAGATTGTCATATCGGCAAAGCGGTCCAGCTTTTGCACGGCCTCTCCCTGGACGTTGGTTTCGCCGGTGCGCCCCAGGATCTCGGCCAGGCCGGCGCGCGTCGTCTTACTGGCGATCACCTTGCCTGCCAGGGCGATATCGTACAGCAGCTGGGTGAGCACCCCGGTGGCTTCCGGATGGTGGCGCTGCTCTTCGAGGATATGCCTTTCGATGGTCGTGATATTGATGTGATCGTTCGAGTCGGGTAGCATGAGTCGGCTCCTGGTGTCGATTTATAGATAGGTCATCACTGATTAACTGCTCTCCAGCGATTATAAACGGTCACTATCTGGCCGATAAAGAACAGTCCTGTCCAAGAATCCAGCCCTCGATTCGGGTTTGTTCATCGGGCAATGAATCTTCCCACTCTCGCTTGCCGAGAAGGATATTCAGCATGCCGAATAGTCCAATCAAGGCGTCAAAAGGATCCTCACCTTTTTCGTTGGGGGAGAATCCTGCCTGTATCTGTTCTTCCAGGTCTCTGGTCAGTCTTACGCCATTATCCTGGCTCCACGTACGCAATACATCTGCATTTTCTCGTCTGGATTGCGGAGATCGTTTGCCGCTTGATGGTTGACGGGATGCTTTGGCGTGGGCCTGCTTGCCGGAGAGGTCGATATCCAAATGAGGGTAGAACTCGGCCGGGTAAGTTTCGGACAGGATGGTTGAGCCAGGCTGCGACAGCAGTCCCGAAAGTGGGCCGTCGAAAGGCCAAACCAGGGAATGCGCCCGGTCATTTTTCATGGCAGGTTGTATGACTTCTTTCCAGCCGCAGATAGCTGCTTTACCCACCTGCTGCCCGCCCAATGTCCAAAACAGGGGGCAGGCGGCTCTACGTCCATCATAGCCTTTCTCACAGAGCCGGCGCAGATCGTCAAAATTATCATGCTCCAAGAGGCGCTCGGTCAGGTAGGTTCGGCGAGAGCCTCCTGGTTTCCGCGGGTAAAATGGGCGGTACAGGTTGATCTGGTCAGCGGTTTCTGCCGGATTGAAAAAATCATGCCATTCGCCCTGACCCAGTTGCGGCAGCAGCGCCAGGAAGTTATTTATGCCGCAACGGCGGGCATAAACAACTGGAATGCCGATCGGAAAGTCGAAGCCTACCAGGATCGTGCCCATAGGCTGGCAGGTATCCCGCAGGCTTCCAAGCAGCAGGCGTGCATCTTTTACAGATTCCGGCGCTCGAGCCTGGTAAATGCCATCATGCTGGCGGATGGCGACAGCCACCCAGCGCTTCTTAGGATCCTTGCTCCAATCGGCATGCGCGACAAGGTCAGGAAGTATATTCATAGCAGCTCCTGTAAAACCGTCCATTCGCCCGGCTGGTTCTCTAACTCAAGGCCGCGGGAAAGCAGCCCCTGCAGCACCAGGTCGTTGATTGCAGCCTCGGCCTGGGTGGGGCTCCAGCCGAACAGGCGCACCAGGTCGCGCAGCTGCGCCGCGCCGACCGAACGGAAGAAGAGCTCGGCAAGATAGGCGCGCGCGTTATGCTCGGAGATGTCATGCGCCTGGTCGACCAGCTCCGGGTAGTAGCGTGCCGTCAGCTCGTAGGCGAAGGCATAACGCCAGGCGCCGGCCTGGGTCACCGCTATCGGCAGGGTCATAAAGTTGGCCTGCAGGTCGGCCAGCGAGCGCTCGAAGCGGCTTTCGCTTTCCGGGCTGGACATGCGCGCCGCTTTGCGCAGCGCCACCGTGTCCAGCGGTCCCTTGTCCAGCAGGGTCTCGTAAAGCGTTTTGGCTTCCAGGGTCAGGCGGCCTTGCTCATACAGCGTCAGGTAGTCTTCCTCATATGCGCCGTAGTTCTCCGAGAGGGCATAGAAGTAAGGCACTACCGGCAGCGAGATGATGGTGGCTTTCTTACGCAGGATTTTGGCGTAATACCACTGGCGCTCGCCGAGCAGCGAGTCCTTCCACTCCCAGCTAACGTGCCCGGGGTCGTCATGCGCATCGGCAACCGGGCGGTCGCCGGCTACTGCGCCCCACAAGCTGGGCAGAGTGATTCCCTTGATCGGCCAGAAGTAGATAAAGCCACGCTGATTGGCGTAGGCTACTGCATCCTCCCGTTCTTTCAGGCGCAGCCCGGGCAGGCTGCGGAAGGTTTGAGCGCGATAAGCTTTGAGAATATCTGCGGCAAGTCCAGACATTACGGAAAATGCGAGTGAGTAGACAGGCTGTCGTGAACGTGGTCCACGTAGCCGTGGTAGCGGCTGCCCAGGGCGTGGGCTGGATCGACATGGATAGTTGCTGCCCAAAGGTAGGTCAGCTCGTGCAGCAGCTCGTGATGCACCTGACGGGCCAGCTCGTGCCCTTCGTCTACCGAGAGATGCGGTTCTACGGCGATATTCAGCTCGGTAAGCATGCGGTGCCCCAGCCAGCGGACGCGTACCTCGCTGACGGCCTGCACTCCGGGGACGTGCGATGCGGCATGGGCGATCTCATCGACCACTACTGGATCAACGCCATCCAGCAAGCGGTTGAAGATCGGACCAGCCGAGTCCCACAGGATTTTCAGGATGGCTACAGTGATAGCCAGCCCAGCCAGGGGGTCTGCCAGGGGGAAACCCAGCGCAACGCCGATAGCCCCGGCCAGCACTGCCAGGCTGGAAAGCCCATCGGTGCGGGCGTGGTACCCGTCGGCTATGAGCGCCTGGCTGCCGATTTCTCGTCCGACTTTGATGCGAAAACAGGCTACGGCTTCATTGCCGGCGAAGCCAACTAGTGCCGCCAGGATCACCGCCCACAGGTTCTCGATAGGCTGAGGATTCATGAAGCGCAGGATGGCTTCTCGCCCGGCCAGGATGGCGCTGACCAGGATGGCTGCCAGGATGAACAGCCCGGCCAGATCCTCTACCCTCCCCAGGCCATACGTGTAGCGCTTGGTCGATGGGCGCTGGCCTAATCGAAAGGCAATCCATAATGGGATGGCAGTCAGCGCATCGCCAAAATTGTGGATGGTATCGGCCAGCAAGGCCACGCTGCCGGTCATCCCTACGATGACAATCTGAAAAAGGGCGGTAGCGAATAGCCCTACCAGCGACCATTTGACTGCCCAGATGCCGCGTTCCGAGCGGAACAGGCTGGGGTCGACCGCACCATGCGTATGGCCGTGCCCGGCATGGTGGTCGTGGATTTCATGCTCATCGGGGTTATGTACGTGATCGCCAGAGTAGGATGTCATCTCGATAGCTCTCCAGATTGGCTGGTTCTGAATATATCTTGAGTATGCCATATTTTTGGTTTAAGGGTGATGGAGAAATCACCCCTACGGGTTACCCAATATCGTTACCAGGATCAAGAGGAAGGTGGATGACATATCCGATCATTTTTGATAAATTATGCTGTGCCAGAATCCACCTGATAACAGTAGATACCTGCCAATGACCGACCAGACCACCCGCCGAGTCCTGATAGCCTCCAACCATGCCCTTTTTGGGCAGGGGCTGCGCAGCCTGCTGAAAGAACGCCGCCAGGCTGGAGTTGAAGTCGTCGGTATGGTCTCCACGGTGGATGAGGCGCTGGCTGCCCTCGACCGCCTGCACCCGGACCTGATCATTGTCGATTACGACGATAAAGACCTGAACCGGGACGAGTTCCTGGCGCGTTTTGTGGAAGGCGAATCGAAGCTGCGTGTTGTGCTGCTTTCCCTGCACAGCCCCCAGGAAGCCATCATTTACGATCGCCGCACCCTGGCTGCTTCCCAAATTGACAACTGGTTAGAGGAGTGGACTTATTCGGATGAGTACCAGAAATCGCCTATTCAACAAGGGGAAATGTACCCGAAGGAAGAAAACAGGAGAAGGAGCGTTATGAAGAAATACATTCACATGATTGTCGCAGCCGTCCTGGTCGTTATCGTTGCCGCTGGATTGATCTACTTATTGGATAATGGCGGCACCGCAGCCCTGCTGCCACAGGCGGCTTCGGCCCAGGCGGAACCGATCGACAGCCTGTTCGACATTGAGTTTAAGGTCATTGCCTTCCTGTTCTCCCTGATCGTCGTGCTGATGCTGTACAGCATTGTGTTTTTTCGCCGCAAGAAGGGAGATGAAACGGATGCAGAGCACATCGAAGGCAATACCACGCTGGAAGTGACCTGGACCGCCATTCCGCTGGCTGCCGTTTTGTTCTTTGCGTACCTGGGCGGCCAGTCGTTGGCTGAGACCCTGCGCGCCGACCCCAGACCGGAGATTATCAGCGTTATCGGCCAAAAATGGCAGTGGAGCTTTGAATACCCGGTCGACTCGGTAGCCGTGGATAAGGTTGCCTCTCCGGTGATGTACATGCCGGTGGACAAACAGTCCATTTTGTACCTGAGCTCGCGCGATATCATCCATTCCTTCTGGGTTCCCGAGTTCCGCGTCAAGCAGGATGCCCTACCGGGAGGCGAAGACTTTGTGCGCACGCTGCGCGTCACGCCGACGAAGGAAGGTGTTTACTACCTGCGTTGCGCCGAGTTGTGTGGCCAGCAGCACACCACCATGATAGCCGAGGTGCGCGTGGTCAGTGAGGATGAGTTTATTGCCTGGCGGAATGGCGAGGTTGCCAAGCTTTCCGACCCGGTTGCCATCGGCCAAAGTGTATACGAAAATAACTGCAAGGCCTGCCATACGCTGGATGGCACACAGGGCGTTGGCCCCAGCTGGCTCGGTCTGTATGGACGCCAGGAAGCCTTGACTGACGGCTCTACGGTGACTGCCGATGATGCCTATATCATCAATTCGATTCTCAACCCGAATGCCCAAGTGGTTGCGGGCTTCCCCGCCGGCGTTATGCCCCAGAACTATGCTGAAGTTCTGACTGAAGAGCAGATCAACGCCCTTATCGAATTTATCAAGACAATCGTCCCATAGCCTGTATGCCAGAAAGCTTGGAGGAATATATGAACGAACAGAAAAAAGGTGGTTTCTTTTCCATCGGCCTGGTGAGAGGCGTCCTGGGATACCTGGTTGGGATGGTCATCGGCCTGGCGCTGGTGACTGGCATCCGCATGATCCTGGGCCTGACGCCTACGACACCCTGGGATCCCCAGGCAAAGACCTTCTTCTTTATCGAAGGCGCATACGTTGCCGGTGCGATGTTGGGTACGATCGGCTTCATGCTGAGCGTGGGAGTGGTGGGTGACTGGCTTAAGTGGATGCGCGGCATCGAGACCCCCTCCCATCCGACGGATGCCTTCGAAAAAGGGAGCAAGCGCTATCTGAGCGCTTCCTTCGATCATAAAGTGATCGGCGTGCAATACGGCTTCACCTCCCTGGTGGTCTTCATGCTGGCGGGCTTCTTTGCCCTGATCTTCCGCACCGAGCTGGCTGCCCCTGGCATGCAGTTCATGAGCCTGGACTCGTACAACACGATCTTCACCCTGCACGGCATTGTGATGATCGTGGCGATCTTGCTCGGTGTTGGTGCGCTGTCCAACTACCTGGTGCCGCTGATGATTGGCGCCAACGATATGGCTTTTCCGCGGTTGAACGCTTTCGCCTTCTGGATCAATATCCCCGCGGCCGTCACCTTGCTCAGCAGCATCCTGCTGGGTGGCCTGGAGACCGGCTGGACCGGCTATCCGCCGCTCAGCCAGACTTCGCCCTCCCTGGGCATGAACATGTTCTTCTGGGGCGTGTATTTCGCCGGGCTTTCATCCATCCTGGGCTCGCTGAACGTCATTACCACGACGATCCGCATGCGCGCCAAGGGCATGAACTACTTCCGTATGCCGATCATCGTATGGTCCGCTCTGGCGACCGCGATTATCGGCCTGACCGCCACGCAGCTCATCGGCCTGTCCTTTCAGATGGTCTCCTTCGAGAGGTTGTTTGGCATGTCATTCTTCGGCCCAGAAAACGGTGGCAATCCGATACTTTTCCAGCACCTTTTCTGGTTCTACTCGCACCCGGCGGTGTACGTATTCGTCCTGCTAGGTTTGGGGACCATCAGCGAGCTGCTGCCGGTCTTCACCCGCAAACCGCTGTTTGGGTATAAATGGGTGGCGCTGTCTTCGCTAGCCATCGCGCTGGTGGGCTTCCTGGTTTGGGCGCACCATATGTTCACTTCTGGTATGGAGTCGTACCTGCGGGTGCCTTTCATGTACAGCACTTTGCTGGTAGCCATCCCAACCGGCATCAAGTTCTTCAGCTGGGTAGCCACGCTTTGGGGCGGCAAGCTCTCCTTCGAGACGCCCATGCTGTTCGTCCTGGGCGCCATCTCGGTATTCCTGCTGGGCGGTTTGAGCGGCCCACCAAACGGAACGGTTTCCACCGATTTACACCTGCAGGACACTTACTGGATCGTGGGACACTTCCACGCAACCATGTTTGGCGGGTTCGTTTTCCCGTTCTTTGCAGCGCTCTATTACTGGTTCCCAAAAGTGACTGGGCGCATGTACAGTGAGAAGCTTGGTAAGCTGCACTTCTTCCTGATGCTGCCGGCTTTCTACGTGCAGTCCCTGGGCCAGATGCAGGTCGGCTTGCTGGGCATGCGCCGCCGTATCGCTGACTACGATCCCGCTCTGGCGCCGCAGATCGAGTTCACCCAGCTGTTGGTGACCATTGCAGCCTTTGTCATCGGCCTGGCGGTCTTAGTTTCAGTGGTGAACTTTGTGGTCAGCGCCAAGCGAGGTAAGGTGGCTGTGGCCAATCCCTGGCGCTCGCGCTCCCCGGAATTCATGCTGCCTTCGCCGATCCCGGTGCACAACTATGGCGATAATCCCTTTGAGGTGATTGGCGAGCCGTACGATTACGGCCTGGCAGGCTCGGCTTATGTCAGTATCGACCCCGATCGAGCACCAAAGCTGAAGGAACCTCCGGTTGCGGCCGATCCTGTCCCGG
Source organism: Anaerolineae bacterium (assembly GCA_041301395.1). Taxonomy (GTDB): domain Bacteria; phylum Chloroflexota; class Anaerolineae; order Anaerolineales; family UBA4823; genus CTSoil-045. Next base: position 9,234 of record JBFYSP010000246.1, read on the forward strand.
CAGGGGCAGACTGAACCTGGATGCAGTCTGGAATAATTAAGGAGATATGACCGATGGAAGAAAAAAAGAAACAGGCTTACCGGGTTGGCAACGCCATCCTGCTCCTGCTCCTGGCTTTGACGGTGGGTGAGTACCTGCTGGGTAATAATGCCTCGGATTGGAACATTGTTTGGGTGCCCTTGATGGCCATCTCAGTGCTGAAAGCATTCTTTATCGTACGAGATTTTATGCATGTTCGCCGGTTGTGGAGCGGTGACGAAGAGGAGCACGCATGAGCACTATAACAACAACTCTGGCCGAATATCGCCGCCGGGAAGGCACAAACCGCCTGGGTTTGTGGTTGTTCCTGATCTCGGATGCCTTTTTGTTTGCCGGGATGTTCGTTTCCCGTTTTTACCTGCTGGGTACGGGCAACCGCCCGGAGGTCAGCCAGACCCTAGGCCTGGCGATCACCGCGCTGTTGCTGGTGAGCTCGTACTTTATGTACACCGCCGAGACCGCCATGACCTTTGGCGAGACGAAGAAGTTCTTCCGTTCGCTGCTGGTGACGATTGTCTTTGGTTCTTTGTTTTTGATCGGCGTGGTATTTGTGGAATGGCCGCTGGCTGGCTTCAACGGCTCGCTGGAGACTTCTATCTTCTTCCTGATGACCGGTTTCCATGCCTTCCACGTGTTGACTGGTGTGCTATTCCTGTTCATCATTTACCGCAATGCTAAGAAAGGCCTGTATAGCGCCGAGCGCCACTGGCCTGTTGAAGCGGCCGCGGTTTACTGGCACTTCGTAGATGTGGTGTGGATCTTCTTCTACCCGGCGCTGTACTTAATTGGCCACGCCGGCGCATAAGAATGTTTGTAGCTACCGCCTGAAGTAAATGGCGCTGTGAAAAAGTATCGTTCTGAGTGAAGCGAACAGCCAAGAACTTTCGCTTCACTCAGGATGATAAAAATAAAGGCAACTAAGTAAGCATGAAATCAATCCTAATGATCGCCATCGGAGCCTTGATCGGCCTGGCAGCTATCCTGCTGGTGTGGCAGGTATCCGTACGCAACTACACCTACCAGGGATCGCTCATCGACCCGCCGGCGGAAGCGGCCGATTTCGAGCTGGTCGATCAGGATGGGCAGCCTTTTCGCCTGAGTGATCAGCAAGGTAAGGTAGTGATGATCTTCTTCGGCTATACCAACTGCCCGGACGTCTGCCCGGTCACGCTGTCCGATTTCCGCCGGGTGAAGCAGCAGCTGGGTGAGCAGGCTGAGAATGTGCGCTTTGTGTATATCACCGTCGATCCCGAGCGCGATACACAGGATCGCCGTAAAGCATACCTGCTCGGATTTGACCCGGATTTCGTCGGCTTGTCCGGTGAGTCAGAGGTCCTGCAGCAGGTGTGGAAGGACTACGGTGTGTTGGTGGAAAAACAGGAAACAGCCAGCGCGGCCGGTTACCTGATTGACCACACCGCCCGGGTATATGCTATCGATAAACAAGGCAACTGGCGCCTGACTTACCCCTTTGGCATGGAGCCGGAAAAAATTGTGAGCGATGTGACTCACCTGCTCAAGGAAAAAGCGAGTCAGTAAAAATGAAAGAAAAGTCAAAAATCCGCCCATATCTGATTCGGCTGGGGATCGTGATTATCATCTCCCTGGTAGGGGTGGCTGTGTTTAATGAAATCGCCTATCGCTTGCAAAAGGACGACTATGACCGTCCGCCACAAACGATCCGGCTGGTCATCCCGCAGGGCACCGCAACCCTGGTCGAACAAGGTCAGGACAGCCCGGTCATCCCCAATGAGATGATCTTTGTGATTGGCGATAAATTGGAAGTGGTCAACCAGGATTCGGTCAGCCACCAGTTGGGACCAATCTGGGTACCGGCTGGGTCGACCGGCAGCCTGGTGATGGAAACGGCGGATAAACTGGCCTACTCCTGTTCTTTCCAGACCACGAATTACCTGAACATGGATATCCGCAGCGGCACCAGCCTGAGTACCCGCCTGGTGGGCTTGTTCCTGGCAGCGCCGGCCACTGCGATCTTTCTGTTTATCTACAGCCTGCTGGTTATTCCGGTTGACCGGAAACCTAAGGCTGTGGCCGTCTGACCCGAACTTTAAGAATAGCTGATGACAAAAATAATTAGTAAAAAGTGGCTGCCGGCCACTTTGCTGGTGCTGGCTGCGATGGCCGTCATGATCCGGCTGGGCATCTGGCAGCTGGATCGCCTGGAAAGCCGGCGGGCGTTCAACGCACGGGTCGAGGCGCAAGTGAGCCAACCCGAGCTGGATCTGCAAGGCGTGGCCTTGGACCAGCCCTTGACGGAGATGGAATACCGCGCGGCATTCGTGACTGGGGAGTACGATTTCTCCAAACAGATCGCCCTGCGCAACCAGTATTACAACAACCAGTGGGGTGTGCACCTGGTTGCCCCGCTCCAGATTGCCGGCAGCGACCGGGCTGTGCTGGTGGATCGGGGATGGATCCCGGCAGCCGACTACGAAAGCGGCGATTGGAGCCAGTTTGACGAGCCGGGGGTTGTGACGGTGCAGGGTGTCATCCGAGCCTCCCGCAGCAAGGCAGATTATGGCAGCCAGACTGATCCTACGCCTGTTCCCGGTGGGCCTGCCCTGCAAGCCTGGAATTTTGTCAACATTCCGGCCATCTCGCAGCAGACTGCGCTTTCGCTGCTGCCGGTTTACCTGCAGCAGTCGCCCGCGGATGGCCCGCTAAGCATTCCAGTTCGCACAGCGCTGGAGCAGGACTTGACCGAAGGCCCACACATGGGCTACGCTCTGCAGTGGTTCGCCTTTGCCGCCATCCTGGGCATCGGCTACCTGGTATATCTCCGGCGCCAGGAAAGCCGAAAAGCGGCTCAACTGGAAGAAAAGCAAAGCAGTTTAGATCGTGAAAATGGGTAAGATGATGATCACCAACAGCCCGACCGAAACCTCCTACAAACGCCTGACTGCCGTCACCCTGGCAGCCTCTATCGCCGTATTCCTGCTGATTGTTGCTGGCGGGGTTGTGCGCGTCACCGGTGCAGGTGCCGCCTGCCTGGATTGGCCGACCTGTCTGGGTAGTTTTGCCCCCCCGCAGGCCGAGAGTGCGCTGTTGAGCTATGCTCACCGGGCGTTGGCAGCCCTTTCTGTGCTTCTGGTAGGAGCGTCGGCGCTCCTGGCCTGGATTCATTTCCGGCGGCAGAGCTGGATCAGCCGGCCGATCATCCTGGCAGCCCTGCTGATTATTGTTCAGGTACTCTTGAGCGGTGCGGCATCGTTGGCCGGAAGCTGGGCGCCGTTTGCAGATACCGGTCCTTCCTGGGTGTCAACGCTGCACCTGGGATTATCCCTGGTGATCCAATCCGCGTTGCTGGTCGGTCTGGTGGCGGCGTATGCCTCCTGGCGCTCCGACGCCGGGGATGCGCAGCTAAAAATGCGCTTCCGCACCCAATTCGGACGCCTGTCCTGGGTCACGTTTGGCATGCTGTTTGTCCTGCTGGTGAGCGGCGCGCTGGTCTCCGGCTCTGGGGCGACTGCCGCCTGCAGCTCCTGGCCACTGTGCACGACGGAGCTGGTTTCTGGCGACTCTGCCGCCTGGTTGAACCTGCTGCACCGGGCGATTGTCGCGGCGACGGGGATCTTGATGGCGGCGCTGCTGGTCAAAGCCTGGCGCACCCAACGCAGTGCAACACCCATCCTGGTAGCAACTACATCTGCGGTGGTGCTGTTTTATTCTCAAGCGCTGCTCGGCGCCCGGTTGGTCGAAGGGTACCCTGCCTATCTTCTGGGGGTGCACACGGCAACCGCCGTGGCCGTGTGGGCGGCCTTGACCATCCAGGTTGTGTTTGTCGGTCTAGCTGGTCGCTCGGCGGAAGACGAAGCAGTCGACGTGGCGGTGGTGAGAGCCGGGCGTAAAGGTCTGGCCAAAGACCTGCTGATGCTCACCAAGCCAATCGTTGTCTTGCTGCTGCTGGTCACTACCTACACCGGAATGGTGATTGGCGGGCAGGCCTGGCCTTCGCTCTCCCTGACTTTCTGGACGCTGCTGGGCGGTTTCATGGCGGCCGGTGGATCGGGTGCGATCAACCAGTATATCGATCGCAACGACGACCGCAAGATGCAGCGCACTCAGAAGCGCCCGATCCCATCCGGGCGGCTGACTCCTGCCGAAGGCCTGGCCTTTGGCGTGGGGATGGCGCTGGCATCCTTCTATTTGATGACTGCCATGGTCAATTTCCTGGCCGCCATGCTGTCCCTGGCCGGGATCATCTATTACGTGCTGCTGTACAGCATCATCTTGAAAAAAACCACCGTGCAGAACATCGTCATTGGGGGCGGCGCAGGAGCCATCCCTCCGCTGGTGGGCTGGGCGGCAGCGACGGGCAGCTTGAACGTCCCTTCCCTGTTCCTGTTTGCCATCGTCTTCATGTGGACTCCGCCGCATTTCTGGGCTCTGGCGCTGGTGCGCCGCAAGGACTATGCCCGGGCGGGTGTTCCCATGCTGCCGGTCATCCGTGGCGAAAAAGAGACCCGCTGGCAGATCTTGCTGTACACCATCTCTCTGGTGGTGCTTACACTGCTCCTGCCGCTGTTCGGGCTGGGCGGCAGTGTATATTTGGTGGGGGCGGCGCTGCTCGGATTGTGGCTGCTGGCGGCGGCCTACAAGGTCTGGCGCACTGGCGGCAACAAGCTGGCCTGGAAGATGTACCGCTATTCCAGTATGTACCTGGCGTTTATTTTCCTGGTACTGATGGTTGACCGTTTACTGTAGCGTTTCCAGCCGCCGGGCAAGCTGCTCCAGGCTGGACAGGTTGTGCAGCGGCAGGAAATCGTCCACAAATGGCAGGGCAGTTTGCATGCCGCGCACCAGGGGCTTGTAATCCGAGGCGCCCGCCAGCGGATTGAGCCAGATCAGCCTGGAGGCACTGGCTTTCAAGCGCTGCATTTCATCCCGCAGCATGCCGGGTTCGCCCCGATCCCAGCCATCACTGATGATCATTACGACTGCCCCATGCCCGAGCACCCGCCGGGACCAGCGGTAGTTAAAGGTCTTGAGCGACTCGCCGATGCGCGTGCCACCCGACCAATCCACTACCAGGCTGGCGGCATGGTCGATGGCAGTATTCACATCCCTTCTGCGCAGGGCGGGGGTGATGCAGGTCAGGCGGGTGCCGAAAACGAAGGTCTCGATGCGGTGATTACCCTGCACCAGGCTGTGCAGGAACTGCAATAACAGGCGGGAGTAGCGCTCCATCGAGCCGCTGATGTCGCAGATCAGCACCAGGGGGCGAGATTTCGTCTTGCGCTGCCGCCAGGAAAGCTGTACCAGCTCGCCGCCCAGGGCAAGGTTGTCCCGCAGCACCCGGCGCATATCCAGCCTGCCGCTGCGGCGGTTGGAGCGGGCGGTGCGGCGCGAGCGGCGTGGCTTCAGCTGCCAGGTCATGTTTTTCAACACCTGTCTGGCTGCCAGCAGCTCTTCTTCGTTGAATAGGGCAAAGTCTTTGCGGTACAGGATTTCTTGCGGGCTGTAGCTGGCCAGCACACTGGTTTCATCAGGCATGGATTCCTCGCCGGGATCGCCAACCGGCATATCCATCCGCCTGGAGTCCCGGCGGACCGGCTGGTCGCTTTCCGGCGGGGTGGTTGGCGTATTTCGCCTGCGGCTGTTCCGATCCGAGCCTCCCATCTCCACCAGCAGTTCAACCTGCCCCGACCAGAACAGTTCGAAAGCCCGGTTAAAGAGCTCGATCTGCCTGGCATCATGTAAAAGCGTGCAGCGTGCCGCGTGGTAGACGTCTTCCTTGTGGCCCAGATCGATCCACTCAAGGCTGCGTGCCAGGTCGGTCACCTGCCCGGCGTTGACCCCAATCCCTACCCGGCGCAGCAGCCGTCCAAAGCGCAATAAATTAGCCGGTAGGCGACCAGCAGGGCTTTCCGCGGCCGCTTCAACTGCCGGCATGTGCCTCCTTGACCAATTTGCTCACCACAGGTCCCTGCACCCGCTGCACGTCGTCCTGGTACTTGAGCAGCACCCCCAGGGTATCGTTCATGGCTTCCTCATCCAGCTCATCCCGATCCATAGCTTGCAGCGCCCGGCCCCAGTCCAGGGTCTCGGCCACGCCAGGGGCTTTATATAATTCGGCGTCCCGCAGCCGTTGTACTGCGGTCACGATCTGGCGCGTCAGTCTCGGGGCCAGCTCCGGAATCTTGAGCTGCACAATCTGCAGCTCGGTGTCAAAGTCGGGATAATCGATCCACTGGTACAGGCAGCGGCGTTTGAGAGCGTCGTGTACCTCGCGCGTCCGGTTAGAGGTAATCACCACCACCGGTGGACTGGCAGCGCGGATTGTGCCGATCTCTGGGATGCTGATCTGGAAATCGGAGAGCACCTCCAGCAGGTAGCTCTCGAACTCCTCATCGGCGCGGTCAACCTCGTCGATCAGCAGCACCGGCGGCCGGTCTTCGTTGTGTTCGATAGCCTGCAGTAAGGGACGCGGCAGCAGGAAATCCCGGCTGTACAGATCGTGCTCCATCGCTTCCCGGCTGGCTTTGCTGGCTTCCAGCAGGCGCAAATGCAGAATCTGGCGTGGGTAGTTCCACTCGTAAACAGCGTTGTGCACGTCCAGGCCTTCGTAGCATTGCAGCCGGATAAGGGGCGCCGCCAGCATACCGGCCAACACCTTGGCAACTTCAGTCTTGCCTACGCCGGCCTCGCCTTCCAGGAATAGCGGCTTGCCTAACTTGAGCGCCAGGAAGATTGCCGTGGATAGCCCCCGGCGGGCGACATACAACTGCTGCAGTAATCCGGCTTGAACGGCTTCTATGCTTTGCATACCATATTTCCTTAAACGGATAACGGCTGGCTGCGAGCCCGAATAATCTCGGCCAGGATGCTGACCGCAATCTCAACCGGGGCGCGCCCGCCCAGATCCAGGCCGATTGGGGCATGCAGCCGGGCGATTTGCTCGCTGGATAATCCGGCCTGGGATAGGCGCTCGACGCGCAGGCGGTGGGTGCGGCGGCTGCCCAGCGCCCCCACATAGCGCGCCGCGGATGCCAGGGCAACCATCAAGGCAGGGTCGTCCAATTTAGGGTCGTGCGTCAGGACGGCAACGTAAGCCGAGCGGTCCAGCTTCATCTCCGCCAGGGCATCCTGCGGCCAGGCATGCAGCAAGCTCCTGGCATGCGGAAAACGCTCCGGAGTGGCGAAAGCCCGCCGCGGGTCGACCACAATCGTATCGAACCCGGCCAGGTTGGCGATCTCGACCAGGTACTCGGCCAGGTGCACCGCGCCGACGACAATCAGGCGCGCTGGGGGAGGGTAAACTTCGACGAAATACTGGACGCCGTCTTCGGATGCCAGGATATCGCTGGTCTCGCTCTCTATCAGACCGCTAACAGCTGACCGCAGGCTGTCTGCCA
>JBFYSP010000259.1:0-6315 GCA_041301395.1 Anaerolineae bacterium
CAGGATCGCCAGGATCTTCAATACGGCGCGTGTCTCGAAGTTGACGCCCGAAAGCCGCCGGTTCACTGCTTCCATGCTGTTTCTCCTTCTCGTGCCGGGCGGGCCGCCGGGGGCGGCTGCGCTTCACGGCTGGTGCCCGCACTGGACGAGCGCCGCACCTGGCTCAGGGCGACCGCCAGCAGGATCAGCACGCCCTTGATCGTGCCCTGCCAGTAGGGCGAGATGCCCATCAGGTTGAGGATGCTGTTGATCGTGCCGAAGAGCAGCACACCCACCAGGGTGCCGCCGACTGTGCCGATGCCGCCGAACAGGCTGCCGCCGCCTACAATCACTGCGGCGATGCTCTCCAGCTCGTAGTTCACCCCGCCGATCGGCGAGCCCGAGCTCAACCGCGCCGTCCAGATTACGCCGCCCATAGCGGTGAGCAGGCCGCACAGCCCGTACACCAGCAGCTTGACCTGTTTTACGTCCACGCCGGAGAGCCGGGCGCTTTCTTCGCCGCCGCCCAGGGCATAAATATAGCGCCCGGTACGGCGGTACTTCAGGAAGTACCACACAAGCAGGCTGGCCGCCACCCAGATGAGCGCCGAGACCGGGATGCCGGCCACCAGGCTGGTGCCGAAGTTAATGAAGGCATCGTTCTCGATGGCAATCGGCTTGGCATCCGAGATGAGCAGCGCCAGGCCGCGGGCGATGCCCAGCATGCCTAAAGTAACCACGAAAGCGGGTATCTTGGTGCGGCTGACGATCAGGCCGCTGGTCACACCGATCAGCGTGCCGGCCAACAGACCGCCCAGCACCGCCGGCAGCAGCCCGACATGCAGCATCAGGCTGGCCACCACGATCGAAGTCAGCGCCACCACGCTGCCCTGCGACAGGTCGATGCCCGCCGTCAGGATCACCAGCAGCTGGCCCAGCGCCAGCAGCCCAATGATCGAATATTGGAACAGGATGGCCGTCAGGTTCAGGCGCGTCAGGAAGTTAGGCACGAACAGAGCCCCAATCACGACGGCAAAGATGAGAGCCACCAGTGCGGTGTTGCGCCCAAACCAGCCGCCGGTCCTGCCCAGCGCCGCTTTACTGCGTTGTGCTGTGTTATTCATACGGGCTCCTCACTCAGCTGCAGCGCCATCGCCAGCACTTTCTCTTCGGTGGCATCCCGGGCTGCCAGCTCGCCGGCAATCTTGCCGCGCGCCATCACCAGGATGCGGTCGGCCTGGGTCAATATCTCCACCAGGTCGGACGAGATCATCAGGATGGCCTTGCCGTCCTGCTTAAGCTGCTGGATCAGCTTGTAAATTTCCATGCGGGCGCCCACGTCCACGCCTCGGGTGGGCTCATCCAGGATCAGCACCTCGCAGTCGGCCGAGAGCAGCCGCGCCAGCACCACCTTCTGCTGGTTGCCGCCGCTCATATACACCACCTGCAGGTTGGGCTGCGGCGGTCGCAGCTCCACCGCGGCGATCACCTTCAGAATATCCTGTTTGATCTGCCGCCAGGGGACGAAAGTGAAGCGCTGCCGCTCCTCCACCTGGCTGTAGCCGATGTTTTCGGCCACGGTGCGCACCAGCACCAGCCCTTCTTCTTTGCGGCTCTCGGGCAGCATCGAAATTCCCATCCCCAGGGCATGCCGCGGCGAGCGCACCTGCACCGGCTGATCGTTGAGGTAGATCTTGCCGCCTTCCGGCTGGTCGGCACCCACCAGCAGGCGCGCCATCTCGGTGCGCCCGGCGCCCACCAGCCCCGCCACGCCGACGATCTCGCCGGCATGCAAGGTGAAGCTGACTCCGTCCACCGTCCCGCCGCGCCGTAGATCTTCCACTCGCAGCACCTGGCGGTCGCTGTTCTTGAGGCCGTTCTCATGCGAGAAGTCGATCTCGCGCCCGACCATGGCCTTCACCAGGGCATTCTTGTCGAATTCGGCGATGCAGCCGCTGCGGATCAGTGCGCCGTCGCGCAGCACCGTCACCCGGTCGCCAATCTGGAAGATTTCATCCAGGTGGTGCGAGATGTACAGCAGGGCGATGCCCTGCGCCTTCAGGCGGGCGATGATGCCGAAAAGCAGGTCGATCTCCGAGCTGGTGAAGACTGCCGTAGGCTCATCCAGGATCAGCACCTTGCTGTTGAGCGAGAGTGCCTTGGCAATCGCCACCATCTGCTGGTAAGCCACTTTCAGGCTGCCTACCGGCGCATCCACGTCGAACTGGGTCTCGCCCATGTCGTCCAGGATCTTCTGCGCCCGCTTGCGGGTAGCCGCCCAGTCGATGCCCCCACCCCGCCCGGTGAGCTCGTTGCCCAGCGAGATATTCTCGGCCACGCTCAGCGAGGGGATCAGGTCGATCTCCTGGTAGATGGTATTGATGCCGTTCTCGCGCGCCCAGCGCGGGTGGATGTGCTTGAGCTCCTGCCCCTGGTAGATCACCTGGCCGCTGTCGGGCTGGTACGCCCCGGAGATGATCTTGATCAGCGTCGACTTGCCGGCGCCGTTCTCCCCTACCAGGCAATGCACCTCGCCAGGGTAGAGCTCCAGGTTCACATTTTTCAGCACCTGCACGCCAGAGAAGGATTTACAGGTATCGCGCAGAGTCAGGATAGGGGGAGGTGAGTCCAATGGGTAGCTCCTTGAAGTGCCGACGGAAGACGGACGACGGCAGACCGCCTGTGTAGGGCGGGATTCCATTCCCGCCACATATCCCGGCGGGTAAGAAACCCGCCCTACGGCTTGGTGATGCAGCGTTGCTGTAGGGCGGGATTCCATTCCTGCCACAGTTCCCGGCGGGTAAGAAACCCGCCCTACGGCTTGGTGATGCTTCGATATTGTAGGGCGGGTTCTTTTCCATCATCAGGTTCCTGTTTTTCCGTAGGGGCGGGTCTGAGACCCGCCCCTACAATACGCAAACCTAGAATTCCAACCCCAGCGCCTTGATCTGCTCGATGTAGGCTTTGGCTTCGTCGGCCTTGGCGGCATCGAAGACCTTGATATCGACCTGCTGCTGAGCAGGTACGGCTGTGCCCGCCAGGATGTCCTTGCAGGCTTGCATGGCCTTCAGGCCAAAGTACGGCGGGGTCTGCGTCTCGCGGGCGATATCGCCGGCAACAACCGCTTCGAGGGCCTTGATGTGTCCGCCCTCACCCAGCACGTGGCCGAGCAGCTCGGTGCGGCCGGCATTCTTGATCGCCTCGAGGGCGCCCATGGTCATATCGGAGTAGTCGCTGCGTACGATGTCGATCTCACCGGCGGGGAAACGCTGCAGGAAGTCTTCCATCACCTTCAAGCCGCCTTCCTTGGTGAAACCGGCATCGGCGGTGGCTACCACTACGATGTTCGGGTACTGCGCCATAACCTCATCCCAGCCCGCATTGGCATCGATCACCGGGGAAGCGCCCGCCAGTCCCTGGACATGTACGACGTTGCCCTTGGGCTCGCCGTACTTGGCAGTCAGCAGCTCAACGGCCTTTTCGGCCAGCAGCTTGCCGGAAAGCACATGGCTCTGGGTAATCTCGGTCTTGTACTGCCCCTCACCGGGGGTCGCTTCGATGGTGCGGTCAATGATCACCAGCGGCACGCCGGCCTTGTTGGCCATTTCGACCACCGGGGCGGAAGCCTTCGACTCCAGCGGGGAGACGATCAGGCACACCGGCTTCTGGGCCAGCATGTTTTCCACATCGGCCAGCTGCTTGGAGGGATCCTGGTTGGCATCGATGCTCACCAGCTTGTAGCCGAAGTCCTCGGCCTGCATTTCCATATCTTTCTGATTGGTCACACGCCAGGCGTTGACCAGCTCGGCCTGGGAGTAGGCTACCAGGGGTGCTTCAGCGGCCGCAGGCTCTTCAGCCACGGGCTCTTCAGCGGCAGGGGCTTCCTCGGTCGCATTCGAGCAGGCGCTCAGCAGCATCACGGCGACCAGGAACAGAACTAACAGGGTTGACAGTTTCTTCATCTTGCATTCTCCTTATCGTGCATAATAGTTTGATTTGTTGAACATGAACTTGCCGTTATTCAACATTGCCTTGTAAATCGATGGACTTCACCTGTTTCCTCCCTGCGATTGCGGTCGCAGTGCATGTAAAGGTGATCCGTTCACCTCCTTTCAAATTTGCTTGCGTTCCAGATGAAATTGCCTGATTCAGGTTATTGGGGATAGTTGTCCAGGGCTCCAGGGCGACGACGTACACCCGGTCCCACCAGGGATAGCCGGGGGCGGCGCCGTACACCTGCCAGAGCCACAAGTACGGCATAACTTTGTGATCCCAGGCCAGCCCGAAGCCGAGCTTCTGGGACGGATCGACAACTGCGTACCAGCCGGCGGTAAGCTCGCTGAGGTAGAGCATCTCGGCATAGCCGGCCTGCGGGCCGGGGACCAGCGACACGTCAAGCGAAGGCGAAGTCCCTGAGCTTGCCCTGGAGTGCTCTTCTCCAGGGCGCAAGGTCGCGGGAGATTGGCCGACCCGTGGCGCCAGCGGCCAGGCAAACTGCATGTCCGGCTGCAAGATGCTGCTGGGCAGGAACTGCGTGGCGTGCGTGCGTGCGGCACCTGCCGGCACGAACAGGCGCACGCCTTCCTTCAGGAAGGGCGCGCCAAATGCCGGGTGGTGCCCCCACATGAAATCGAGCGGCGATGGCGACAGGTTGGTGAGGGTTTCTTCGATGAACAGGCAGGGAGTGCTCGCTTCCAGGGTCATGATGCGCTCCAGGCGCAGCGGCAGGCGCACGCAGTCCACCGCCAGGCGCACCGAGATGCGACCCGGGGTATCCTCCAGGATGTCGCAATCCCAGCCCAGCAAGGTCACTTCGCCGTGGATGCCCAGCTCGGCGCCGGCGTACTCCACCGGCCCGCCGCCCGGCAGGATCTCCTGCCAGCCGCCGTGGTAGGTATCCAGGAAATTGCCGCTGGAGGGCGTTTTTGTGGCGATGAAACGATCGCGAGCAATCAACCCCTGCGGCGAGCGCCACAGGAAATCGGTATCGCTGGGTTTGTGCACGAACTGGAAGATATCGGCGCCCTTGTCCAGCAGCACGCCCACGCGCAGCAGCTCGTTCTCCAGGAAAATCGTCCGGTAGCCCTTGTAGGTCAGGTCGTCGGTGATGCGGCATCCAAAGTGGCGGTACTGTGCAGTGGGCATAAATGATCCTGTGGAAATTAGCGTTTATTCGCCGGAACGGCACCCGTCGAGCCGCGCACCACCAGCTCGACCGGCAGGTTGCTGGATTCGGGCGGCGACTTCTGCTCCAGCAGCTGGATCAGGGTACGCGCGGCCACTACGCCCTTCTCGTAAGCCGGCTGGCGCACGGTGGTCAGCGGCGGGTAAGCATGGCGGGCGAAGGGGATATCGTCGAAGCCGGTGATCGACACGTCGCCGGGCACGTTCAGCCCGATCTCCTGGGCAGCCTGCAGCGCGCCAAACGCCAGGATATCGTTGGCCAGCATGATGGCGCTCGGTGGATCGGAGCGGCGCAGCAGCTGCAGGGCAAAATCGTGGCCGCGTTCCGCCGACGAGATGTCCACGGTCAGCTCCAGGGAGGTGTCTTCCGGCAGGTCGTGCGCCTTGAGCACATGGCGGTAGCCGTTCAGCCGGTCGATCGAGCTCTGCAGGGTGGGCTTGCCAATGAAGGCGATGCGGCGGTGCCCCAACCCCACCAGGTGCTCCATCACCAGGGTGGCGCCGTAGAAATTGTCCACATCCACATACACCATGCCTTCTTCCTCAAAAACCTTAGCGGTGGAGACAAAAGGCACCCCGCTTTCGGTGAGCGAGTGGATGATGTGATGGTGGAAGGATCCCGGGCTGAGCAGCACAAAACCATCCACGCGCTTCTGCTTGTAGATATCCAGGTAGTTGACTTCGTGCGCGTAGCACATCACCAGGTAGTAATCCTGGGCATCCACCTCGGTGGAAACGCCGCGCATCACTTCGGTATAGAACGGGTTGGAGAAAACGTACTCGGCATCGTGCGGGATGAGCAGCCCAATATGGCGGCTCTTCTGCTGCGACATAGCCACGGCGAAGGCGTTGGGCTGGAACTGGTAGGTATCGATCAACCCGAGGATCTTCTCTCGGGTGGCGGGATCTACGTCGGGCTTGTTGTTGATCACCCGGGAGACGGTGGTTTTGGAAACGCCGGCCATCCTGGCCAGCTCGGCAATCGTGACGGACATTTGCGCTCACTCCGCTCTCATGAAACCGCTACCGGTACTGATACCGTAACCGTTACCGTAACCGGTTACGGTTAATATAGCGTTAATGCTGGGGTTTGTCAAGAGGGAAAACACTGAAAAGATGAAGGAAAAGCGATTGAACCGCTAAGCCGCTAAG
>JBFYSP010000263.1:0-3282 GCA_041301395.1 Anaerolineae bacterium
AGGTTGATGTCCTCTGACGCATCCTGGATGCCATCCCCGTTCAGGTCCCAGCAGGCCAGGCCGGGGTCGCCTTTCGGTCCCATGATGTTCCAGCTCAGCAGGGTTTCGTTCTTCTTGCACACTGCCGGATCAGAGACGATCCGGATCGTGCCATCATTCATCATACAGGCGTTAATAACGCTATTGGTTTGGGCCAGCGCCCAGGTGACGCTTACTGCCAGCAGGGCTATAACGATCAGGATAGTGAGTTTTGTCTTCATGTCAAGCTCCTTTGATTTGATTTCGACCAGTTACGGAACCATTGCCTAATAGAATTTCAATATGCTGTTTGAGATTGTTCAGCCTCTCTCCTTCCCTGTGTCAACCTTTTCCGTGTCTGCGGATGACCTCCATCAGGTCTCCAATCGTCCGAGCGCCTGAGGCCTGGCCGGAGAGCACCATCAGCCGGTCGCCCTCCGGGTCCAACGCTAACAATGTCAAATCAGGATTGCCCTTGAACAGCGCCAGCATCATCTCGGGCGAGGCCTCATGGATATCGAAGGCCAGCAGGCAGGCGCCTGAAACTTCATCGGGCAGGCATGCCTCCAACGCCTCGTCTTGGACCTGGACGACTTCCAGGTTTGGCTCAGCATCCAGGCTCCTGGCGATACCGTTTACAAACAATGAATTGCCGTATAACACTAGCTGGATCTGCTTCTCCACTGCGCACCTCGCTCGTTGCGACCTATAACCAGGATATACAAATTTTGCTCAAAAGGGAATATCCTCAGGTATAGTCCGGGCGAAAAAAAAGTATAGTCTCCCGGGTCGGAAAACTATACTTGAGTGCGGCCCTGCTGAGGAATCCGTGTCTAGTTATCTTCTCGTCAGACCCATACGCGCCGCGTAGGCGATCACTTGCCCACGGTTCTCCAGGTGCAACCGGTTGAGCATCTCTCCCATGTGATATTTGACCGTCGGCTCGCTGATGCCCAGCGTTTCTGCGACCTGGCGGTAGGTCTGCCCCTGGGCGACCAGGGTCAGGATCTGCCGCTGCCGCGGCGAAAGCTGCTGTTCATTCAGGCCGCTGCTTTCATCCCCTTTAGCAGGTGAAGGGGAGGCAAGCGCTGACAGGCGGGTGAACTCCTCCAGCAGCTTATTACCCAGGCCTGGCGAGAAGGGCAGCAGACCGGCCTGGAGGTCGGCGAGTAAAGCGAAGAAAGGCTCGGGCTTCAGCTTCTTAAGCAGATAGCCCGAGGCGCCGCTCTTGACCGCTTCGAACAGGTTGTCATCGTCTTCCGACATGGTCAGCATCACGATCTTGATCTCAGGCAGCTCGGCTTTGATCAGGCGGGTGGCGGCCAGGCCATCGCAGCGCGGCATCTGGACGTCCATCAGAATCACGTCCGGGCGCAGGCTGCGGGCTTTTTCCAGCGCCTCCAGCCCATCGCTAGCGGCGCCGAGGACTTCGATGTTCTTTAAGGCGAGCAGGTTGCGCAGTCCTTCCAGGAACAGGGCGTGATCATCGACAAGCAGGATACGGAGACGCGCAGATGCGGCAGGGTGAGGTGGGGAGTCAGGCATGGGTATCGTTCAATGGTACGATCAACAGGATCTCCGTCCCTGCGCCGGGGACCGAGCGCACCTCCAGGCTGCCTCCGATAGCTTCCGCCCGCTCGCGCATGAACTGTAAGCCAAAGCCACGCGGCCGGTCATCCTGAAACACACCTGGCTCAAACCCCTTGCCGTCGTCCCGCATGGTAATCTGGATCCGCCCATCCTGGCGTATAAAAGCCATCTGCACGCACTGCGCCTCGGCATGTTTGCGGGCGTTTGTCAATCCTTCTTGCAGGATGCGCATGATCTGCACCTCGGCGACCGGATTAAAAGCTCTATCCAGGACATCATCCGGCAGGAGGATTTCGGTGTGCAGGCCATAGCGCCGTTCGTAACGCTGCAAGTAATCCTGCAATGCCGGGACCAATCCCTGCTCATTAGATGGTGCCTGCAGACTCAAGATGGACTCGCGGATATCGGTATTCACCTCATCGGCTGCCTCGACTAACCTGGCGACATACGAGCCAGCCTTCCCAACTTCGCCTCCGTCTAACAGTTGCTGGACGACCAGTCCCTGCATGCTGATGAAAGCCAGCACCTGGCTCAGGTCGTCGTGCAGCTCGCGCGCCAGTTGCTCGCGCTCGTGCAGTATGGCCAGCGCCCGCTGCTTCTCAAGGAGCTGCGCCTGGGCCTGCTTTTGCGACGTCACGTCCTGCAGCAGGACCAGGCGTCCCACCGCTAATCCACGCCAATCTTTCAATATAGAGGCTTCACACTGGTAGTAGCGCCTTTCCGCCTCGCCCCCCAGGCCGATTTCAACGGAGGTCGGCCCGGCTGCGTGGAGCCAGCCGGGCAGGTCGGTGCAGGTAGGCAGCATCTCCTGGATCGTGCGGCCTATCATGCGCTTCGCTGGCAACCCGAAGATATCAAGCGCAGCCTGGTTCAGGCTAACGATCCCTTCTTCCGTATCCAGCACCAGCATGCCGGTATGCATCTGCTCGATCACAGTTTGGCGAGCCAGCGGGATGGGGTCGAGTAAATGGAAGCCAAACAGGGCGACGGCATACATCAGGTACTCAAACGCGACCGGTGGCGTGTTGTAAGGCAGGTCGGTCGGGAGTGTTTGCAGAGCATTCAGCAAGTAAATCATCCTCGCTCCGAACATACCGACTATCATGATAGCCACCGGCCAGCGGTGCTGGGGCGAGTGTAAAAACAGCCAGGCTAATATGATGAGATTGGCAGCGGTCAAACCATACACATAAACGATATAGATCAAGTTGACCGGGTTTCGGATAGGAATTAGCACCTCATCGTAGAGAAACCTACCCCAGACCAGGCGTTGGAGATCGGGTATGGCTATAAATAGCAGGGCCAGCAGGCATGGAATTGCCAGCAGGGCCACGTTGCGGCGGGTCAGCC
Source organism: Anaerolineae bacterium (assembly GCA_041301395.1). GTDB lineage: Bacteria > Chloroflexota > Anaerolineae > Anaerolineales > UBA4823 > CTSoil-045. Next base: position 2,959 of record JBFYSP010000263.1, read on the forward strand.
AGCGCCCAGGCCAGGCATAGTCCAGTACAAAGCATGTGATGGCAGTGACGACGGGCACCGTGGTGGCAGCCTGGACCTTGAACCAGAAGATCTCGGTTTGCATGTCCAAGGCGGCTGTTTCCAAGACGGCTGCACCTACCCACAGAGCAGCAATCAGGCTGCCGATGGCAAACGGCAGCGCACCGGGGACACTCCGTCGGCGCCCGCTGTAGATTCCGAGCAAGATTAGAAAAATGACCGCTAAGAATGGCGGCCAGATTGCAGGAGTGTAGGCGTAGTTCGTGGTCAAGGGTCGCTCTTGATATTATTGTATATAAATCTGGG
>JBFYSP010000271.1:0-2906 GCA_041301395.1 Anaerolineae bacterium
CCCAGATGATCCGCAGACCATCCAGGGTCAGCCAGGGCGCGATGATCTCGATGATATCAGTCTCCCTGGCAATCAATTCCGCCAATCCCCCCGTAGCGATCACTTTAGTCTCGGCGCCCAACTCCTGGCGAAAGCGCTTCACCATGCCCTCTACCAGCGCCACGTAACCGAAGAGCAGGCCAGACTGCATGGAGTGCACGGTGTTGCGCCCGATGGCATGCGGCGGGCGCTGAAGGTCGACGCGTGGCAGCTTGGCCGTGCGCAAGAACAGCGCTTCTGCAGCGATGCCAATCCCGGGTGCAATCGCCCCGCCCAGGTAATCCCCTTCCTTTGATATAGCATCGAAAGTAGTGGCGGTGCCGAAATCCACCACGCAGGCCGGACCACCATACAGGCGCTGCACAGCTGCCGCGTCGACGATGCGGTCGGCCCCAACCGCACGTGGGTCTTCATAACGAATGCGTACCCCGGTCTTAACGCCGGCGTCCACCACCAGCGGTTCCTGCTCCAGGTAGCGCCGGCAGGCATCCACAACCCTGCCCGTCAACGGAGGCACCACCGAGGCCAGACACACGCCGCTTAGTTCGCTGTTCGACTTCCCGGCATGGGACATCAGCCCAACCAGCTGCAAGCCAAGCTCGTCCGGCATGCGCTCGTGGTCGGTAGCCAACCGCCACCGGGGGCCTAATTGTTCGCCTTCATATAAACCCAAGGTAATATTCGTATTGCCAATATCTATCGTCAGCAGCACTGTTCGCCTCCATGGGATTGTGCTTGAAAAATTTGATTCCGCTCATCCACCAGCACGATCCTAGGGTCCCAAACATCCGGCACTGGTTCCTCCACCTGGGCATAGGCCATCACAATAATATGATCGCCTACCGCCGCCAGCCGGGCTGCCGCCCCATTTACCTGCACCACACCTGTATCGGGCTCTCCGGCAATCAGGTAGGTCTCAAAGCGAGCGCCATTCTCCACATTGACTACCTGCACCATCTCGTATTCCCGCATGCCGCTGGCTTCCAGCAGCGTCCGGTCGATCGTCAGGCTGCCGTTGTAGTGCAAATCCGCGGCAGTCACCACCGCGCGGTGAATTTTCGCCCGCAAAAAGGTTCTATATATTGTCATCAGCTACCTCTAATCACTATCCAAAACGTCTGATCCCTACTATCCAAATCCCTAGTCCCCAATCACCAGATTGTCAATCAAGCGCGTCTTCCCGACATAGACTGCCATGGATAGCAGCGCCCGGCTTGTGAGCAGGCCGTCAATCTCCTGAAGTGAATCGGGATCAGCACAGGACACGTATTGCAGGCGCGCCAGCGGCTCTGCCTCGATCAAGTTCGTCATCACCGCCCGCAGCTTCCCGGCATCCCGCTCGCCGGCTGCATAGGCCATTCCAGCTGCCTGGAGCGCCCGGGACAGCACCCGGGCGGCCATGCGCTCATCAGGATTCAGATAGACGTTGCGGCTGGACATAGCCAGCCCATCCGTTTCGCGTTGGATCGGGCAGATCACAATCTCCAGGGGAAAGTTCAGGTCCAGCGCCATGCGCCGGATGACTGCCGCCTGCTGGGCATCTTTCTGCCCAAAAAAAGCCTTGTCCGGTTGAACTGCATTGAACAGCTTGGCCACTACCGTCGCCACGCCCCGGAAGTGTTCAGGGCGCATGGCGCCTTCCAGCGGCGCGGCCACCTGCTCTACGGTGATCCAGCTCTGGTAACCGGGAGGGTACATCACTTCCGGCGTAGGCGTCCACACCAGGTCAACGCCGGTCGCCTGGAGCAAATCCAGATCCCTTGGCAGGTCGCGCGGGTAAGTGCTTAAATCCTCTTTAGGGCCGAACTGGCTGGGGTTAACGAAAATGCTTACTACCACACTGGCGCATGCCGTGCGGGCTGCCTGCACCAGCGACAGATGCCCTGCATGCAAAAATCCCATGGTCGGCACCAGGCCCACCGGCCCAGGCAGCCGGCGCCGAGCTTCTCGCAATTCAGCTAATGTTGTGATGGTTATCATTACCCTTTGCCTTCACCAGTTGCCACATCACCCGGTTGAGCGGAGTGGGCACGCCGCTCTGCTCTCCCAGGCGCACAATCTCTCCACAAATCGCATCGATTTCGGTTGGCCTGCCATTGCGGATATCCTGCAACATAGACGAGTGGTTGGCCGCCGTGCGCTGCGCCACGTACTCCGCCGCGGCGGCAGGGTTTTCATAATGCAGCTGGATGCCCAGGGCATTGGCCAGCGCAGCCGCCTCACCGGCCAGTTCAGCCATCAGGCTGCGGGTCTCCGGGTGGTCGAGCAGCTCTCCATTCGGGATTTCCAGCAACGCCGTCAGCGGGTTTATGGCTGCATTGATCACCAGTTTACCCCATAACAAGGCCCGGGCATCGGCCACATTCTCCACGCGAAACCCGGCCTGCTTTAGCAGATCGCCCAGCGGTTCCAACCCGGGCGTCCCATTCAGGGCGATCACCCCCTCGCCCGCCGGGACGACTCGCCCCGGGGCGAGCAGGGTCGCGCCGCTGGTGGTCACGCCCAGCGCCACCCTCCCGGGACCCAACGCCAGGAGCAATTTCTCGCGATTTCCCAGGCCATTCTGCAAGGTGAGCGCCAGCCCGTCGGAGGCCAGGCATTTGACCAGGCTCTTCGCGGCGCGTTCCGTCTGCCAGGACTTCACCAGCACCAGGGCATACTTTGCAGGCTCGCAAGCCTGCCCCTCCCGGATGACCTGCACCGGGTACGACCTGGAGCTGCCATCCGCCTGCACCAGGCATACGCCGAATTTTTCCAGCGCATCCAGCCCGGCAAGCCAGGTGCCGGTCATTGCTACAGGTATCCCCGCCCCTGTCAGGCGCGCCGCGAACAGGCAGGCCATCGCCCCGGTACCGGCAATCAAAATA
>JBFYSP010000274.1:0-3104 GCA_041301395.1 Anaerolineae bacterium
AATAGCAGATTTTCATCGATTTGAAATCGACTTTTCCGGCGATAACATCGGGATGGTTGAGCAGACTGTTGAACAGGGTGGGCACGCCGTGGAGCACCGCCGGGCGAGTCTTGCGGATGGTGGCGATCAAATCATCCAGGTCACGTGGGTTGGGCACCAGGGCCATCGGCCAGCGCGCCAGCAGGGATGTGCACATGCCCATGTTTCCATAGATGTGGAACATCGGCATGCACAGTGTGATGGGGTCATCCCAGTCCACCAGGACAGCTTTGGCGTAGGCATGCAATTGCATGGCACTCATCAACAGCGCCTGGTGCGAGCCAAGTGCGGCTTTGGGCAAACCCGTGGTACCGCCGCTGAAGAGCAGAATGGCGGGATCCTTGGGGCCTACAGCCACTCCTGGAGGGGGCGAATTGGCAAAGCGTTTCAGCAGCTCGATCATGTTGTAGTCGTCGGGCTGGAGCTCGATCCAGTGGCCTTCTTTTTTCTCTTTGAGTAACGTGAACAGAATCCGCAATGTCACCGATAAATGGTCTTTGACATTCGTAGCGATGATACGCTTTACCCCGCAGCGTTCCTGCAGCGCCTTGACTTTCTGGTAGAAAGGCGTTAAGACAACGACTGTCTCTGCGCTCACTTCCTTCAAGGCGAACTCAAGCTCGGTTTCGGTATACAGGGAATTGATCGGGCACACGATGGCGCCGGCTTTCCAGGCCCCCAGCTGAGCGATAATCGCCTGAGGCGAATTGGGGATCAACAGCGCTACTCGATCACCCTTTTTTACCCCCAGATCCACCAGAGCGCTCCCGAATGCATTGCTTAGCAGTTCCAGATCGGCATAACTCATACGCCGGCCCTTGAAAATCAACGCGGTGTGTTCGGGGCGCAGCGTAACAGTCTCCCGGACGGCCTCCAGCAAGGTGCTTTCTGGATAGGGTTGTAGGGTATGCGGCATACCCGGGTCGTAGCTTTTGAACCAGGGGTGTTCTATCATCTTTTCCTCTTTCTCATTGGCTGGCTTCCGGCTTGAATACGTTGCAATACCGAAATCGAATTTTCGTCATTATTAGGCTCGGGAGCCCCGGTCATCTGTCTTCGGTCTTCCGTCTGAGCGTGTAATACGCACCCGCTGCCAGCAGCCCCAGCAGCGCCAATCCGATTCCGGCCTGGACGACCGTCTTCGGTTCCATGCCTGGCATGACCACGTTCCCATCACCGTACGAGCGGAACAGCTGCCCCCAGGGGGTTTGCAAGGCGGCTTCGACGCGCTTCCGCCCAATAAACGGATACCAGTATACGTTGTGATAAAAATTGCTGGCAAAGTACGACCAGGGCACCAGTGGGCTTTGCAGCAGTGGTTTCTCAAGCGGCTTGAGCGGGCCGTGATAGATCAGCTTCTGCCCGCGGCTGGCAAAGGTGTCCTCCTGCACAAAGCCCCAGGGCGGCTCCTGTTCAATATCGTAGCCTACAATTTGGATCTGGCGCGGATCGCCGACCCCCAAGCCCATGTCGTGCGCTTTGCGAATAAAACGGATATTCATTGGGTCGAAACCCTGCAGTTTTGCCGATACGGCATCAATCGCTACCTGATCGGCGGAGGCCAGCAGGATGTTCTTTTCGTGCCAGCGCATGGCACGTGGGCCGGGACCATCGCCGGCGAAGCTGCCGTCCATCATGGCGAAAATGCCGGGGTGGATGTCTTGCTGGATGGTGAGCAGGTCGACCAGCGTATCGTGGATCACACTGTGTGTCCAGTGGCGGTTGCGATGCAGCAGCCCGCCGAAGGCGTTTTTCATCGCCCCGGTGATGGTGGTAAAGACATGTGTCTTAACCGTCGGCAGGTGGACGATGTTGATCCCTTCCAACGCTTTTGGAATGAAGATGCCCTGTGGGTAGACCTTGTCCAGCACCAGCAGTGGGCGCTTGGGAATGTACTCCATCCATTCAAAATCCTGCTTATACAGGTACATGCAGGGTACCTGGAGCTTCTCGGTTACATACAGGTGCTTGTTGTTGATTTCTGCGTCGGCAGTATTGACCACCACCGTATCGTTGTGCACGCCGACCAGATCGTTGTAACCTGCGTTTCTCAATGCCAGGATGGCGCCTTCCAGCTGCCAGGGCTCGGTAGAGCAAGCCGGGTACCAGGTTTGCCAGGAGATGTTGATCTTGATGCCGGTGCGAACTCCCTTTGGCAAGGCAGCTTCCAGGCCGGCCAGTTTCATCACCCGCTGGGTGTCGTCCAGAACGGTCTGCGGAGTGGTTTTTAATACGGCAACCACGCCTTTGCCGGGAAAATCAGCCATCGAATTCCTCCATCAAGATGTTGCTGTTATCTATGTTAACAAACTATTTTTACCACAGATTTGGGGGTAAATTCGGTCAACAGGAATCAAGAATTGAGGATACAATCGTAATAAGGTTTTTGCTTCCTGCCGACCCTGCAAAGTTGAACATGTTCTCAGACGAAGCTCCTCAGTTTTCGGATGACCCGGTGCTGGTGATTGGCTCTGCCGGCATGGATATTGTCGCCCGCTTAAAAAGCGAGCCCAGGCGGGGCACCTCCAGCCCGGCGCAGATCCGCCGCACTTTCGGCGGTGTGGCGCGCAACGTAGCCGAAAATTTGGCGCGCCTGGGGCAGCAGGTCATCTTGCTCGCTGCGGTGGGGATGGATGAGACCGGCGACGAGCTGATCGATGGGCTGGTCGAAGCCGGCGTGGATGTCAGTCATGTGCTGCGCCTGCCTGAGCAGGCCACCGGCTCTTACCTGGCGATCGTCAGCGCCCGCGGGGCGCTGCAGTTCGCCCTGGATGATATGCGCATCACTTCGGCGATCTCGAAAGAATACCTGCGCAGCAAGTCCGACCTGTTCGCGGCTGCCTCGATGGTTTTCGTGGATATGAACCTGACCAAAGAGAGCCTGCGCACGGTGTTCAGCCTGGCGCGACGGAATGACCTGCCGGTGTGCGCTGACCCGACTTCGACCACGCTGGCAGAAAAGCTGCATCCCTATCTAGACGACTTGATGCTGATCACACCCAATTTCAACGAAGCGGGCGTGCTGTGCAAACGCTCGATTGGCGCTTCTCGGCCAGATCAGGCTA
>JBFYSP010000283.1:0-4417 GCA_041301395.1 Anaerolineae bacterium
GATATCGCCAGGTGGCTGCCGGCCTCGACCGGTTTCAAGCTAATTCGTGCCGCTTCCAGCCGCTCTGCATCCCTGGCTACCAGCACCACCCGTGCGCCCATCTCGGCCAGTTGGCGAGCCAGCGCCAATCCAATCCCGCTTGACCCACCGGTAACAATTGCCAGCTTCCCATTCAGGTTCACTGCCCTACCTCCCGGACGATAAAGTTCATGCCATTTTAATCCATCGCTGCCGGATGTGCAAACATAAAAAACTGGTGATATAGACAAGCAAAAATCTCGTCGCTATCACCAGTTATTGTAGGTTAAACAGTCTGTTTGACCCCTCGTTTCCCCGTGCCATGTAGGTCAATCTGTCAGATAGACCGCTTTGAATTTCCCGGCCAGGCCTATCCGTCTCAATAAATCGACCCACCCTCTTGATCGGAATACACCTCTCCGTCGATCACCCACAGGTTGTATCCGGTCCCCCCGAAGCCTGTCCAGCTTCCCAGATCGAAAGTATCGCTCTCATGGTCAAGTTTATAAACTGCGGCGCCGTCAAATGTCAGCGGCTTGGCTTGCTCGCAAACCGCCGGTATTGTGTCGGCATTCAGGAAGAACACCGTCCTTGCCCGAAGAACCTGGCCGACCCATCCGCCTCTACCGCCAGGGCCGTCATTTCGTTCACGGCAATCGCCTTCACCTCGTTAGCCATGCCGTCGTTCAAGATGCGCGCCATGAAGGTCAGCAGCCGCCCCATGCGGTCGCGTGCCACGAAGTGGCTGTCGGTGATCACCCCTTTCAGGTAAGCCAGCTGCAAGAAATCGGTCGCAATTGCCACGCTCGGGTGGTAAGGATTTTTCAATGCTTGAGGAGAAGTGACCGTTTCGTGCTCGGCCGAGAACACAAATTCGCCCAATATTGCCAGTCCGGCGCTGGTGCCGCCAACCGGTACGCCGTTGGCTACCAGTTCATGGATAGCATCTTCGATCGGGGTGCCTTTCCAATCGCGTACATAGTCCCACTGGTTGCCGCCTGCAATAAACAGCGCTTCGGCTTCCTGGATTCTATCGATCACGAATGGATCGTAAGCGGCGCGTTCTTTCTTGATGATCAGGGTGGCTGCCGAATCAACGTTCATCCCCAGCTCGGAATAGATATACGGATTATAGGCATCCGTCCCCGACGCCCGGATCACCACGAAGTCGCCCCCGCCGGACTTCTCGATCAGCCACTGCATGGCCGCATCCTGGTCCGTGCTCCCGCCCGCCAGGAGGAACCCTGGCGAAGTATCCGTCTGTACATCCTCGGGGCTTCCTTCCACAAAGTATTCGTATCCGGGATCTGCTTTGGCTGCGGCTGGCCTGGCCATCACCGGCATCAGCAGCAGCCCCAATACGATCAGGCCACTGACCAGAAGTTTGGTTGCGTCCATAACTTTCTCCTTTCGTTGACCTTATGCCGGTTTTGACGGCTGGGTTTCTTGCAAGGGGGAGATTTCCGCGACGGTTTGTCCCGTAAGCCCGAGGTTGACCTGCTCTTCCATGGTGATCTGGCCGCGCAGGAAGGCGCCCTCCTCCGTGGCAAAAGCCGCGGTGGTCACGTTGCCCCACACCCGTCCGGTGGCCCGAATCTCAACCTTCTCGGCCGTAATATCGCCGCGCACCGCCCCCGCGACGATCACCACATTGGCGCGCAGATCCTGGCAGGTCACCCGCCCGGACTCGCCCACCACCAGCAGCCCGCGGATGGCGATATCGCCCTCAAAGGCTCCCTCGATGCGCACTCCGCCGCTGCCGCTCAGGCTGCCCTTCCACACAATCCCAGGCCCCATAACGGAAGTGACCCGCTCGGTAGGGGAGGGCTGAGTGGCCTGGGTGATGGGGTCTTCTCGCCTGCGGAACATGGCTTGTATACTTCTCCTGCTTAATCGACGTTTTCAGGGATACCCAGGATATTGTAACCCGAATCGACGTACAGCACCTGCCCGGTTGTCTTAGCCGCCAGGTCCGAACACAGGAACACCGCCGCGTTGCCCACGTCCTCAATGGTAATATTTTGCTTCAAAGGGGCAATCTCGGCATAACGGCGGTACATCGTCTTGAATCCGGCAACCCCGGCCGCTGCCAGCGTGCGCACCGGTCCGGCCGAAATGGCATTGACGCGCACGTTTTGCGGCCCAAAATCGTAAGCCAGGTAGCGCACCGAAGCTTCCAGCGCCGCCTTGGCCACCCCCATCACGTTGTAGTGCGGCGAGACCTTTTCCGCGCCGTAATAGGTCATCGTCAGCAGCGCGCCGCCCGGGCGCAGGATAGGCTGGAAGGCGCGTGCCAGGCCGGTTAAGGAATACACGCTGATATCCATGGCATTCAAAAAACCTGCCCGATCGGTGTTGTAATACGGGCCGGTCAGCAGCTCTCGCCCGGCAAAGGCGATTGAGTGCACCAGGATATCCACCTGTCCGAAGCGCTCCGCCGCCCGGTCTGCAATCGATTGGATCTGTTCGTCTTGCGTCACATCACAGGCTTCTACAAATTCGCAGCCGAGCGACTCGGCCAGCGGGCGCACCCGTCGCTCCAGCACTTCTCCGGCGTAGCTTAGCCCAATCGTCGCCCCGTGCGCATGCAAAGCCTGTGTCACGCCCCATGCAATCGACCGGTCGTTAGCCAACCCAAAAACCAGCGCTGTCTTCCCATCCAATAATCCCATAGTTGCCTCCAATGCTCGATTTATCTGCTAACATTACCTGGTGACGATGTCACCCTCCCGCCTCGCTCTGCGGCCTTTACCTGGTACAGCCAGTATTACCTGGTGACGATGCTCCGCGTCGTCACCCTCCCGCTCCCCTCTGCGGCCTCACCAAGAACCGCCACGCCACGCTTTTCCAGGGTTCAGGTACACTATATAAACCCACGCGCGGGCCAATCGTCACGCTTTCATCGGTTATTGCCTCCCCGCTCTCCACCCACAGCTCACCGCGTGGGTCGCACAGGTCGGCGCCGTTGAACCGCCGGTCGATGTCCAGCGCCTGGCACAGCTTGGCCGGTCCATCCGTCCACAAAGCCTGTTTATTAGGCCGCCGCAGCTCGGCGATAAGCTCCAATCCTTCGATCGGCTGGATCGCCCGGATCAGCACGGCCGCCGGTTGCCCTTCCGTCTCGGTAACAAAATTGAGCATCCAGTGCATGCCGTAGGTGAAATACACATAGGCGTGCCCCGGCGGCCCGAACATGACTGCGTTCCTTTGAGTGCGACCCGAGCGGCAGTGACAGCCCAGGTCCTCTTCCCCAATATAGGCTTCTGTTTCGATGATTGTTCCCCCCACCCGCCGGCCGTCCTCCAGCCGCACCAGCCTGCTGCCCAGCAGATCGCGTGCCACCTGCAGCGTCGGGCGGTCAAAGAATGCGCGTGGCAGGCGCTGGTTCACGCAGGGGCTTTCCAATTCGATCAGTCGCTGTTCTGGATATCGTCGATATCTGTCCCTGGCCCGTATTGGTAGATGTCTCGCCAGGGCTGGTAGTGGGTAGTAAATGTATCGGTGAACAGCACCTGCCCGTTGCGGGTTACCGTGCGGGTGATGGTGACGTCCGCCCCTTCGGCGGCCCAATCCACCTGCTTGATCTCTCCCTCAGCCAGGTCGGGGTTCTCTTCGTAGAGCGGATCCGGCGGCTCCACCACATTCGTCGGCCCGCTGGTATCCCATTCTACTGTTCGCCCGTCCGAGGTGGAGTAAAACTTCCAGGTAAGGGTCTGGTTCTTGGGATTGAAGTACGTCTCCATCAATAGCCAGTAAGGCGTGTCGTTCTGGAACTTAAAATCTACAACCGGCACGAACACCGTGGCATCCAGTCCGGCCAGGTTCGAATCGTATCCGCCGCTGTTTTGCTCGTAATAGCCCACCCGGTAGGCATGCGGGTTGCGCTCGATGACCGGGAATCCGCCCAGGAACACCGTGCGGAACAGCGTGGTACTGACCTGGCACACACCTCCGCCTACCCCTTTGATCGTCCGCCCGCCAAAAATGATCAGGGCCTCGGCATAGCCCTCGTCCAGGCTGACGTTGCCCATCGCCTCGGCCATCGAGAATATGGCCCCGGGGGGCACCAGCAGTCCGTGGAAGCGCGCTGCCGCCATCTCGATATTTTGCATGCGCGCCTGGCTCGAGCCGCGGAAGTGCGAGGTGTGCACGCTGACCAGCTCGGTGATCCCAAGAGACCCGCCCCTGGCGTTATCGCCCACTTCCGGTTCGGTAGTGTCGATCGCCAGCTGGATGCTGTGCTCGCCCTCCAGCAGCTTTTGTTGCGTATTCGCCAGTGTGGCTTCGATATCCAGCGCCCGGCCGGTCACGGCCTTCTCGATGACCTCCAGCTGGCGCGTATCGTCATTAAAAATAAAGCGTGCATTCTCTTGCAGGCGGTAGATCTGCTGGGCTGCCT
>JBFYSP010000297.1:0-11536 GCA_041301395.1 Anaerolineae bacterium
CAAGAGTCCGCCAGCCGGGGTAAGCCAGCCGCAGCATGAAGCGCTCTCCGCCGGCGCTGCTCACCCGGTAGAGCAGGTTGGTGTCGAAGCCGTGGTAGGCGATCTCGGGGTGGTCGATGTCGTAGTGCGCCAGGGCGGCCAGGGCCAGGTTGTGCAGCCGGCGCAGCTTGCCGGCAGGGGTGAGATCGGTATAGGGTTTCATAGTTGCTGCGCCAGCTCCAGTGCCTGCTCCAGGGTCAGCTTTTTCCCGGCCTCCCACTCGGCCTGGAAGCGCTCCTCACCCAGCCGTGTGCGCACAGTGGCGATGATCGGGTCGTAAGTCATGCGATCAAATACGTCCATCTCCAATTGGAAAGACTCGGAGGCAGCTTGCATCGCACCGAAAAACTGGGCCGCCTGGGTGTCCAGACCGGCATTCCCGGCCGCGCCTGCCAGATTTGCCAGGCAGTAGATGGGTACATCAAGCGCATTGTCATCCCGGGCGATTACCAGGATTTCGTTAACCATCCTGTCAATATCCGGCTTTTCACCTGCTTGAACAGCCATTTGATCCAGGCTGATCAAACAATATAAAACGCCATTATGATGGCCCATTTGCCTGCGAAGATCAAGGCACTCCAGGCAAAGTCGTTTTGCCTCCAGCAGATTGCCCTGCAGTCGATACAGCTCATGTAGCCTTGCCAATGCAAATGCGACGCCGTTCGGGGAATCTACGGTTTTGTATCGCTCCAGTGAATTTTCCAGGTATTCTCGGCCAGTTTGGAAATCACCCGACTGAAATGCTATTAAACCGATTGCATATTGCGCACCGGCAACCCCAAGTTGATCACCCAGTTCCAGTGACAAGGCTAAGTTCTGATTTGCATACCTGGTTACTTCAGCCCATTTACCTTGAAATTGAGCAATAAGCCAGAGATCACGCACAGCATTGTTGATGTGGGATTTATCTCCGATAATATGAGCAATCGCAATGCTCTGTTTTATCAAATCTATGCCGATCTCATATTCCCTATTTTCGCCTCTGCACGAGCCAGCCAACCATAAGGCAAGCATTCTGATGCGGTCTGCAGACCGTTCCCTGGTCAGCGATGGCATTTCTATCGCCCAGTTGTATAAATCCTCCTTGTGGTGTCTTAAATCCAAAAACATGGCGAGATCCTTAACGATTAGAACGAAAGATTCTAGGTTGTTTTCTCTGGCGAAGTTAATCGCTAGCCGGAAATTATCATATTCTCTTTCAAACCGCGCCATCCATTCCGGCCGGCCAGACCAGGTATGCGGCTCTCCCTCCTCGGCCAACTTCCGGTAATACGCCAGGTGACGATCTTGCAGTGCCGGCCATTCGCCATAGGCGTACAGCTTCTCCTGGGCATACTGGCGCACGGTTTCCAGCAGGGTGTAGCGCATCTCAGCCTCCCGTTCCTGCACGACCACCAGCGAGTGGTCGACCAGCGCGCCGAGCAGGTCCAGCACATGAGCGGATGGCACCTTATCATCATCGGCGCAGATGGCTTCGACCGCTTCCAGGGAGAAGCTGCCGGCAAACACAGCCAGCCGGTTGAACAGCGCCTGCTCGGCAGCGGAGAGTAAATCGTAACTCCAATCGATGGCGGCCTGCAGGGTCTGCTGGCGGGGTAAACTGGCCCGGCTGCCGCCGGTCAGCAAATGGAAGCGGTCGCTCAGGCGGGCGGCGATCTGCTCCGGTGAGAGCAGGCGCGAGCGTGCGGCAGCCAGCTCAATGGCCAGCGGGATGCCATCCAGGTGGGTACAGATTTGCGCCACGGCCGGGGCGTTGGCATTGGTGACGGCGAAGGTGGGCTGCACCGCGACGGCACGCTCGCTGAACAGGCGCACTGCCTCGTATTGGGCCAGGGCTCCCGGCAGCGCCGGTCGAGCGGGGTCGGGCAGGGCCAGCGGCGGCACCGGGTAGCTCGTCTCGCCGGAGATATTCAGGGGTGCACGGCTGGTGGCCAGAATTTTCAATCCGGGAGCACTGTGCAGCAGCAGGTCGGCCAGCCGGGCGCAGGCATCGATGACATGCTCGCAGTTGTCCAGGAGGAGTAATACCTGCTTCTCACGCAGCTCTTCCACCAGCAGCTCGGAGAGCGGTCTGCCCGGCTGTTCGCGCACCTCCAGCACGGAGGCCACGGTCTGCTCGACCAGCGCCGGATCGCGCAGCGGCGCCAGCTCCACCAGGTACACCCCACCCGGGTAGTCGTCAATCAAGTCGGCGGCCACCTGCAAGGAGAGGCGGGTCTTGCCCGTGCCGCCCACCCCGGTCAGGGTCAGCAGATGTGTCCCGGCCAGCAATTTCTTGATCTCGCCCATCTCCCGCTCTCGCCCGATGAAGCTGGTCAGCTGCACCGGCAGGTTGTGCGGGTGCACGTCCAGCGTGCGCAGTGGGGGAAAATCCGCCTGCAGACCGGGCGCCTGTAATTGGAAGATCTGCTCCGGGCGAATCAGGTCCTTCAGCCGGCGAGCGCCGCAGTCCCGCAGGCTGGCTCCCGGCGGCAGGTGGTCGCGCACCAGCTCGGCCGAAGCCAGCGATAGCAGCACCTGCCCGCCATGCCCGGCCGAGAGCAGGCGGGCGGCGCGGCTGAGCGTCAGCCCGGAAGCATATTCACCGGAGATGAACTCGCCCACCTGCACTTCCGCCTTGCCGCTGTGCAGCGCCATACGCACCCGGATGGGGCCGGTCGCGCCCCAGGCTTCGCTCGCCAGGAGGCGCTGAGCATCCAAAGCAGCTGCCAATCCGTTGCTGGCCGTTGTGAAGGCGGCGCAGAAGGCATCGCCGATGATCTGGAAGACATAGCCGCCGTGCGCTGCAATGGCTTCGTGCAGTAAAGCATGGTGGCGTCTCAGCGCGGCGGGCATCTCGTCGGGGTGCTGCTGCCACAGCCGGGTGCTGCCCTCAATGTCGGTGAACAGGAAGGTGACCGTGCCGGTCGGCGGTTGTGGCATCAAATTTTCTCCCTTGATCGAAGCTGGTCTGCAAGTGTGGATAAAACCTTAAAACACGAAGACCACTCAGGCCCCGCGACGTTGCGCCCCGGAGCAGATCATCCGGGGTAAGCTCGGGGGGAGTACAAGCACAAAGCGGCACAAAGGAAATCAGCTATTCGTCGACAAAGTCCACCAGGTTCTGAAGATCCCCGTAATCATAGGGCGGTCTTTTGCGGATGGCCAATATCAATGGCCGCTCTTCCACGAGTAAATAAAGAATTCGCCACTTACCCAGTCGTAAGCGGCGAATTTCGGTTACTTCACCTTCGAGGATTAATGGTTTGCTGTTGTGCGGCCGTGGGTTCTTTGCGATCTCATCGATGGCCGAAATCAACAATCTGCGAACATTTCCAGGCAGCTTATATAACTCATTATATGCTGCTTGTGTTAGGTAGGGTTCCGGTTTACGGCGTGGAGTCATCCGGCTGCTCCAATTGAGCACGCGCTTGATCCCAGGAGATAAAGCCGGCTTTGCTCAAATCCCCGCCTGCAACTTCCAAAGTATCCAGTGTTTCGCGCACCAGGGCGATATCTTCCGCATCTTCCAATGCATCCAAAATGCGCTCCCAGGTGGCGATATCGACCAAGACAGCCGTCGGCTTTCCTTCGGAGCCAACCACATATTTAATCTCGTCCATACGCATTTCCATAATAGCTGCCTCCAACTAAGTTGAATTATACAACGCTTATGGGAAGCATGACATCCGACACGCTACTAGAGGAACCCACCCAGCACCAGGATCAGCGCCATCAGCGCGGGGAGCATGGCCAGCCACACCAGCCAGGAGCGCTCGCCCTGGCGCAGCACCGCCACCAACCCGGCGATGCCGGCGGCCAGCCCGCACACGATGACCCACGTGCCAGTGATGGGCAGAACGGCTGCATTTTGTGGATTTCCCTCGCTCGCAGGCATGAACACCAAAGCATTAATCAGGTACAGGACCACAAACAGGCCAGCCATGACCACCGCCCACCATCCCTGGCGGGTGCTGGGCCGCTTAAGGATGCGCTGCTGCAAAGCTTGCTCTGGCGCCGGTTTTTCGGTTCGACTCTTGGAGGCAGGTTTCATGGCCCCGTCCTTCCTGGGCGAGTGAGATCATTCACGCGCATTGATATTCCAGATATTGCATACATCGTAATGTTTATCATACCGCGATTGACCCAAAAATTCTCCGATCGCATGATCCGGTCTTGCCGATCCTGGCTATAATCATATAAGCTGCTTGCACTTCGTGGACCACGCAAATCGAGTGTCATTCTGAGCGGGGAACTCCCGAGCAATGCGAGGGGAGCGAAGAATCTAGGTCCTTCACTCCATTCAGGATGACACATGAAATAAGGAATTATCTGCTCAGGGTACCGCACGGGGCGGGAGAGTCTATGACAACCAACGCGATTGATTATGACGCCCGGCAGGCCTTCGAGCTGGCAGTGGGGATATCCCGGCCGCGGCGGGTGGGCAGCGAGGCGGAAGTGCAGGTCGGGCGGGAGCTGGCAGCCCGCCTGGAGGCAGCCGGCTACCAGGTGCAGGCCGAGCCGTTCCGCTTCCATGACGCCCACGCTTCCTTCCTGATCCTGGAGATCGTCGCCTGCCAGGCGCTGGTAGCCATCAGCATTGGCCTGCTGGCCTTGGGCTCGCCGGTTTATACCGTTACGGCAACGCTGCTGATCGTGGTGCTGGCGCTGATCAATAGGATTAATCGGGCGGCGCAGCAAGGGTCGCTGGTCGTGGAGGGGGCGCACCCAGGCGCCTGGGCCAGGCTCTGCCGGCGGCTGGGCAAGGCATACCAGGCGGCGAATTATGTCGCTTCCCTGCCCCAGTCGGGCGAGTCCAACGGCCTGCACCTGCTGCTGGTGGCGCACTACGACTCGAAGAGCCAGCGCATGCCGCTGGCGAGCCGCATGACATTCTTCATGCTGGGCATCGGCGGAGCCCTGCTTTTCGCCCTGCTGATGCTGCTCTCGCCACTGATGCCGGCGTTAGTGACGCCCGCATTGCTGTTGGGCGGGCTGGCGCTGCTGGCCGGCGTGCCCCTGTGGTTCCTCGACCTGGGGAACGACTCGCCCGGCGCTATCGACAATGCTTCCAGTGTGGGCGTGGTGGTGGCGCTGGCCGAAGCCCTGGCCAGGCAGCCGGAGCTCTGCCGTCGGCTCGACCTGCGCGTGCTGCTGACCAGCGCTGAGGAAGTGAGCACCATGGGGGCAGTGGCCTACGTCCAGCGCCATCAAGCGGAGCTGATGCGCCAGGATCGTAGCGGCCGCCTGTACGTGTTCAACTTCGACGGTGTCGGGGTGAATGGGACGCTGCGCTGGGTAGGCAAGGGCGAGCGATCTGCCGCTGCGGACGAGCCCAGCCTGCGGCACCTGGTGCGCCAGGCCTGCATCGAGCTGAGCGGCGAGATCAAATCCTTCAATCTGCCGGGAGCGCTCTACGACCACCTGCCCTTTGCCGAAGCGGGTCTGGACGCCGGTACTTTGGTAGCCGTGGGAAAGACGTCCTTAGGCGTGCACACCCCGCGGGATAACCCCGCGGCGCTCGATCTGGCCGGCTTCCAGCGGGCGGGCTGCGTGGCAGTCAAGGTGATCCAGGCATTGCTGGAGCTGCCCAGGCTGGAGCAGCCATAAGATAAAAAAATGGACGAGGCCGGCAACGCCTCGTCCATTTTTTATAAGCGCCCGATTACTGGCCGCGTCCCCCTGCCCAGGCCGGGCGGCCGCTGGAGGCGTCCCGCAGGGTGAAGGTCTCGCCGGTGGATTGTATGGTGAGGCTGGTCACTGCCAGCGCGCCGCTGCTATCGATAAAGCCGGTCACAGTCACTGCATCCCCATCCTGGAGCACCAGGCCCAGGCTGGCAACATAGCTCTGGTTGCCCAGCTGAGTCAGGATTGCCTGGCCATCGTTGGTCAGCAGGGTAAACTGCGGCAGTGCATAAGCGCTTACCGTCCCGGAATAAGTGACCAGCCCGGTCATGCCATTTTGAGGCTGGGGGATACCCGTTGTGCCCTGGGCGCCGGCGCCGCTACCAGATTGGCTGCGACGATTGCCGCCGGCTTGCCCGCCATTCTGCCCGCCACGGTAACCGCCACCCTGCCCGCCTGCACCCTGCCCACCTGCACCTTGCATGCCGGTTGAGAGAGCCGCATCCGCCGCCAGGCTTGCCTCTGGCGCGGCAATTTCCGCCTGCGCTGCGGGTTGTCCGGCGGCATCCGCCTGGACGTTCGCTGCCTGTCCGGCATCTGACACGCCTGTGCTATTTGTGACGACCTCAGCGGCAGGCGCCGCTAGCTGAGCTTCCGGTTCGTTCCCTGCCAATACATTGAACGCGCTGAACCCGATTGCGATCACGAGCAAAGCCGCCAGACTGCTGATGAAGATTGTTTTTACCATTTTAAGTCTCCTGTTGAGCGTTAGGGTATTGATTAGTCTCGTCTAGATAATGGGTGAAAGTTATTCGTTATTCACACTTGGCAAGTTTAACAAGCGGATGTGAAGAAGTTTTGAACATAGCGCGAATTTCTTGTGAAACTTTGCTTGTTTCTTCACAAATACTTCACAGCATATGCGGACGAACCACATAACTTTGCTCTAAAATTTCACAGGTTCAGCAACCTATGGGAACCCTGAAGAAACGGAGACTTATCAAGTGACTGAAGAAGCGAAACCAACATCTGTCCCTGGCCGCCTGTGGAAATCCATCGGCCCCAGCCCGCTGCCCGAAGATGACCGCGGGCGTATGCGCATGGTAGTCGATAACCTGGTGCTTCACCTGCACCCCGCCAAAGTGCCGGTGCGCACCCTAAGCTGGACGTACACCTGGGGTTTAGGAGGTCTATCGGCCCTGCTGATTACTGTGCTGGCGCTTACCGGCGTGATGCTGCAGATGAATTACACGCCCAGCCCTCCGCAGGCTTACCTGGATGTGCTGGCCCTGCGCTCCAATACCTGGTTTGGCGACCTGCTGCGCAATGTGCATCACTGGTCGGCCAATCTGCTGGTAATCGTAGCGGTGCTGCACCTGCTGCGCGTCTTTTTCACCGGCGCGCACCGTCCGCCGCGCGAAAACAACTGGATTTTTGGCCTGCTCATCCTGCTGCTGGTATTAGGCGCCAACTTTACCGGCTACCTGCTGCCCTGGGACCAGCTGGCGTATTGGGCCATCACCGTGGGGACCAGCATTCTTTCCTATGTACCCCTGATCGGCGAATGGCTCACGCGCACCTTGCTGGGCGGTCCGGAGGTCGGCCCGGCAACCCTGCTCACCTTCTACTCGCTGCATATCAGCTGGATTCCATTAGGGATGGTCATGCTCATGTCGCTGCATTTCTGGCGCGTGCGCAAAGATGGTGGTCTGAGCATGCCGCGCAAAGTCGATGAAAACGACGACCCAAAGCCCGAGCGGGTAACCACCATCCCGCACCTGGTGCGGCGCGAGCTGGTATGGGCGGTGGTGTGGTTTGCGGCTCTGCTGCTGTTTTCGATGTTAGTGCCTGCGCCGCTAGAAGAGATCGCCGATCCCCTGCACAGCCCCAATCCTGCCAAAGCCCCGTGGTACTTCCTCGGCCTGCAAGAGCTGCTGCTGCACTTCCACCCGCTCGTTGCCGGTGTGGTGATCCCGGGCCTGGCCTTGGGTGCCTTGTTCCTGCTGCCGTTTATCGATGTCAACCTGTCCAGCGTGGGCATCTATTTTCGCTCGCATCGCGGGCGGGCGCTCAGCCTGATGGCCGCCGGCAGCAGTCTGCTGCTCACGCCGCTGTGGATCGTGGCGGATGAATTCCTGATCGATTGGGCCGGTTGGCTGCCAACCTGGCCTTCCCTGCTCTCCAATGGGCTGATTCCAATGGCGCTGGTGCTGCTCTTCCTGGTCATGTTGGATGAAGCCGTCCGGCGCATGTTTCACACGGATACTGAGGAGCGCATTCTGTTTATTTTTGTTTTCCTCTTTGTAGCCCTGGCGATATTGACCATCACCGGGATCTATTTTCGGGGTACGGGCATGGTCTTAATGTGGCCCTGGGACATCGCAATCCATTAAGGAAAATAACTGCCACGAATACACGATTGGTATCCCGCCTGGCTGTCATTCGTGTATTCGTGAGATATTCGTGGACGGTTTGAAAGAAAGCACAAAAAGACTTACAAAGTGACACTGGAAACAAGGAATCTCAAATGACCGATAAGCCAAAAAATCCTCATGGAAGATTATCTCGCCGGGATATGCTCAAGACCACCTGGGCAGTCCTGGGTGGACTGGCGTTCCTGGAGCTGGGTGCGATCTCACTGGCCTATATGCAGCCGCGCCTGGCTGAAGGTGAATTTGGCGGCTTGATTACCGCCGGCAAGGTCAGCGATTTCCCCAACGGCTCAATGACGCACATCGCCAACGGCCGCTTTTACCTGGCGCGCCTGGCGGATGGCGGTTTCCTGGCTCTGTACCAGCGCTGCACGCACCTGGGCTGCAGTGTTCCCTGGGATCAGGATGCCGGCCAATTGATCTGCCCCTGCCACAGCTCCAGTTTTTCGGTGGAAGGGGATGTGCTCAACCCACCGGCTCCGCGCCCGCTGGATTTGTTCACTGTCTCCATCGCTGACGATTTGGTGCAGGTCGATACCGGCCAACCCATCCAGCGTACAGCTTTTTCGCCAGATCAGGTGGTTTACGCCTGAGTATTTATAGGTATCAATACCAAAAAACCCCGGAGTCCTATGAAAATCTCCTCCCGCACTTTCGAGTATCTGACCGGCATCCTGGCAACCACGCTGCTGGCTGCCGGACTGCTGTGGTACACCTTTGAAGAACCGAACCGCCTCTCCCAGGCGAACGAGACACAGGTGCATGCCGATCTGGATGGGGCCATGACATTGTATGCCGAGAACTGTGCCGTCTGCCACGGCCTGGCCGGCGAGGGCATCGGCGCGACTCCAGGGTTGAATAACCCTGGGCTGGCCGGTATGAGCGCCGATGAGCTCTTCAAAGTGATCGCCCGCGGCCGGTTCGACACTGCCATGCCTGCCTGGGGGCAGGCGGATGGCGGAGCGCTGAGCGACTACCAGATCAACACACTGGTCACCTTGATTCATCAGGGCGATTGGCAGGCCACCCAGGACCGGGTGGTCAACCTGGGTATGGCTCCCCTGGTGCCCTTCGCCGCACAGGCCGATGCAGCGCTGTTGGAGCAGGTGGCCGTGCTCCCGCAAGGCGAGCAGCTTTCGCTGGGAATCACCGTTTTTGCCGAAAACTGCGTGGCCTGTCACGGTGCAGATGGCCTGGGAACTGCCCTCGCACCGGCTTTGAACGATCCGGCAGTGGGTGCAAAAGATCCGGCCGAGCTGGAGCGCATCGTGAGCAGCGGCGTGCCTTCAACCCTGATGGCCGGCTGGAAAAATGTGCTTACTGGCGAAGAAATCGCAGGTGTGATCAGCCTGATCACCGGCTGGGATCAGGTGCCTGCAGGGACGATTCCCGAGCCTGACCGGCCGGTGGCGGTTACTGCCGAATCGCTGGCCTTGGGCTCGGACCTGTACAGCCAGTCCTGCACCCGCTGTCATGGCCCCAGCGGACAGGGCACCCAGCGCGCTCCAGCGCTGAATGTCAAGAGCTTCCTGACCGCCACCAACGACAGCGCCATGCAGCAGATCATCACCCTGGGCGTTCCTGGAACGGCCATGCCGGCCTGGGGTGACCGCATGCCCGAGGAGCAAATTCAGGCGATTGTAGGCTTCATCCGTTCATGGGAAGCCGGCGCACCCGAAGTAGCCCAGCCGGTACGCATGGGTGGACCCTGGTGGAGAAACAGCAATACCAGCGCCCCTTCCCTGCCCAGCGGAGGTGTTGCCAGCGCAGCCCAATCTACCCCCTCACCTACCCCACAGGCGGAAAATCAACCGGCCTCCACTCCAGCTGCTGCCGGGCAGGCAGCCGTCCAGCCGCCAGGTCCAGGCGCGGGCCAGGGTTTAGGCCAGGGGCACTTACAGAGCGTGCAATCCACTTCTGGGGGACAAAACCTGGACTGGCGCATTATGGCCCTTACCAGTCTGCTGATCCTGGCAGGCTTCATCCTGGTTGGCCTCGCCGTCGACCGCCTGTGGCGATTGCCATCTCGGCAAACGTAAGCTAAGCCGGCTGAACGGCCTGGTCCTTAAGGCGCTTTCAGGGTTTTGTCAAAAAACTGGAGCGTGCGGGTCATGGCTGCGCTGAAATTAACCGACAGGTTGTGGTTATCGCCGTCGTAGATGTAATATTCCACCGGCTGACCGGCCTGCTGCATCTGCTCGGACAGCCAGGTAGAAAACTCCACCGGTACTTCTTCATCCGCGGTGCCGTGGTGCAGCTGTAGCGGGCCGGAAATGTCGGCCAGGTAGCTGTTGGCAGAGACCGAATTCCAAAAAGCGGGGTTCTCCTCCGGGGTGCCGTAATCTTCCACCCAGGCGGTACGCCAGCGGCGCGCTCCCGTGGGGATGGGGAAAGACAGGGCCGTTCCGGAGCGCCGCCAGCGCGACAGCAGGTCGGGATACGAGCCGACCACGCCCGCCCAGATGACACCGGACTGGATATCCGGCGAGACGACCATGGCGCGCAGGGTCAGGTAGCCGCCCATGGAATGCCCCCACATGCCGATGCGCTGCGGGTTAACCTGCGGGTGGCGCTGCAGGGAAGTGAACGCATTGATCACATCCGCCAGGTAACCTGGCGAGCCGTATGCGCCGGTGGCATCCCCCTCCGAGCGGTCGTGGCCGCGGTAGTCGATGCGGAAGACGACATAGCCGCTGCGCGCCAGCCAATCGACATAGGCGATATAGCGCTCGGTCGTGCGGTAGACATCCGGCGGGATGTAGCCGTGGTTGAAGACAATCCCCGGCCAACCTTCGGCGGGCATCTCGCCATCCGGAATGGTGAGCAGCCCGTAGATTTTCAGCCCCTCGGAGAGATAGGAAGCGTAATAACGGCTGTAGTTGACGCCGCGCTCCAGGGTTTCCTCGATAACGATATCGCTGCCCGGGTAGGGTGTCTGCCGCTGGGCCTCAATCGTCATCGGGTGCAGCGTAGGCGTGGGGGATAGCGTCGCGGTAGGCGTCTGCGTGGGCAGCGGTGTGCCGGTAGCGCTGGGTGTCGCCGAGGGTGTCGCAGTCGCCACCGCAGGAGCCGCAAAAACCTGCGTCGTGGGCGTCGCCGCCGCGGGGGTAGGCGACTCAGCGGCGCAAGCCACCAGGAGCAACAGGACAGGCAAGAAAAAAAAATACCGGAAGGCAATTGTGGGAAATTTATCCATAATCCTACACCAATAAATATTTGGGAGCTACATCAACAATTCAAACGTAAAAAAAACAACAACCATGCGAGATAGATTGGCGATTATAGCACGCCAACCCAATTGTGCTCATAAAAATATTATTAACCACGAAATACACGAACCACACGAACAATGTATTAATCAAGATGATATTGTACATTAACAACCTAGATTACATGAGCCAAATACGGTTTTCGAACTCAATCGGCGAGAGACCTGGAATGGGCAAGCCCTGATGAGGGCG
>JBFYSP010000012.1:0-6939 GCA_041301395.1 Anaerolineae bacterium
CTTTTATCGCCGTTGGCACACCTTCAGGTGTGGACGGAGAAGCTGATCTGCGCTACGTGGCATCAGCTGCCGAAAGTATCGCCAAAGGCATGGAAGCGCCGTTGATCATTATCAACAAATCTACCGTCCCGGTTGGTACAGGCGATTGGGTAGCGGACATCGTGCGTAAGGCTCAGCCGGCACCGGTACCCTTTGCAGTGGTCTCCTGCCCGGAGTTTCTGCGCGAAGGCTCGGCGATCAGTGATTTCATGCAGCCGTACCGCACCGTCCTGGGCTCATTGGATAAAGAAGCTGCCGAAAAAGTTGCCCAGCTGCATCTATCCCTGCGGGCGCCTATCGTCATCACGGACCTGCGCACCGCGGAAATGATTAAATATGCCTCCAATGCCTTCCTGGCAACCAAAATCTCTTTCATCAACGAAATTGCCAACATCTGTGAAGCCCTGGGCGCCGATGTAAAGGAAGTAGCCATCGGTATGGGCTATGACAAACGCATCGGCCCCTTCTTCCTGGATGCCGGTTTAGGTTACGGCGGGTCATGCTTCCCCAAGGACGTTAAAGCCCTGGCCTTCATGGCAGCGGAGAAAGGCCGCCATCCCCAGCTGTTGAATGCTGTAATGGAAATCAACAGCGATCGCCGCCCGATGGCGATCGCCCGGTTGGCCGAGATGTTGGGCGACCTGCGCGGTAAAACCATTGGCATGTTGGGCCTGTCGTTCAAGCCCAACACGGATGATATGCGCGATGCCCCCTCAATTGATATCGCCCGCGGCCTGTACGATGCGGGCGCCGTGGTGCGCGGCTTCGATCCGGTAGCGATGGACATCGCCGCCCCTCTGCTGCCCGAGGTAACCCTGTATCCTGATCCTTACTCACTGGCAGAAGGCTGTGACGCCCTGGTGGTCGTGACGGAATGGAACGAGTTCAAGAACCTGGACCTGGAGCGCATCCACGGCTTGCTCCGGCAGCCGATCATCTTTGACGGGCGCAATATTTACGACCCAGGCCAGATGCAAAAGCTGGGCTTCCAGTACCGCGGGCTCGGCCGGGGTTACAACGGCAGCAAGCTTACTGTCGAAGTGACTCCCTTCACCGTCGAAGGGTAATCTTCCGCCGATATCGGCAGCAGCACGCAATCTATTTGATGGCAAGCGAACGTCCACCCGTCTGCAACTACGAAGGCTCGGATTACCAGACCAGTTTCTGGGAGCAGGGCGATAGGGAGTACGAGGACCGGGCGGAAGCTATAGCCTTGCAGCGGTTGCTGCCAGCAGGGGGCCGACTGATGCTGGAGCTGGGCGCTGGAGCTGGGCGCAACACGCCGCGCTACCAGGGTTTTGAGCGTGTTGTATTGCTGGATTACTCCCGCACCCAGTTGTGCCAGGCGCGCGATCGCCTGGGTACCGGCGAGAAGTATGTCTATGTCGCCGCAGATGTCTACCGGCTGCCGTTTGCCCCCGCTTTGTTCGACGCAGCCACAATGATCCGCACCTTGCATCACATGGCCGCGCCCGCGCAAGCCCTCCAGCAGGTGCGGCTGGCTCTGCAACCGGGTGCAACCTTCATCCTGGAATACGCCAATAAACACAATCTCAAGGCTATCCTGCGCTATCTGCTGCGGCGCCAAGACTGGAGCCCGTTTGACGAGCAGCCCATCGAGTTTGCGGAGCTGAATTTCGACTTCCACCCCAATGCCATCCAGCGATGGCTGGCCGAAAACCAGCTGCATATCGAGCGCCAGCTCACCGTTTCACATTTTCGCATCGATTGGATGAAGCGGCATCTGCCGGTAGATTGGCTGGTGCGTATGGATGCCCTGGCACAGCACACCGGCAATATGTGGCAGCTGGCCCCCAGTGTATTCGTCCAGGCCACCGCGGTCGCCAGCCCCGAGCTGGCGACCCGAAGCAAGCCGGGCGAATTCTTCCGTTGCCTGATCTGCGGCGGGTTAGAGTTAATTGAAGAACCGGGTTATCTGGAATGCTCGAGCTGCGGCCATCACTGGCCTTTTCAGGATGGGATTTACGACTGGCGATAAACCCGACCCATCTGCCCCTTTTATCGGAAGACAATTTTTTCTACCACCCAAAAATGTGACAAACCGAGCCCACGCAGCGGTGTGCGCTCCAGGGACTGCAGGCAGAGGCGCAATATTTTTCCGACCATCGGCCAGCGGGCTATGATGTTGTCGTAAGCGCCGAAAATCACCGTACGGTTTACCATGCGCACGGGCAAGCCAGAAAACAACTGCTGCAAATCCTGGGAGGTGTAAACGCGCACATGCGGCGCCAGGCGGTCGCGCCACCGGCGAGGCAGGTAATTTACCAACGGAATGTTGCCGAAATGGTATTTCCCCCGCCAGTAAATCCCATGCGTTTCAAATGGGTAGCCACGATTGGGTACGAAAATCACCGCACGCCCACCTGGGCGCAGGACGCGCACCATTTCTACTGCTGCCAGGCGGTCGTCGGCGACATGCTCGAGCACTTCATGGCTCAGCGCCAGGTCAAAACTGTCGCTCGGAAAAGGCAGTGCTTCTCCGGCGGCAGTGACGATCTCCGGTGAGCTGCGCCGGGCTTGCGCGGCGCGCTCGAAATCATATTCTAATCCGATCACCCGACCGCCGAGGGCAGCTAAATGCTGCACGTACATCCCCACTCCGCAGCCATTCTCCAACACGATGCCATGCAGGCGCTCCTCGGCCGCCTCAACGATCATCGCCAGCCGCCGTTCCTGGCCGGAGCGCCAGACATACGACGGCTCGCCGCGCAGGGCAGCTTTCTCCAGATCCCTATCGCCGGCTGGCTCATTCATGGGATCATCCACTCCTGGGTATAGCCAAAACCCTGGCGGTTATCTATCAGGCGTAGCCAACCTGGAGCAAACACATAGAGAGTATTGCGCTCGACCACCTGCCGCAGATCATTGACAAAGGGGAACTTCACCCGGTAAAGCTCCCAGGCTCTCTCCCACTGTACGCCAGGGGGTACGACGTGCACCGCGCCCTCCAGCTGCAAACCGCGGATCTCTTGCCAATCGTAGCATTGCGGGTAAATCGCCCCCGCGGCAGCCTGTGATACGGCAGTATTCTGCGCGTGCCGGCTGGACTCCGCTGAAAAATAATACAGACGCAAATCGTCATCAGCTACAAAATAAACCGGGGCCGCATGCGGGCGGCAATCCGGTGAGGCAGTCGCCAGGCTGATTGTGGAAAGACTGAGATACTCAGCCAGGGATTCAAAAAGCTCGGGAAGCGCCACTCGGGAAGGTTTCCTTAAGCCGCTCCGGTCCAGCGCGAATACATCGGATTATCGATGCCCATCCGCACCAGCACCCGGCCAACAATATTATCGATAACCTCATCCAGGGACTGCGGGTGCGCGTAAAAGGCCGGCACAGGCGGGAAGATTACCGCCCCTGCTTCCGCCGCCTGGGTCATCAAGCGCAGATGGCCGGGGTGCAAAGGAGCCTCCCGCACCACCAGGAGCAGTGGGCGTCCTTCCTTCAGGGTTACATCCGCGGCTCGGGACATCAGATCCGCCGAGTAAGAATTCGCAATTGCCGAGAGGGTTTTGATCGAGCAGGGAATCACCACCATCCCCAGCGTGTCAAATGATCCGGAAGCCACAGCAGCGGCAATATCTTTATCGCTGTAGTGCACATTCGCCAGTCCCTGAACTTCGCTGAGTTTGCGGCTGGTCTCCTGGGCAATCGTCACCCTGCCTGCCGGGGAGATGATCAAATGCGTTTCGATCTCCATGGATTTCAGCACTTCCAGCATGCGGATGCCCAGGATCACGCCAGAGGCGCCACTGATACCAACGACCAGCCGTGGCGGATTATTCATTTCACACCCCAATGAATCGCAATAGTGCCCAGCATGCGCCGATGAAAACCAACAGACTTAAAACCAGCCTCAACCAGGCGGGCAGCCAGCTGCTCTGGCTGCAGAAATGCCTCGGTGGTATCGGGCAGGTAGTGATACGCATCAGCGCTACCCGCTATCCAGCGCCCGAGGTTGGGGATCACCGTGTGCAGGTGAAAGCGGATGAACGGCGCCAGCGGTGTCTCGGGCGGCGGTGTCGTATCCAGAATCACGATATGCCCTCCGCTGCGCAGCACCCGGTACTGCTCAGACAGGCTGCGACGCACATCGATCACATTGCGCATCAGAAACCCCGATACGACGGCATGAAAACTGGCATCCTGGTATGGCAGGCAAATGGCGTCCGCGGCTGACCAGTCGAGACGGATTTCCTCGCTGGTGGATATCACCCTCTGCCGACCGGTCTGCATCATATCCAGGGTGAAATCAGCAGCCACCGCCTGGCAGGTGGGTTCCTGGCGCAGGGCTTCACGCGACAGATCGCCAGTGCCGGCGCCCAGGTCCAATAGCCTGCCGCCTTTGGGCAACCTCGCCCGGCGGATAACCTCCTTGCGCCAGGCGACATCCTGCCCGACGGTCATCAAGCGGTTCATCAAATCATAGTGCGGGGCGATACGGGTGAACATCTCCTGTACGTAGCGCGCCCGCTCGGGACCAATTAACTCTGACAGGATAGCCTCCTTACTGGCTGATCGACCCATTGGGTCGCAGATGAATCAAGTTTAACATATTTAACGAATTTTCTACTCCGCTGGCTATCTTTTGTACTATAATAAAAATGGAAATGGGGTTATCCCATGACCAGTTGGAATTATTTTCTTCATCTTTATTTGCTCACTCGAATCCCTTTATGAAACTGAGTCGAGCCGCACTCATTTTGGTATTATAAGGTGGGTTCCCGCTGCAGTACTTGCAGCGGTTCTCGAAAGCCCGATATGTGGGATGCGAGTTGAGCGCAATCGTATTGCGCTTTTTTGTTTTAGTCTACGGAGTTATTCATGAAAATCGAGTTTATTTTCCGGATTATCGGCCTGCTCACCTTAGCCTTTGTCGGGGTGTACTATGGCATCCAGTTGGCAGAGCTGTTGGGCTACAACATTATCATCGGTGCAGTTGTCCTGGGGCTGGTCGGGGCGCTGGTGGGATATCTGATCGCCCCTTATGTGACAACTCGCCCGGCTCATTACCTGCGCACTTCGCTCTCCAAGCTCTCCATGACCACCTTGCTGGTGGGATTGATTGGCCTGATTGTCGGCTTGATCGTTGCCGCCCTGGCTGCATTCCCACTCTCCCTACTACCATCACCTTTTGGAGATTTACTGCCCTTCCTGAGCGTGCTCGTTTTCGGTTACTTTGGCGTGATCTTATTCGTGGTGCGCCAGAACGACATCTTGAGTGGCTGGCGGGCGATCTTTCCAGGGCACAGCCATGATAAAGGCCTGGATAATCCGGGGCAGCCTGCTCCGGATGGCGAGACCGAAACACCCAGCCGGGTGATCTTATTGGATACCAGCGTGATCATCGATGGGCGCATTGCTGACATCGCCCACACCGGGTTCCTGAATGACGCACTGCTCATCCCTCGCTTCGTGCTCAACGAGTTGCAGTACATCGCCGACTCGGCTGACAGCCTGCGCCGCCAGCGCGGCCGGCGCGGCATGGAAGTCCTCTCTCAGCTGCAGAAAGACCCGCACATCGAGGTGCGGATCAGCGATATCGATGTCGAAGGGATGCGCGAAGTTGACGACAAGCTGGTTGTCCTGGCCCGCCAGTTGCGCTGTCCGATCCTGACAAATGACTACAACCTTAACCGCGTCGCCGAGCTGCAAGGCGTCAAAGTGCTCAATGTCAACGAGCTGGCCAATGCGGTTAAATCTGTCTTCCTGCCGGGCGAGATCTTTTCGATCCACATCATCCAGGAAGGCCGTGAAGTTGGGCAGGGGGTAGCTTACCTGGACGATGGCACCATGGTTGTGGTCGAAGATGGCCGCGACCAGATTGGCAAGCAAGTTGATGTGGTCGTGACCAAGGTATTGCAAACCGCAGCCGGGCGGATGATCTTTGCCCGCCTGGGCAATAATGGGTAGGATGAGTGGGTAGCCATATGACGATAAAAATCTATAATACGCTGACGCGCCAGAAAGAGACATTCGAAACCCTGGAACCGGGTAAAGTCCGGTTGTATGTCTGCGGACCGACGGTGTATGCCTCGGCCCATGTGGGTCATGCAATGTCCGCCCTGGTCTTCGATATTATCCGCCGCTACCTGGAATATTCCGGCTACCGGGTGATCCATGTAATGAATTATACCGATGTGGATGACAAAATCATCCTGAGTGCCGCACGCCAGGGCATAGAACCGGAGGCGCTGGCCGAGCAGCACATCCAGCAGTACCGCCAACACCTGGACGAGCTGAACGTGCAGCAAGCGACGATCAACCCGCGCGCCACGCAGGATATGGAACAGATCCTGCAGATGATCGAAGACCTGATTCGAGATGGCTATGCTTACCCTGCGGATGGGGATGTTTATTTCCGAGTGACGCGCGAT
Organism: Anaerolineae bacterium; assembly: GCA_041301395.1. Taxonomy (GTDB): domain Bacteria; phylum Chloroflexota; class Anaerolineae; order Anaerolineales; family UBA4823; genus CTSoil-045. The sequence continues at coordinate 6,438 of JBFYSP010000012.1, forward strand.
GCAGATTATGGCCGGCTCTCCGGGCGGCGCCTGGAGGAGATGCAAGCGGGGGCGCGTATCGAGGTCGACGCGCGCAAAGAACACCCCATGGATTTTGCTTTGTGGAAGGCTGCCAAGCCGGGCGAACCGGCCTGGGAAAGCCCCTGGGGAGGCGGGCGTCCTGGCTGGCACATCGAATGCTCGGCAATGAACCTCAAGCACCTGGGAGAGCAGATCGACATCCACGGCGGCGGCAACGATTTGATCTTCCCGCATCACGAGAACGAGATCGCCCAGACGGAAAGCCTGACCGGCAAACCGTTTGCCCGCTACTGGGTGCATAACGGCATGCTGCAGCTCTCCGGTGAAAAGATGTCCAAATCTCTCGGCAACCTGGTCACAATCCAGGATTTTCTTGCCGAACACGAAGCCGATGTGCTGCGCTTGATGATCCTGAACTCCAGCTACCGCAGCCCACTGACGTTCAATAATGAAGTCATTGCTCAGACCGAGCGAGCGCTTG
>JBFYSP010000014.1:0-5319 GCA_041301395.1 Anaerolineae bacterium
AAGCCCGACGAGCCCCTTTACGTGCGCACTCAGGGGCAAAGCAAGGCGCTGCTGGATATCAACGGTAAACCCATGATCCAATGGGTGCTGGATGCCCTGTGCGGAGCACAAACCATCGACCAAATACTCATCATGGGCCTGGAACCGGATAACGGGCTCAGTTGCAGCAAAATCGCCGATTATATGCCCAACCAGGGCAGCATGTTCGAAAATATCCGCGCCGGCATGATCCGGATCAAGCAAATTAATCCTGCCGCGCACCATGCCCTGGTAGTCTCTTCGGATATCCCCACCATAACTTACGCCATGGTGGATTGGGTAGTCAATACCTGCATGCAGACCGATGAAGACGCCTACTACAATGTGATCGAGCGCAGCGTCATGGAAAAACGCTTCCCGGGGTCGAAGCGCACCTACACCCGGCTAAGAGATATGGAAGTATGCGGCGGCGATATGAACGTGATCCGCACCATGACCGGCACCGATAATGACGACTTCTTCGAGCGGCTGATCTCGGCCCGCAAGAGCGTCTTCAAACAGGCCCAGCTGATCGGGTTCGGCACACTCATCCTATTCCTATTACGGCAGTTAACCTTGGACGATGCCGTCGCGCGGGTGGTCAAGCGCATCGGCCTGACCGGTCGAGCCATCCGCTGCCCCTATGCAGAAGTCGGCATGGATGTTGATAAGCCGTTCCAACTGGAGCTGGTCTGCTCGGATTTAGCCACACGCAAGGCTGGATGAAAGCGGATCGGGATAACCGGCTGCTCGAGCTGGATGCTTCCTGGTCGCGCCGCCTGCAAAGCGCCTCACAACCCGGCTTCCTGCATGGTCTGGAAGCCTTTTTGTCTCACTCGGGCGATTCGTTGTTCGTCATGCTGGCGGTGGCGTTGGAATGGTGGTTGGGAAACACCGGCTGGAAGTCCCTGGCGATTTCATTTGCAGTCGGCGTGGGGGTAACAGCCCTGGCTGTCCTCCTGGTCAAGCTTGCCGTTCGCCGGCCGCGCCCGGAAGGAGATTGGGGCCGGCTTTACCGCAAAACCGACCCGCATTCCTTCCCATCCGGGCATGCCGCCCGGGCTTGCATGCTGGCTGTTGTGGCCCTTGGCCTCGGCCCGCCCTGGCTGGGCATCCTTCTGGCCTTCTGGGCGCTGCTCGTCGGCCTTTCACGCGTCATACTGGGGGTACACTACCTGTCGGACGTCCTGGCTGGCGCACTGTTGGGGGTCGTCATCGGGTTGGGAATTGTCTGGCTGGCGTGAGCCTGCCCTTACGGGAAAACCTACTTCCTGGCAGCCGCCATCTCTCGCATGAAAAGTTCGATAGCCGGGCTAGGCGCCGGGTCGACACCGTAAGCCACCGCCAGGTAATAAGCAGCGTAGTCGCCAAAGTGTAAACCTGTCCACTGCTGCGCCAGCGGCGTCTCTCCGACAGCATCCACAAAATCGGTACCCAGACCTTCCAGCATGAAAGCCTGCTTGGTCAGATTTCCACGCATCTGGTTGCGCGGCGATCCGGCAGACCCGCGCAGGAAGACGATCATCGTGGATGAGAGCATCGTATCTGGCTGCAAGACACTCCCCAGCAGGGTATGATCCATCTCGGGCAGCGATTCCACCTGCACCCAGGTCTTTGCCAGGCGGGCGATCTGGTTCTGCCAATGCCGCGCCACCGGCGCCAACACCCCGGAACCCACCACCGTCACCCAACGGCCCATCATCTGCCCTGCCATTCGCCGGGCCGGATTGCCAATGGCCGCTACTTCAGCCTTCAAGCTGCTCTGCTGCTGCCGCATCGCTTGCACTGCACCGGCAAGCTCTGTGCCGATATCCGGCAGCAACCCAAGCCGAACTAAAGCAGCCGCCGTGAATCCAAACAACCATCCCAACGGTTCGTACAACCGGCCTTCATCCGGGTAGAACCAACAAGCTGCGCCGGCCTCCTGGGCCATCTGGGCCAGTTCCCCGCCTGCCCCGACGATCAGGCAGCGACAGCCGCGTTCCAGCGCCTGTCCCAAGGAGGAATGTGTCTCTTCTTGCTCCCCACTGTGGGAGAGAAGTACAACCAGCGTCTCTTTCCCGCTCGCCCAGGCCGGCAGAGCGTAATCCCGCCACACAGCAATAGGAACCGAGCTTTGCAGCGCCGCGTATACCTGCAGCAGCTCGCCAGCCATCGCGGAGCCCCCTACGCCGCATAGAAGGACCTGCCGGATACCAGCCCAGGCCGGTAGCGGCAGACTCTGCCCCTGCTCCCAGGCACGCCAGAGCTGGTCGGGCAGGTCGTCAATTTCTTTCAGCACCGGATGCGCCTGATACCGACCGGGGTGGGTAAGATCATCCATATTATTCATCTTCACCGGGAATAGGGTTGCTCTGCGACAATATCATTTGATAAATGGCCCGCCGCGGCCAGCCGGATTGCGCGGCCAGTCGGGCGGCAGACTGTGCGGCCGGCTCGTTATTGGCCAAGTGCTGCCGGATGGCCTGTGCGAGCTGCGCTTCACTCCAACGCTCTTGCCGGGCAGTATACCCGGCGACCACCAGGGTGATCTCGCCACGCGGCGGTTGCGCCTCAAAATGGGATATTGCTTCGTCCAGGCTGCCCCGAAATATCTCCTCGTGCAGCTTGGTAAGCTCGCGCGCCACGGCTACCTGGCGGTTCCCCAGCACCTGGCGCAAGTCGGCCAGCGCTTCCAGCAGGCGGTGGGGAGTCTCCAGGAATATCAAGGTATAGGGGTAGCCCGCCACTGCCTGCAACGATGTCCGCCGTTCCTTTGCCTTGCGCGGCAGGTAGCCCAGGTATAGGAAGGCATCGCTAGGCAGGCCGGAAACGGTCAGCGCCGCCACCGGGGCGCTGGGACCAGGAACCGGGCTGACCGGATAGCCCGCAGCCACCGCTGCTCGCACCAGCTCGTAACCTGGGTCATTTAACCCAGGTGTGCCGGCATCCGACACCAGGGCTACATCCCCTTCGGCCAACGCTGCCAGAATATCCGGCAGCTTGCCGATCTTGTTGTGTTCGAAGTAGCTGGTCAATGGTGTGCGGATTTGGTAATGCGCCAGCAGCTTAGCTGTATGCCGGGTGTCTTCGGCTGCAATAAGGCGCACCTCCCCCAACAACTGCAATGCCCGCAGGCTGATATCCTGCAGGTTTCCGATCGGAGTGGCAACCAGGTACAGCGTCCCCACAGGAATTAAGGAGTAGCCCAGGTCAGGTAATCGAGCAGCAGTGATCCATCGTTGGTATTGACCGTGCCCGGCTTGATCCAGCCTGGAAGTCCCAGGCTGGTGCGGTAGCACAGGTAGCTGCCAGCCGGGATATTTTCCACAATCAGCGGCTGAGCGCTCATATTGGCCGCCCGGCATGCGCTCCACATCGGCAGATTGGTCCCCATCAGCGCCATTGCAACGCTGCCTTGCGGGATAATCAGGTGCTGGCCGCTGGCATTGGTCTCATAGGAAATATCCTCGCCACCCTGAACGCCGCTCTGGTCCAGGTCGAATTTCTGCATCGGCTGCAGCGTGATCGAGCCATTGGCCTGCACCGCCGGTGTGCTGGTGGCGGTGGGGCTGGAGGTGGGCAGCACTGCGGTTACGGTGGCTGTCGGCAGTGCCTCAACCACAATCCTGACCCAGAAAGGCGAGCCGCCATTCGGTCCGATTCCAAACCAGGCGCCTTGCGGATTCTTGAGCTTCCAGTTGCTCTGGAAAGTCCCTGGCGTTTGCGGGGCGACCATATCCACTGCCAGGTCGACCGATTCGCCTGGGGCCACCTGCCGGGGCAGGGGCACCGTCATCTGCAGAGTCATCACCTGGCCCGAAAACTGCCCGGCGGTGTAGGCGTTGGTCCAGGTGCAGGTGCCGATATTCTGCAGCCGCCACACCTTGGTAAATGTCTGGCCCGGCTGCATCTTGGTGTCGTCGGGAATAGTAATGTCAATGGGGTTGCCGGCTCCGGCCAGATCGCAATTGCCCGCCGGTGTTGGGTTGCCGGCCGTCGGCAGGGCTGGCGATGGAGAAGGCAAAACGATCACGGTGGGCGTGATGCCGGTGGGAGTCGGAACCGGGGTCAGGGATGGCGCTGGTGAGGGCGTTTGCAGCACTGCCTCCGTCAGCCGGGCGTTGACAGTTTCATACACCTGGGTGACATTGGGCGTAGGCGTCAGCGCAGTCTCGTCTGCCCCGCCGCAGCCCGCAAGCAAAGAAACCAAAACCAGGATGGAAAGACCGGAAATCAGCCGGCCGCACATTTTATGGTTCATAAGTCAAGAAGCAACCGTTTCATCGCCGGCCCTGGTCAGCAGCTTTTTCATCCTGCGAGACAGTTCGCGGCGCGAGAGGAGGACCCGGCGGCTGCAGGTCAGGCATTCCAGGCCAATATCGGCCCCCAGCCGGACAACCTTCCACTCATATCCCCCACATGGATGAGGTTTGCGCAACCGGACAACATCGTTCATCTGCAGATCGGGCAGCATGGCGCGATTATAACATGCAGGGGCTGTGGCGGTCGGTCGCCTGCATCCTTCAGCAGATCGACCCTGGTATAATAAAACCTCTTAGGGAAAAATTCGGATGTTTCAGAACCTAGATCCAGCCACACTGATTACCCGCCTGATTGTCCTGGTTGTTGCTTTCACAATCCATGAATTTTCTCACGCGTGGGTCGCCACCCGTTATGGGGACAATACAGCCCGCCAGGCTGGACGTCTGACGCTCAATCCACTCGTCCACCTGGACCCCATCGGCTCGCTGGTGCTGCTTACTGCTGGGTTTGGTTGGGCCAAGCCGGTGCCGATCAACCCCTACGTCCTAACGCGTCGCTCCGCTTCGGCGGTGATGTGGGTATCTCTGGCGGGACCCGTCTCCAACCTGCTGATGGCGGGCATAGCGGCCATCCCCTTTCAACTTGGGCTGGTCGCCGTCAGCGAAGCCTTCATCCCGAGCGGATCGATCTTGCCAACCATGCCCCAATTTTTATTCGAGTTTGTGTACATCAACCTGGTGCTTTTCTTATTCAATTTGATCCCCATCGCACCTCTGGATGGCGAAAAAATCCTTTCTTACTTCATGCCACCCCCCATTTCAACTTTTATGGATAGAATCCGGCCAATTGGACCGATCATCTTGCTGGTTGTCGCCGTGATTGGACCCATGATTGGGATGAATTTGTTGGGCTCGATCCTTGGTCCTCCATTGAATGCCCTCTTAAGCTTGCTCGTGGGATAAATAGCGTGCGCATTGCTTACCGGGTCCGCCAGTTCTGGCACGCCATATTTGCCAGGCCAACTTCTGAAGACCTATCGCTGGCGACCTCGCTGCT
>JBFYSP010000064.1:0-3001 GCA_041301395.1 Anaerolineae bacterium
CCGCCTACGCCGACCCCCACGCCAACGCCGATATTCATGCCTACCGCCACCCTCCCAGGCAGTCGCGCCGCCACAGCCATACCATCGTCAGACGAGCCGCATAGCAATTTCTCGCCGGATACCGACCAATGCGCCTCCTGCCACCGCAGCCACACAGCACAGGGTAGCTCACTCGGCAGCGAACAACAAGAAGAACAGGTATGTTTCTCCTGCCATACGGCGGGTGGCTCCGGGACAAATGTCCAACCGGCCTTCACGTCGAAGACCAATACGCTGACGCGCTTCTTCTCTCACCCTGTTTCCGATACCGAAGGGATTCATAACGCCGGCGAGTCGGTGGGTGGTGAATTTGGTGGGGCGAACCGGCACATCGAATGCGAAGATTGCCACTCTCCGCATGCATCGGCACGCAGCGCAGTGCCGGGATCCAACCCTGCTCCAGCCGTTCAGCAGGAAGTGTTCCAATCAACAGGTGTTGACCCGCTCTGGACGGCCATCGGCGCGCCAACCGATTTCACCTGGATGACGGTGGCCGACCGTGAATACCAGGTATGTTTGAAGTGCCATTCGTCGTACTCTCCTCTGTCCAGTTATTCTCCCGATGGATATGGCTGGGGTGTCAATGCCTCCTCATCGGGCTATATCGCCGACGGTCTGAGTAAGCTCACGACCAACCACCCAGCTCAGGTGCGCGATAACCGGGATTTGGCGATAGAATTCAACTCGTACCAGGCCAGCTTCCACCCAGTCACTGCACAAGGCCGCAACGCCAACATGCCCGCCGGCTCTTTCGTCGCCCCATGGTCGCAGGACTCGATTGTCTACTGCACAGACTGCCACGATAATGGTGACAATTCCACCAACGGCCCACACGGCTCGCCACTGCTGCATATCCTGGATGGCTCGGCTGAGTACATTACTGAGATAGACCCTGCGCGAAGCTGTGCGCCTGGAGGCTGCCCGACCATCCACAACCCGGGTGAGCTTTGTTTCAAGTGCCACCAGTTTAATACCTACAGCAATGGAATCAACCCGGCCAGCACTACCATGTTCAGGAATGGCAATCAGAACCTGCACGAGTTCCACACCTTTAGCGCCTGCTACACCTGCCACGACTCGCATGGCAGCGAGCAAGACCACCTGATCAATTTCGATACCAGTGTAGTATTCGTTTACCCGGGATATAACAGTCAGACCGCCTGGCAATTTAACCCGGTCACCAACACCGGTACCTGCTATGTCGCCTGCCACGACGGCGATCATGGTCCACTGACACCCTATAGCCCTTAATGGAAACAGTCTTAGCGGTTTTAAAAATATGCAGAAATTGTATCGTTTCTGGCAGAAAGACCTGCTTAATAAACTGATCATCCTCGTCTTGCTTTTGATTGTGATTGCATTGGTTGCTGATCTTGTTTTTATCATGGCACGTAAATCTTCCGCCGAAAGGCTCCTGGCGGATTTATTTCCGACGCCTACACTGCCACTCTCTGTGGTCCAGACCCAGAATGCCGCCACAGCCGAATATGAATCGGCCATGGCTACCGCTTCGGTTCCACCGACTATGACCACCATGCATTTCGACATAAAGCCAGCGTCTCCCACACCGACTGCTCCTTTGGATACCAGCACCCCGACCGCTACCATCATCGGACAAATTCCGACTGTGTCGCCGACTGCTACTACTCCTACACCGACTCTTCAGGGCGGTACCCCTTTTCCGCTGGCCTGCTTGCCGAAGACTCCCGTCACAATGGGCACAGTTGTCGATGTCATCGATGGGATAACCGTCAAGGTGCTGGTTGATGACCTGGTATACACCGTCCGCTACATTGGCCTGGACCTACCGGAGAATGAGAGTATTTCCCAGGCGGCTGCGGCTGTAAACGGGAATATGGTCTACCTCAAAGAGGTTTCCCTGGTCGGTGAAGGTGTCGATAAAGACTCGATGGGCCGGCTGCTGCGCTACGTCATATTGGGTGACAAGTTGGTTAACCTGGAGCTGCTCCAGCAGGGGTTGGTAACGATCGACAGGACGGCTGCAGGGTTGGCTTGCAGCCAGGATTTCCAGCAGGCGGAAGACACCGCCAGGGCAGCGCAGTCAGGAATTTGGAAATTTGCAACGGCTCTACCAGGGCCTTGAGAGCTGGTAGGTGCAGCATGAGCCTTATCATGCAGGTAAAGGAGATTTATGTGATGCGGATTCGAAAAATCCTGCCGATTCTAGCAATTTTATGCGTTGCCGGGCTGCTGGCTGCTTGTTCCAGCGCAGCCGCCCAGGAAGGCCCTGTCGGACCGGCCGGTCCTCCGGGGCCGATCGGACCGCAGGGTCCGGCTGGCGCCCAAAGCGAGCCCGGTCCACCAGGCCCCGCAGCGGCTACCGAATACGTCGGCGACCAGACCTGCGCCGGCTGCCACCCGGATATTTACCTGAGTTTTTCTAAATCCGGTCATGCCTATATCCAAAACCCAGTCGTGGAAGGTACTCCGCCCCAATACCCCTTCACGCAATTGAATCAGCTGCCCGATGGTTATGGCTGGTCTGATATTCTCTTCGTCATTGGCGGATATTACTGGAAAGCGTTGTTCGTCAACCAGGATGGTTACATCATTACGGATGCGCCGGGAACCACGGGGGATACGGCATATGAAAATCAGTGGAATTTTGAAAATACCCGCGTTGGGGAAAGCGCCGGCTGGGCGCAATTTCATCCGGGTGAAGATAAAGTGCTCTTCACCTGTGGTTCCTGCCATACTACCGGTTACACCTCGAGCGGCAACCAGGGCGGCCATCCTGGGTTAATCGGTACCTGGGCGCAGGATGGGGTACGCTGCGAAGCCTGTCACGGCCCCGGCAACTTACATATCTCCGACCCAAAGAATATCGACATGAAGGTTGACCGCTCGCGCGAGATGTGTGGAGATTGCCACTTTAATGCCGACCTGGAGACAGTTGAAAGTATCGACGAAGCAGTTCTCGCACACCCCGCTTCCGAAGCGA
>JBFYSP010000109.1:0-7725 GCA_041301395.1 Anaerolineae bacterium
CAAAGCCTCCAGGCGCACTTTGACCGCCGGCCACTCCCGGTCGATAATACTGAAATACACCGAGTCGCGGATGTGTCCCTCCGGAGTGATAATATGGTTACGCAGAATGCCCTCCTGCACAGCCCCGATACGAGATAGGGCTCGTTGCGAGCGTGCGTTGCGCAGGTCGGTTTTAAACTGCACCCGGACGCAGCCAAGGGTTTCGAATGCATGCTGCAGCAGCAGGTATTTTGCCTCCGTATTGACCGCCGTGCGCTGGTAGGCAACTCCGTACCAGGTGCCCCCAATCTCCAGGCCGCGATGCTCCGGGCGGATATCCAGGTAGCGCGTCGCGCCTATTGCCTTACCATCAGCCTGAAATACCACGGCAAAAGCCATGTCAGTGCCGCGCGCTTGCCGTTCCAGGATCTCCAACACCCACAGGCGCATCTCAGCCTGGGTATGGATCTGCCCATACAGCATGAAGCGCCAGATGTTCTCATTCAACCCCACGAGCGCCAGGTCGGGCACATGATCTTCAGATAAGGGCTCCAGGCGGATTTTTCTACCCGCCAGGGTAACAGGTTGAATATCCATCGAATAAATTCTCCAGGAGAATGATACAAGAAGTCCGGCCAACTGACAAGGCGCATGCAGTATGATAAACTCTCCGGGATAAATCGAACCTGCAGGTGAATCCATGAGAAATCCTTCCTTTTATGATGTCGAAAAAACTTTCTTACACGGCCTGCGAGCCAGGGATATCGCCGAGCCTTTGAAATCATTCGATGCCGAAGCTCCCGCCGGGCGGGTTAAAGCGCTGATGCAAGAGCACCAGATCAACATAGCCGGAATCCGTGAAGCCGGTGAAGTAACAGGCTACATCCTATGCGACGAGATGGGCGAGATCGGCTCCTGCGAACATTATGCTCATCCATTCGACGAAGCATCTCTGCTTGAAGACAGCGCCTGGATGACCGACCTGGTGCGGGCATTGAACCAGTCTCCGGTGGTATTTATCAAACTGCTTGGAAACGTGGGCGGCTTCGTCACCCGCCAGGACCTGCAAGACCCCCCGGTGCGCATGTGGCTCTTCGGCATGATCACAAGCATCGAGCTGCGCTTCGTTGGGCTGATCTCGCAGAGTTTCCCCAAGGATGACTGGAGACAGCTGCTGTCCCCTTCCAGACTCGATAAAGCCGTGCAGCTACAACAAGAGCGACTGCGCAGGAACCAGCATGCCAGCCTGCTGGATTGCCTGCAGTTCTCGGATAAGGCTCAAATAATTGTCCGTGATGAAACCCTTCGCCGGCAAGTCGGTTTCGCTTCACGCCATCGAGGCGAGGAAGTGATAAAAATACTCGAAAGGTTGCGTAATAACCTGGCTCATTCCCAGGATATTGTTGCCCTGGATTGGGAAACCATCGTGCAGATGTCCGAAAACCTGGACCGCCTGATCAATATAGGGAAGCATTAAGAATTTTCGTCTAAAATATTGTTGACAGAATTCCAAAAGTATATATAATTAGTTTGTTGGTACAACCAATTATTGTAAGGGTAATCAGTTTTACTGTTAGCATAACCCGGTTGGCTTATTGTTTGGCACGCACTGGCACATTGAAAGACCGTAAGTTGAGCAAGCCTGGCAGCCGCAAGACGTAGACGATAACTAGCGGATGCCGTACTCGATGGTCATGGATGGATACCAGGTAACGAGTGATCGCAGTGCAACGGGAATATCGCTACCAAACCGGTGACCAGGCGCTGGTTCGCCAAATTAACCTCTCGGTGATTCTCAATCACTTGCGGGAAAATGCCCCCCTATCCCGGGCCTTCCTGGCGGAGATGACCGGGTTAAACAAGACCACCGTCTCCAGCCTGGTAAGTGAGCTAATCAAGCGCCAATTCGTCCACGAGATCGGCCTGGAGTCCACTCATCTGGGTCGCTCTGCCGGGCGCCTGGGCATGCTGCTCACCTTGAATCCGGCAGCCGGCTGCATTGTCAGCGCTGAGATCGGCGTGGATTTTATCTCCGTTATCTGCACCAATTTTGCCCCCGAAGTGATCTGGCAGCAGGAAGAAACAATTGAGCCAGAAAAGGGCCAGGATGAGATCATCAATCGCACCCTGGCCCTTTTGAATCTTGCGGTCAGTACCGGGTTGAAGCAGTGCAACGCCTTATTAGGCATCGCCATCGGCGTGCCGGGCCTGGTGGACCTCAAGAGCGGCACGCTTTTGTTTGCCCCCAATCTAAAATGGCGGGATACGCCCCTGCACGACCTTTTACAGCATTATTTTGACGCCCCGCTGGTGGTAGCTAATGAAGCCAGCCTGGCATCGTTAGGGGAGCACTACTTCGGCGCAGCTAGAGGCTACGAAGAGGTGCTGTATATCAGCGCCGGCGTTGGCCTGGGCGGCGGGATCGTCAACCACGGTCGTGTGTATAACGGAGTGAGTGGTTTTGGGGGCGAGTTTGGTCACATGACCATGGACCCGCAGGGCGAGCTGTGCAACTGCGGCAACCGTGGCTGTTGGGAAACCCAGGTCAGCCAGCGAGCCCTGTACCGTTATGTAAAAGAAGCCATCCAGCAGGGTTTCCCCAGCCTGCTGCCTCAACTTGCCGGCGAGTCGCTCAACCGCCTGACCGTCGCCATGATCGCCAATGCAGCCGAGGCCGGCGATCCGGCCGCTTTGCAGGCGCTGGATCGTGTGGGGCATTACCTGGGTGTCGGGATCGCCTCGCTTGTCAACGCCCTCAACCCCGAGCTGGTTGTGTTTGGTGGAATCCTTTCACTGGCAGGCGAGCACCTGCTGCGAATCGTCGATCAAGAATTGGGGAGCCGCGCCTTGCGCTGGAACCGGGATACTACCCGGGTCATCCTGGCACGCCACGGCTCCAATGCCTGTGTAATGGGCGGCGTCGCCACCATCTACCAGAGCGTACTTGCGAAACCAATCGGCATGGGTTCGCCGACCGATTGGGCCTATTCCCAGGTGGTTAATTACCCATCCGCTGGTGTGTATTGAGAGGAGGTGGTAACCAAAGAAGAGAAACAGCCCCGATGACAGGACACTGACCGAACAGTTCGAGACATCTAACCTAACCCGAACAAACAATAGGAGAAGACACAATGTTTAGGAAACTATTTGCGCTGATCATGATCCTTTCCCTGCTGCTGGCAGCCTGCGCTACGGAAGCAACCGAAGAGCCTGCCCCCGCGGTGGAAGAGCCTGCGGTCGAAGAGCCTGCAGTTCAAGAGCCTGTAGCCACAGAGCCGCCTGCTGAAGAGCCGCCCGCTGCTTCCGGAGTGACCGAGCTGAAGATCCTGTGGGCCCAGTGGGACCCAGCCAACTACCTGCAGACCCTGGTCCAGGATTATGAAGCCGAGACCGGCATCAAAGTCACCGTCGTCCAGGAACCCTGGGGCTCGTTTGGCGACCGCTTCTTCACTGCCATGGCCGGCCAGAGCGATGAATGGGACATGGTGGTCGGCGACAGCCAGTGGCTGGGCCAGAGCGTCACTGCCGGCTTTTATACCGACCTGACCGATTTCCTGACCTCCACCGGCCTGAAAGACTCCGTTACCCCTGCTACCCTGACTTACTATGGTGAGTACCCGGCTGGCTCCGGTAAATACTACGGCTACCCCACCGAAGGTGACGCCGATGGCTGGTCCTACCGCAAGGACCTGTTTGAGAATCCCGACGAAATGGCCGCCTTCGAGGCCGAGTACGGCTACCCGCTGGCCGTGCCCGAGACCTACCAGCAGCTGATGGACATCGCCAAGTTCTTCACCCGCCCGGACGATAACCTGTACGGCGTAGCGATCTACACCCAGAAAGACTATGATGCCATCACCATGGGCGTCGAGAACGCCCTGTTCTCCTGGGGCGCCGACCTGTACGACCCGGCGACTTTCCAGGTTGAGGGTGTGATCAACTCACCCGCCGCAGTGGAATCACTGCAGTTCTATAAGGACCTGTACGACTGCTGCCAGGCCCCCGGCCTGAGCAATGCTTTCTACAGTGAGACCAACGACGCCATGCTCGGTGGGCAGGTTGCCATGTCGATGAACTACTTCGCCTTCTTCCCGGCGCTGGTAAATCCCGATATGAACCCAAATGCCGCTACCATGGGCTTCTTCCCCAATCCCAAGGGACCCACCGGCGCGCAGCACGCCGCCCTCGGCGGCCAGGGGATGAGCGTGATCTCCTTCGTCAGTCCCGAGCGCCAGCAGGCTGCCCTGGACTTCATCGAGTGGTTCGGCCAGGAATCGGTGCAAGAGAAATGGGCTGCCTTGGGCGGCTACACCTGCAACAGCAATGTCCTTGAATCGGATACCTTCCTGAATGCAACCCCCTTCAACCCGGCATTTGCCACCACCATGACTTTCGTCAAAGACTTCTTCAACATCCCGCCTTACGGCCAGCTATTGGAAGTCTCCCAGCGCGAATGGTCCAAGTTCGTGGTCGAGGGCACGGGCACCGCACAGGAAGCCATGGATACCATCGCCGCCGAATGGACCACCATCCTGACCGATACCGGCTTCATCAAGTAAATCATTACCGCTTGATAACCCGGTAAGTTTCTACCAGAAGGGAGGCGGATTTCCCCTCCGCCTCCCTTCCCAGGCATAATCTTTGATCGTTTCATAGAAAGGCAGGCGTATGACCACTGCTGAAACCCAAATAAAAGGAAAACCGCCCAGAGAGCCGAAAGGTCCTCGCCGCCAGCTTAGCGATCGCGCCATCGTCAACCTGTTCATCTGGCCGGCTCTGATCCTATTGATCTTGCTGAACATCTTCCCGCTGATGTACAGCCTGTATCTCAGCTTCACCAATTACTCGGCCATCGCTCGCGCCGCGCCGGTCTGGGTGGGGCTCCAAAATTTCGTCAACATCCTTAACGACGAGCAGTTGTGGCAGTACTTTGCCACCACCGGCCGCTTTGCCGTCATGACCGTAGGACTGGAGCTGATCCTGGGTTTTGGCTTAGCCATGCTGGTGCGGGAGAAATTCTGGGGCAGCGGTTTTGTCACCACCCTGATCCTGATCCCCATGATGCTCTCTCCAGTAGTCGTCGGCCTGTTCTGGAAGCTGATGTATAACCCCACCTTTGGCTACCTCAACTTCTTGTTGGGGTTTGATAGGCCCAATCTGGCGCCAGATTGGCTGGCCAGTCGTTTTGCCGGGGAGCCCATGCCGGGCCTGGCTTTGTGGGCGGTGGTCATTGCGGATGTGTGGATGTGGGCGCCATTCGTCATGCTGCTGGTCCTTTCGGGCCTGAAAGCCATCCCCGATTACCTGTACGAAGCCGCCGTCATCGACCGGGCCAGCTCGTGGTTCCAGTTCTGGCGCATCACCCTGCCCCAGGTTGCCCCCTTGATGCTGATCGCCATTTTATTCCGCACCATTGAAGCCATAAAATCCTTCGACCTGGTCATGGGCATGACCGGCGGCGGCCCGGGCGACCAGACCGAGCTGATTGCGATTAATCTATACCGCCAGGCTTTCCTGGGTCAGTTCCAGACCGGTCAATCCAGCGCCCTGGCCTATATCATCCTGGTCATCATCATCGCCGTTAGCAACCTGTACATCAAGTATCTCAATCAGATGCGAGGGGAGAGCTAAGCCATGGCTAAATTTTCCGAGACTGGACCCCGCACCCCGGTGGTCGAATCGATCCGGGTGGATAAAGTCAGCCCAAGTTACCGCACCGGGCATACCATCCGGGCGCTCATCGCCTGGGCTTTTGCCCTGGTCGGCTTGATACCAGTTGCTGTGATGATTATCACAGCGTTTAAAACTCGCAGTGACATCGTAACCACCCCGCCCAAATTAATCTTTTCACCTACCATGGAAGGCTTTGTCTACCTGCTCACCGATCGCGTCCAGATTTCAGCAGCAGAGAAAGAAAAGCTTCAAGCAAATATTGAAAACCTGGGTTGGATGGATCGGGTTGCCCTACAGAGTGGGCAGAAGATAAACGGCCCCAGCGAATTTGTCGGCACCGTGAAAAATTCAATCATCATTGCCGGCTTATCCACAATCATCGCCATCACCCTGGGATTATTTGCCGCCTATGCCTTCAGCCGTTTCAACGTCCTGGGGAAGAACGACCTGCTCTTTTTCATCCTGAGCACGCGTATGCTGCCGGCAGTGGTGGTCACCATCCCGCTGTTCCTGATGTACCGCCAGCTAAAGCTCTACGATACCTACACCGGCATGACTCTGCTGTATGCCGTGTTCAGCCTTTCGTTGGTCGTCTGGTTATTAAAGGGTTTCATTGATGAAATCCCCACGGAGTACGAAGAAGCCGCCCTGATCGACGGCTACTCGCGCATGCAGGCTTTTTATAAGATCGTAATTCCCCAGGCCATGACCGGCATCGCCGCCACCACGGTCTTTGTGCTGATCTTCGCCTGGAATGAGTATGCCTTTGCCCTGATGATGACCAGCGACACGGCCCGCACCGCGCCACCAGGAATCGCCACCATGCTGGGCGTCGGCGGCATCGAGTGGTCGGCGATCGCCGCCGGGGCGCTGGTTTTCCTGGTCCCCGTGGTGATCATCACCTTTGCCCTGCGCAACCATCTGCTGCGCGGCGTCACTTTTGGCGCAATCCGCCAGTAGTGCCAATTTTATAGGAATAGTCTATGGCTACCATTGAGCTGCGCCAAGTTGAAAAGAAGTTCGGAGAGCTGCACGCCGTCAAGCCGCTCGACCTGACCATCCAGGACGGTGAGTTTGTCGTCCTGCTGGGACCTTCCGGCTGCGGAAAAACCACTACCCTGCGCATGATCTCCGGCCTGGAAGCGGTCACCAGCGGGAATATTTCTCTGAATGGACGGGATGTCACCTGGGCACACCCCAGCGAACGAGACATTGCTTTCGTGTTCCAGTTCTATGCCCTCTACCCGCATATCTCGGTCTGGAATAACATCGCCTTCCCCATGCAGGCTCAGGGCGAGAAGAAGGAATTAATCGAGCAACGGGTACAGGAAGTAGTTAAGCTGCTGCGCATCGAGCACCTGTTGAATAAACGGCCGGGCAAGCTGAGCGGCGGCGACCAGCAGCGTGTGGCGCTGGCGCGGGCACTGGTGCGCCGGCCGGCCGCCTTCCTGATGGACGAGCCGCTGGGCGCGCTGGATGCCGAGTTCCGCGAGGCGATGCGCGCCGAGATCAAGCGCCTGCACATCAGCCTGAACGCCACCACGGTCTATGTCACCCACGATCAGACCGAGGCCATGGCCATGGGCGACCGCATCGTGGTTATGTCTCGAGCGATCATCCAGCAGGTGGGTACACCCACGGAAGTATATTACAACCCGGCCAACCTGTTCGTGGCGCGCTTCATCGGCAGCCCGGGCATGAACCTGATCAAAGGCCGCTACGCCAGCGGCCAGGTGGCGGTTGAAGGGACGCCGGACCACTACCCGGTACCACCGGTCTGGAAGACGGCCATAGAAAAGGCCCTGAACGCCAATGACGAAATTGTCTTCGGCTTCCGCCCCGAATCGGCTTACATTAGCGAAGCCGGGACGCTCTCCGGGAGGGTTTACGCCGTGGAAATGACCGGTGCCTATAACATCCTGCATATCGATCTTATGGAAGATGAAATCGTCCATATCCGCACCGACCGGAGCATCGATTATCCGATTGGCGTTACAGTGCGCTTCGATGTAGACGAGCGAATGGTGCGGTTCTTCAACCCGCAAACCGAAGAGGCATTCCAGCCGGAGGTGG
>JBFYSP010000139.1:0-55187 GCA_041301395.1 Anaerolineae bacterium
AGCTGCTGGAGACGGCCGAAAAGCTGCTGGGCAAACCCATCGCGCCGGAACGCGCCCAGCTGCATACCCTGGGGCTCAACCATCTGACCTGGCACAGCGGTTTCACGGTAGATGGCGAAGACCTGTGGCCGCATATCTTCACGTCTTACCTGGACGAACTGCGCAGCGACCCCGACCCTGAGTGGAAAGTCGAAACCCTGGAAGCGCTGGGTATGATCCCCAACTATTATCTGCAGTATTTTTACTACACTAAGAAAAAAATTGATGCACAAAAGCGCTGGCCACCATCCCGGGCGGAAGAAGTGATGGCGATCGAGGCGGACCTGCTGCAGCTGTACGCCGACCCATCCTTGAGCGAACCGCCAGCCGAGCTAATGAAACGCGGCGGGGCTTACTACTCCACCCTGGCGACCGAGCTGCTCAATTCGCATTACAACGACCTGGGACAGGTTCATGTGGTCAATGTGCCCAACCGGGGAGCGGCGCCGGGCTGGCCGGATGACTGGGTCATCGAGCTTCCCTGCCGGGTGGACCGCCAGGGAATCCACCCCCTGCCGGCCAAAGGGCTGCCGGCGACCTGCAACGAGCTGGTGCAGCAGGTGAAGACCTACGAGCTTTACACAGTGGAGGCGGCTGTAACCGGCAGCCGGGAAGCGGCTTACCAGGCGCTGATGGCGCATCCGCTGGGGCTCCCGCCAAGAACGGGCGGGGCTTCGCTCCCCAGCCGGGAGGACCTGCCTGCCGGAATGGATAAATGGGAGTTTGGGCGGATCGTGCTGGATGACCTGCTGGAGACCAACCGCGCCTGGCTGCCCCAGTTTTTTTAAAGCATACTAACCGGAGACATCGACCAGGAATTTTCGACAACGGAATCAGCGGCAGCAACTGCCTGGCGAGAAACGACCAGGGCATGCACGGCCTGCAGATACGGGTACATCAAAGCGTCTCTTTCCAGGAAGGGGACGCCCTGCCGCAGCAGGCGGTAAACCGGTGCGGTGCCGGCACCCAGGCTGGCCCCCGCGCCAATCGCCTGGCGGCGAAAGTCGATGCCCTGGGCAGCACACAGCAGCTCGATAGCCAGGATATGCTCGACGTTATCCAGGATGGCGGCGACGTGCTGGGCGGCGGTGAGCCCCATGCTGACGTGGTCTTCGACGTTGGCCGAGGAGGGGATGGTATCGACACTGGCAGGGTGGGCCAGCGACTTGTTCTCGCTGGCTAAGGCCGCGGCAGTGTACTGGGTAAGCATGAAGCCCGAGTTCAAGCCGCCGCCCTGGGTTAAGAAGGCAGGCAGGACATGGGCGTTGCTGGCTTCGTCGGTCAGGCGCATAATACGGCGCTCGGAAATGTTGCCGAGCTCGGCCAGGGCGATGGCCAGGTAGTCCATAGCGATGGCCAGCGGCTCGCCATGGAAATTACCACCGGAGAGCACAGTGATCTCGCCGCTCGACTCATCTACAAAGAGCAGGGGGTTGTCGGTAACGGCATTCAACTCCAGGTCGATGACCCAACGGGCGTAAGCAATCGCATCGCGCGCGGCGCCGTGCACCTGGGGGATGCAGCGCAGGGTGTAAGCATCCTGGACATTGGCAGCATCATGGTGGCGGGTGAAATCGCTGCCGGCCAGCAGGGCTCTCAGGTAAGCAGCACAGTTAGACTGCTGGGGATACGGGCGCAGGCGCTGGATGCGCTCATCGAAGGCCAGGACGGTGCCGTGCAGGGCCTCCAGGCTGAGGGCACCGGCGATGTCGGCCAGCTGCCCAATATGCAGGGCACGCTGCACATTTAGGGCGCCCAGGGCGCACATCACGGCAGTGCCGTTGGTGAGGGCCAGACCTTCCTTGGCAACCAGACGGGCAGGCTGCAGGCCAACCTGAGCCAGCGCCTCGTAGGCTGGCATTAGCGCGTCACCCCGCGACGCTGCGCGGGACTCGTCCCGCGACGCTGCGCGGGACTCGTTCCCCAGGCGGGCTTCGCCCTCGCCGATCAGCACACAGGCCATATGAGCCAGGGGGGCCAGGTCGCCGCTGGCGCCCAGCGAGCCTTTCTGCGGGATGAGGGGGTGCACGCCGCGGTTGATCATCTCCTGCAGGAGCTGCAGGGTGGACAGGCGGATGCCGGAGTGGCCGCGTGCCAGGGTGTTGAGGCGGATGAGCATGATGGCGCGCGTGGTGGGGACATCGAAAGGCTGGCCGACGCCCGCGGCATGGCTGAGCAAGATGTTACGCTGCAGGGCCTCGACCTCATCCGGCGGGATGATGCGATCCTTGAAGGCGCCGAAACCGGTGGTGATGCCGTAAGCAATCTCGCCGCGGCGGATGAGCTGCTGCACGGCCTGCGCGGCGCGTTCGACACGTTGGCCGGCAGCCGGAGAAAGCTCGATGCGTGGTCTGCCAGGAATACCGCTGGCGACTGTGATAACCTGCTCAAGGGTCAGGGATTGTCCGTCCAGAAAGAGAGAATCAGTCATGGGAGTCAAATGATACCATTTCATACACAATTTGCAAATTTCTAACAGGCAGATTGGTAATACTTGACGCCCAAAACGTTTTGGGATAATATATTTATCTCCAAAACGTTTTGGGCAGCTATCTATTCGTCGCCCATTGATGAATTTCGGTCTGTCGACCATTCTCAACAGTTCTGTGATTTTCGGTCGAAGGTGGTTTGATGCCAATCACGATACGCGACGTGGCGAAACGATTGAACCTTTCGATTACCACCGTATCGCGGGCACTGGATGGGTACGATGATGTGTCCGAAGAGACGCGCCAGCGCGTACGCCAGGCCGCGCAGGAAATGGGCTATTTCCCCAACCAGGCCGCCCGCCACCTGCGTCGGCAGCGCTCGGATGCGATTGGATACATCCTGCCAGCAACACAACCGCGCTTCGCCGATCCTTTTTTTTCAGAATTCATCGCCGGGTTGGGCGATGAAGCTGCCCAACACCAGGTCGACCTGGTTATTTCTACAGCGCCACCGGATAGCGACCAGGAGAAATGGCTGTACCAGACCTGGGTGCAGGGTCAAAAAGTGGATGGGGTCATCCTCCACCGCATCCGCCTGGTGGACTGGCGTATCGATTACCTGATCCAGGCCGGTTTTCCCTTCGTTTCACTGGAAAAACCGCTGCCAGAAGGTGATTTCACCTACATAGAAGTGGACAATCGCAACAGCGTGGCCGCAATGGTGCAGCACCTGAGGGAGCGCGGCTATCAGCGGATTGCTTACATTGGAGGGCCGGAAACGCTCAAAATCCAGGCTGAGCGTTTCGCTGGCTACCAGGCAGGCCTGGAAAAGGCGGGTTTCGCATACGACCCTAAACTGGTTGCAGCCGGCGATATGACCAGCCCGGAGGGGTACCGGCAGGCACTGCAAATCCTGCACCTGCCCCAACCGCCGGACGCTTTCATCTGTGTCAATGACGAAACCGCATTTGGTGTAATGCATGCCGTCGACGAGGCCGGTCTGGCCGTTGGGCCGGAGGTGGGGGTGGCCGGCTTCGACGGCGTACAAACAGCCGGGTACAGCCAGCCACCCTTAACGACGTTGGACCAGCCAGTCTATGATATTGCCCGGCATCTTGTGGGAATGCTGCTGGCCGAGCTCAATCCCGAATCCCAACCGGAACACCAGTTTGTGATCGTCCCGAAACTGCTGGAACGGCAATCAACCTGCGGAAGGGTAGGAGACCATTGCAGGCACGGGGCAGGTACAGAACCGCAACCATGACTGGCGGAGTCATAATAAAAGGGGAGATGGAGGCTGGTATGCAAAAGATAGTCGTTGCAGGGGCGCTGGGCGAATGCGTGCATGTTGCTGGGGTGATGAATTTCCTGCGCCTGGCTGAAGTGGCTGGGTGGCGAACGGTATTCCTGGGACCGGCTGTTTCAATTGAAGAGATACTGGCGGCTGCCCGGCGTGAACAGGCGACCCTGGTGGGCGTCTCCTACCGGCTGACTCCCGAGACTGGCGAGCGCCTGTTGGGTGCATTCGCCGAAGCAGCAGACGAGCTGCACGCTGCCGGGGTACGCTTCGCCTTTGGCGGTACTCCACCGGTCGCCGAGCGGGCCCGGATGCTTGGTTTTTTTGAGCGCACCTTCGACGGCAGCGAGCCGACCGAAGCGGTGCTGGCCTACCTGAAAGGCCAGGTACACGAGAAAACCGGCCAGGCAGACATCCCACAATCTACGGTGGAGCGTATTCACTGGAAAGCACCCTACCCGCTGATCCGGCATCACTTCGGTCTGCCGAGCGTGGAGGCTACTCAGGAAGGGATTGCCCAGATTGCCGAAGCAGCTGCCCTGGATGTGATCTCGCTGGGTATCGACCAGGATGCCCAGGCAAACTTCTTTCACCCAGAACGGCAGGAGCTGCGGCGCAAGGGAGCGGGCGGGGTGCCGGTGCGCAGCGCCGAAGACTACCGCCGGCTGTATGAAGCCAGCCGATCCGGCAATTACCCTCTGCTGCGCACATATTCCGGCACGGACGATTTCCTGCGCCTGGCCGAGCTGTACGTCGAGACGATCAACATCGCCTGGTGCGCCATACCGCTGTTCTGGTTCAACCAGATGGACGGACGGGGGCCGTGGGAACTGGAAGGGTCGATCCGGGAGCACCAGCAGGTGATGACCTGGTACGGGGAGCGGGGCATCCCGGTGGAACTGAACGAGCCGCACCACTGGGGGATGCGCGACGCGCCGGATGTGGTCTTCGTCGTATCGGCTTTCCTGGCGGCGTACAATGCACGCGCCTGTGGGGTGAGGGATTATATTGCGCAGTTCATGTTCAACAGCCCCCCTGGACATTCGGACGCCATGGACCTGGCCAAGATGCTGGCGATTCTGGACCTGATCCAGCCCCTGGCAGGAGAGGACCCCCAGAAAGGGTCTTATTTCCGCATCTGGCGGCAGACACGCACGGGACTGCTGAGCTACCCGCTGGACCCCAATGCAGCCCGGGCGCACCTGGCTACCAGTATCTATGTCCAGATGGCGCTGCTGCCGCATATTGTGCATGTGGTGGGGCACAGCGAGGCGCACCACGCGGCGACTGCGGCAGATGTGATCGAGGCTTGCGGCCTGGCTCGCAGAGCAATCCAAAACGCCCTGCAAGGGGCGCCGGTGATGAGTTGCGACCCGGCGATACAAGAAAGGCGCTCGGAGCTGGTGGGTGAAGCCAGGATCACGCTCAAAGCGATCCAAGCGCTGGCGCCAGCCAGTGTACATGATCCCTGGAGCGACCCCGGCACCCTGAGGCGGGCGGTGACTTCAGGCATCCTGGATGCCCCCCAGCTGCGCAACAACCTGTTCGGGCGGGGCAGCGTGCGGACACGTATGCTGCACGGCGCCTGCCTGGCGGTTGACCAGGGTGACAACCCGATATCCGAGGCCGAACGCCTGGCCAATATTCAAATGGAGACTTGAAAAAGATGGACCCAGCAACTCGCTTCACTGTAATCGGAGCCGGGCATGGCGGCAAAGCCATGGCAGCTCACCTGGCCCTGATGGGCTTTTCTACCACGCTGTATAACCGCACCTTTACCCACATAGAAGCCATCCAAAAACGAGGCGGGATCGAGCTGGAATGCGGTGAAGGAGCCCCTTGCGGCTTCGGCAAGCTGTCGCTGGTGACCAGCGACATGCAAGAAGCGCTGAACAAAGCAGAGGTAATCATGGTTGTGGTGCCTTCCTCGGCGCATGCCGATATCGCCCGCTCAGCCGCGCCGCACCTCAAGGATGGGCAGATCGTGGTGCTGCACCCGGGACGCACCTGCGGAGCGTTAGAATTCCACAAAGCGCTGCAGGACTCGCGCTGCACGGCGGATGTAACGGTGGCCGAGGCGGAAACTTTTATTTATGCCAGCCGATCAGAGGGGCCTGCCCAGGCGCGCATTTTCCGCATCAAGGAGGCGGTGCCGTTGGCCGCGCTACCCGCCACGCGCACCCAGCGGGTGCTGGACGCTATAAACCCGGCATACCCGCAGTTCATCGATGGGGTGAACGTGCTGCACACCGGGCTGAATAACATGGGCGCGATTTTCCACCCAGCCCTGACGCTGCTTAACTGCGGGTGGATCGAAGCCACGCATGGTGACTACCAGTTTTACATCGATGGAGTCACTCCTTCGGTGGCACGCGTGCTGGAAGTGCTGGACCGCGAGCGGGTAACGGTGGCCTCCTCACTGGGCATCCGGGCGCGCACGGCGATGGAGTGGCTGGAGTTGGCCTATAATGCCACCGGCCAGGATTTGAACGAGGCCATCCACAACCAACCGGGCTATTACGGCATCAAGGCGCCCAGCGCTCTCAACCACCGCTATATCTTCGAGGATGTACCCATGTCACTGGTGCCGATTGCTTCGCTGGGAGCACGTTTTGGGGTATCGGTGCGCGGTATGGACAGCATCATTCGCCTGGCATGCATCATCCACCGCACCGATTACTGGCGCCGCGGCCGCACGGTAGACAAGCTGGGGCTCAGTGATTTAGGCGTGAGCGAGCTAACCCGATTTGTGAATGAGGGAATCAGGTATTAGCCATGATTAAAAACTGCATGAAACGCAATGTGATCTCTATTCCGGCAACGGCAACCATCCGGGAAGCCGCCGGGTTGGTCGTCGCGCATCACATTGGCCAGCTGCCTGTAACCGACGAGGCTGGCAGGCTGGTAGGCATCGTGGATTTGCAGGATATCCTGTCACTTGAATTACCCGATATTTTCAAACTTCTGCCGGATGTCGATTTCGTGCATGATTTCGGTGCCGTTGAAACAACCCGGCCCACCGAGCAGGAGCTCTCGCAACCGATTGCGACTCTGGCCCGGCAGGCCACCTCAGTTCCTGAGACGTGCGGCTTGCTGCGAGCCTATGCGCTGATGTTGAAACATGATCTCCACGACCTGCCAGTTGTCACGGATAGCGGTCACCTGGTTGGAATCGCCTCGCGAGTCGATCTGGGGACGGCTATCTTATCGCTCTGGAAGGACCCGGCGACCTAGACACCATGATTGAGGTACTGGTTGCGGTTGCCATTTTTCTGGCCTGCCTGGGGTTGATTTTTTCAGAAAAGCTCAACCGCACGATTGCCGCGTTTGTGGGGGCGGTGCTGATGGTGGGAGCAGGCAAAATATTTAACTTTTACGATGAGACAGAAGCTATCGCCGCCATCGACTTTAATACACTGGGCCTGTTGCTGGGAATGATGGTGCTTGTAGCGCTGCTGGAACCGACCGGCTTCTTCCAATACCTGGCGGTGTGGGCGGCGCGGTTGTCGCGCGGCAAACCGGTGCGGCTGCTGATCCTGCTGGGCAGCGTGACGACGGTGTTATCGATGTTCCTGGATAATGTAACCACGGTGGTATTGATCGCCCCGGTCACAATCCTGATCTGCGAGATTTTGGGCGTCAGTGCGCTGCCTTATTTGATGGCGGAGGCGCTGCTCTCGGATACCGGAGGGGTGGCTACATTGGTAGGTGATCCACCCAATGTATTGATCTCGTCAGTGGCGGGTTTTACCTTCAACGATTTCTTGACCCACTCGCTTCCTATGGTGTTGATTGCCTGGCTGGCTGCCCTGCTGCTAATCCGCTACTTGTTCCGCAAAGAATTATCCATACCACCTTCCAACCCCGATGCGATCCAGCTGCTGGACCTGGAACAGACGCTACATGACCGGACAACAACCCGGCGAGTGCTAATTGTCCTGGGAATAGCCCTGCTGGCCCTTTTTATTCATGGCTGGCTACAGGTCAGCCCGGCCTATATCGCCCTAGCGGCGGCGGCAGCGGCCTTGATATGGCTGAGGCCGGAGCCGGGCTCGATCTTGCAGAGAGTAGAATGGAATGTACTGGTGTTTTTCGCCACCCTGTTCATCATCGTGGGAGGCCTGGAAGCTGCAGGGGCCCTGGATGGCCTGGTCACACTGTTTGGACGCGCCGGGAGTATGTCTCCGGTCTTATTTGGGGTAATCTTGATCTGGCTGGTGGCAGGCATATCGGCTATTGTCGATAATGTGCCGGTCACTATTGCGCTGATCCCCGTCATTCAAGGGCTGGGAGCGGCCGGAATGAACACGAATCCCCTGTGGTGGGCGCTGGTTTTTGGGGCTGGGTTTGGCGGCAACGGCACGATCATTGGCTCAACTGCCAATATTGTCGTCACGAATCTATCCGAGAAAACCCACACCCCAATCACAAGTCGGCTCTGGAACCGGCGCGGCCTGCCGGTGATGCTGGTAACCTGCCTGATTGCAAGTATTTTTTATGTCGTTGCCTATCCACTGCTTCTAAAATGAAAGCATGAGTAAAGCGTTCTATAGAACAGGAGGTGCGATCTATGTATATGATTTTGTTTGTCCTGGATAACCCAGACCAATTGGATGAGGTCCTGGATGTGTGGTCCGGGATTGGCATCCGCGGGGTGACGATTATTGAAAGCACCGGCATCCAACGCCAGCGCAAGCAGTTGATACCAATGCGCTATCTTTACCAGACCGCAGGTGATATTGAAGAAGGGCACATAACCTTGCTGGCAGTGGTGGATGGCGAGGCAGTGGTGCTGGAGTGCCTGGAAGCGACCGAGGCGCTGATAGGCGATCTGTCTAATCCCCAGACTGGGGTGTTTGCCGCCTGGCCCCTGGCCGTGGTAAAAGGCGTCCCAAAGAATTACCCCCCGGTGGCATGATATGGTCTGGCTTCAATTTATCTTCAGCGCAGTGGTGATAGTGTTGGCGGCCATCCAGCTGGCCAAGTATGGGGATGTGATTGCCATCCGCACGCGGCTGGGCGGGATGTTCGTGGGGGTGATCCTGCTGGCGGGCGCCACCTCACTGCCGGAATTGCTGACTACGATCAGCGCGGTGCAGCAGGGCGTGCCCAACCTGGCGGCCGGCAACCTGCTGGGCAGCAACATGATCAACATGTTCTTGCTGGCGATCCTGGACCTGATGCACCGCAAGGAAAGGTTACTGCGCAAGGCAGCCCTTAAGCATGCTTTATCCGGCAGCCTGGCAGTGCTGATGATTGGCATGGTGGTCTTTTTCATCATCGCCAATATCCAGGGATCGGTGGGCTGGGTAGGCCTGGACAGCCTGGCGATCATTGTGGTTTATGTGATCTCCATCCGGCTTATCCAGACCAATGCTTCGCACAGCGGTCCGCCGGCAAGTACCGGAGAAATCCCCGAAGGGACGCCCAGCCTGAAGCGCGGGCTGCTGGGCTTCCTGATTGCTGCCGGCGTGCTGGTCATGATCACCCCGGTAATGGTGAGCGCCAGTGTGGGGATCGCCGAAATTACCGGTTTGGGGACAACCTTTATAGGCACCACGCTGGTGGCGCTGGTCACGTCCCTGCCCGAGCTGGTGACTACCATCGCAGCGGCGCGCATGGGAGCGGACGATATGGCGATTGGCAACCTGTTCGGCAGCAACCTATTCAATATGTTTGCCCTGGGTTTGACGGATTTCTTCTACCTGCAAGGCAGATTCCTGGGAGTGGTGGATCCGGCATTCCTGCTGGTTGGAATGCTGGGACTATTGATGACCTCGATGGCATTAATCGGGAATCTGGCACGGCTGGAGCGGCGGATCTTTTTTATCGAGCTCGATTCCCTGGCGCTAATCCTGGTGTACCTGGGCGGGCTGTGGCTGTTATACAGCCGCGGGATGTCGCCGTAAAGCGATGAGCAGCACAACACGCCCAACCTGCCTGGTACACAGCCTGGGCCTGGTTGACTACGAGCAGGCCTGGCGGTTGCAAGAAGCGCTGGCGGTGCAGATCGGCGCCGGGGGGCGCCCACCCACCTTGCTGCTGCTGGAACACCCGCATACTTATACTTTCGGCAGGCGGGGGCAGGCTGTAAACCTGCTGTGGAATGACAGAGAGCTGGCAAGCCGCGGGGTGCGGGTGTACTGGGTGGACCGCGGCGGGGATGTTACCTACCACGGACCGGGACAGCTAGTGGGCTACCCGCTGCTGCCGCTGGGGCATGCCCAGGCGAGCAAAGCGGCTGCAGAACAATTGCCGCAAGCCGATTACCTGGGCTACCTGCGCAAGCTGGAGCGGATGTTGATCACTGCGCTGCAGGAGCTGGGAGTGGGTGCAGTGCAGCTGCCTGGATTGACCGGCGTGTGGTCGCCGGCGGGGGCCAAGCTGGCTGCCATCGGCGTCAAAGTGGACGCGGGCGGCATCTCGCGACACGGGTTTGCCCTGAACGTGAGCCCAGACATAAGCTACTGGGAAGGAATCATCGGCTGCGGCCTGCACGACACGCCATCGACCAGCCTGGCGGAGCTGCTCGGCAATGCTCCGCCTATGGAGCGGGTAATACAGGCTGTCGTACGGTCCTTTGGAGAGATTTTCGAATACGAGATGACCCTGCAAGCCATAGATCGGGAACTTTTCCCCCCGGTTTGACATCTCTAGTAAAAGTTAGTACACTATCCTTATGCTCTGCCGCCGGCCCGGAATTTGCGGGTTTCGTGCCATAAACCGGCACGGAACTGCGCAAAGAATGCCTGGCGGCTCTATGCCCGATCTTTGGAGGATTGAATGGCCTCACAGACTTACCAGCTTTTGATGCGCACCGGCCCGACGCCGGGGAAAATTTTTGACCTGAACCAGCCAGAGCTGACCGTCGGCCGGGATATGGTGAACGCAATTGTGATTAACGATTCGGAAATCTCCCGCCGGCACGCCCGCCTGATAGCCCAACCGGGAGGTTATGTCGTCGAAGACCTGGGATCGACGAATGGAACTTTTGTCAACGGGCAGCGGCTGATGGGCCCGCACTTGCTGCGACCGGGTGAGCTGGTGCTGTTCGGCGAACATGTCAGCCTGGTGTACGAAGCGCTGGAGTTTGACCCGAACGCCACGCTGGTATCTGCGACTACAATCCAACCGCCGGCATACCCCATGCCGAATTACCAGCCGCCCGTGCCGGGAAGCATGCAGCCGATCCCGCAGGCGCGCAGCCAGCAGACCGCTTACGCCCAGCAAATCCCCCAGCAGCCTACTTACATCCCGCCGCAACCCCCACCCACGATGGGGGGAGGACAGTACCCTCCACAACAAGCCGACCCATACATCTACGAAGAAGAGCAGCCGCGTATCTCCCGCACCTGGCTGTGGGCCGGGCTGGGCTGCCTGGTGGTGATGCTGTGCGTGTGCGTGGGAGCGGCTTTCGTATTTGACAGCCTGAACCTGTACTGCACCCCTCCATTCAATATCCCGACAGAGTTTTTCGGGTTTACTTGCCCGTAGGGGGAATTGGGAATTGGGAATTTAGGGATTAAGGAAAGCCGCCCTCCCGGCAGATAGGTCATCCAGCGCAGTGTTGATCGCCCAGAGCAAGCGCTCTGCCTGAGCATAGTCAGGGGTTTCGCTACGCAGGGCGGCATCCGCCTCCACCAGCATGGCTTCCAGGGCAATATTTTCCAGCGCGGCGGGATGGCGCAGAAAGTCGGCCACCACCCCGTCCTTGCGCATTTGAGCTATGTCAGGCAGCCAGGCGGCCAGGAAGTGAGCGGATGGATCGAGAGCCAGCTGGTAGCGGCGCATGGTATCGTAAAAGGCCACGCTATAGCGCACATCCTGCACCTGCTCGCTGGTGAGCGGCACCTGATCCAGCGCCTGCAGGAAGCCGGCTTCTAGCTCGGGCAGGGTGATCCCCAGGTGTTCTTGCAAGGCAGCATCGATGACCTGTGACTGAGTCCCTGGTTGGCCCTGGGAAGCCTCCCCTGACGGCTGGGGGGGTTTAATCTGCGTATAGAAGCGGTTAAAGTCTTCCCAGCCCCAGGTCTGCACCATATACGCCACCAGCGCTCCAGCCTGCAGGTAGCCAATTTCGTGCTGTGATTGGTAGAAATCATCCGCCAGAGGTACCAGAGGCAGGTACCAATCCAATCCACAGGCGGGCAACTCAACGGCTGCGGCAGCAGAGGGCTCGCCGGTGGCAGGGACGGGAGCGCAGCCGGGGCGTGGGGGAAGCAGGGCGGCGGCGCGCTCCAAGAGCGGCTCGGGCTTGAAATGTCCACCCGACAGGTAAACCGCCAGCCCTTCAACCAGGATGGACGGCCTGAAATCGGCCTGCCGGCGGCTATCCAGGATATGCACCAGCTCATGGTGCACAACGATATCCGTAGCGCCGCCAGCATAGTTGCGGTCCAGGTAGGAGATCCCAATTTCCTGGCCGGCAAAACCGCCGTGACCCAACACACGGGGGAAAAAGGTCAATTGAGCGGGTTCATCTTCCAGTGAGCCACCCATCTTTTCAGCGGCCGAGCGAGCTTGCTCATCCACCATCTCGGCCAGGAGGTCCAGGTCGCGTTCGGCGGCGGTGCCGGTGATGTAATGAATGGTGCAGCATTGTGTATCGAGCGTACCCCAGGCGGCCTGCAGCTCTGGAGGTGGGACTCCCAGCCCTGGTTGGGCTGGACCAGGGTCGCCGGCAGGCAGCAGAGTGACATCCTGAGTCCAGGAGCTGCCATCGGGCTGAACCGAAAAGTCCAGCTGGTAAGTTCCCGGCGCCAACCCGGTGGTATCCCAGGCCCAGAAGAAGGTGGCCTGCAGGCGGCCGCCAATGCCGTAGGGTGCAAAGACCGCTTCGCCAATTTTTGTTGCAGGGTCGGACAGCAAGGCAATCTTTACCGTAGCGTCAGGCAGGGAGGCGCCAGGTGGGGCAATCACCTCGAAGCTCACCTGGTCGCCGGCATATAATGGGCCGTCGGGGTGCAGGCGCACTTCGAAAGGCGACCAGGCATCCGGAGTGGCCGGAACCGGGGTAGAGGAGGGCAGCGCAGTTGGCGTGGCAGATGGTGGGAGTGAAGCAGCGGGCAGGGCGGCAAGGGGAGTGACAGATGCAGCCGGCCGGGTGGCAGGGGAGGCGGGTAATTCCAAGGTGGCCGGGATAAATAACCGGCAGGCCAACAAGGAAAAAAGCAGGCAGGCGATTAGCAGCAGGCGGCGAGGGCGCATGGGGGGTATTATAGCAGGCCTGAATTTCCGCGTGCTGGTAAAATACGAGCAGGTAAAGCCAATAATTTCTCCGCCCGGAAGATGCGGGCGGGTAAAGGAGCGCTTATGTCACCCATGTTTGTCCCCGGCCCGGTAGATGTCGATCCGCAGGTACTGGCCGCTCAGGCCCAGCCGATGCTGCCCCATCGCGGCAAGGAATTCGAAGCGATCTTCCAGCACGCTTCAGAGCAGGCGCGCCAGCTGTTCTTCACCCAATACCGGGTCTTCCTGACGACTTCTTCGGGCACCGGTTTGCAGGAGGCCTTCGTACGCAACTTCGCCCGGGAGCACGTGCTTGCCTGTGTCAACGGGGCTTTTGCCAACCGCTGGTACGAGGTGGCGGTCGCCAACGGCAAGACGGTCGATAAGCTGGAAACGCCCTGGGATCAGCCCATCACGCCCGAGCTGGTGGCGGAGGCGCTGCAGCAGAAAGCCTATGAGATCATCACCGTGGTGCATAACGAGACCTCCACCGGCTTGCAGAACCCGGTGAAGGAAATCGCAGCGACGGTGCGCGAGCTCAGCCCGGAGACGCTGATCTGTGTGGATGCAGTCTCTTCGCTGGGAGGCGCCAGGATCGAGATGGATGCCTGGGGGCTGGACTGCGTGCTGACTTCATCGCAGAAATGCCTGGCGCTGCCGCCGGGGCTGGGGCTGGGGGCAGTCTCCGACCGGGCGCTGGCGTACGCCGAGAGCGTGCCCAACCGCGGCTGGTATTTCGACCTGGTGCGGATGGAGAAGCACCGCCTTAAGGATTCCACGCCGGCTACCCCGGCCATGTCGCTGATCTACGCGCTGGACGTGCAGCTGGAGCGCATCCTGAAAGAAGGGTTGGAAGCACGCTTTGCCCGCCACAGCGCTATGGCGCAGCAGGTACAGGATTGGGCGGCAGAACGCGGCCTGCCGGTGTATGCGCCGGCGGGGTATCGCTCGCAGACGGTCACCACCCTGCACAACACGCTCAATCGGGAAGTAACGGAGATTAACAAGTTCCTGATAGCGCGCGGCATGCGCCTGGCGAACGGCTACGGCGCACTGAAAAACATCACCTTCCGCATCGCGCACATGGGCGAGACAGGTCCTGCACAGATTGAAGGACTGCTGGCGGCGCTGAATGAATTCATGGCTTGAGACGACGATCACCACGCTGACATACGGCGGGGAGGGGCTGGGGCGCCTGCCGGATGGGCGGGCGGTATTCGTGCCGTACACTTTACCGGGCGAGCGGGTGCGCATCCGCCTGGTGGAGGAAAAGAAACGGCATGCCCGGGCGGCGCTGGAGGAAGTGCTGGCGCCGTCTTCGCAGCGCATAACGCCGCGCTGTGCGCATTTTGGTGTGTGCGGCGGCTGCAGCTACCAGCACATGAGCTACCCCGATCAGCTGGAGGCCAAAGCCAACATCTTGCGAGAGCAGCTGGAGCGCATTGGCGGGATTGAGAATCCTCCGATGCAGCCCGCCGTGGCCGCGCCGCAAGCGTTCAACTACCGCAACCACGTGCAGTTCCACCTGGCTGCGGATGGCAGGCTGGGCTACTTCGACTCGTCCGGCAGGTCGGTATTGGCGGTGAGCGAGTGCCACCTACCGGAGCCGCCGCTGGATGAGCTGTGGAAGCAGCTCGATTTCACCGATTACCTCCCCTCCGAGGAGGCAAGCGAGGCCGCCCCGATCGAACGCGTCGGGCTGCGGCAGGGAGTGGAGGGCGATATCCAGCTGATCCTGGAGAGCAGCCTGCCGGAAGCGCCGGAATTCAGCGTGGAAGAGCTGTCCATCTCGGCGACTCAGGTCAGCCCGGCAGGAACGCTGGTGCTGGCCGGCAGCTCGGCGGTGATCTTCGAAGTCCTGGGGCGCCCTTTCCGGGTCTCGGCGGGGTCGTTCTTCCAGGTGAACACGAGCATGGCGGCGGCTATGGTAGAACACGTGCTGGAGCACCTGCCCAACCTGCCGGGCATGACTGTGCTGGATGTGTACTGCGGGGTGGGACTGTTCAGCGCCTTCCTGGCGCCGCATGCCGGACAATTGATCGGCATCGAGGCCTCGCCCAGCGCCTGCGAGGATTTCGCCGCTAACCTGGATGAGTTTGACCACGTGGCGCTTTACGAGGCCCCGGCGGAGGAGGCACTGCCGGCGCTGGATGTTGAGCCGCAGTTTGTGCTGGTGGATCCACCGCGCGCCGGGCTGGAGCGCGAGGCGCTGGATGCCCTGCTGGGGCTGCATGCCCCGCAGCTGTGTTATATTTCCTGCGACCCGGCGACCCTGGCAAGGGACGCGCGCCGCTTGGTTAATGGGGGATATTCGCTGGAAAAGGTCACACCCTTCGACCTGTTCCCGCAGACCTACCATATCGAGAGCATCAGCTTCTGGAAGCGAGATTCCCTTTAGGTCTGAGACGCGGCATCAGGTAGGTGATATATTCATCCAAACAGTCTGAATCTCCGTTCAGAGGTTGGAATACGATAGAATTCGCACCGGCCGCTATCAACTGCTGCAGAGCATTAGTCACCTGTTCCGGCGTTCCAGCAGCAGAGAAAGCGTCCAGCCAGGCATCCGGCATGCGCTCGATTATCTCTGCAAAAGTATGCGCCTGGACAAACGTGGAGACTTCTTCCGCAATTCCCAGCGCATTCAGCTGTGAATCGGCCCAGGGCAACCATTCCGCGAGTGTCCGGCGCATAGCAGCCCGGGCCAGTTCTCCATCCGGGGTCACTTTCACATCCACATAAACAACCAATCGATGATCGGTCCGGCCGGATTCAGCCATACCCGTATGGATATGATCCAGCGCCCAGCGGATATAGGCAGGCGAAGACAAGGCGGTTAAGATGGTGCCATCCCCTACACGCCCGGCCAGCTGCAGCGTTTTTTCTCGCATGGCGCCAATAAAGAGCGGCGGTAGGTCATCCGGCGTCATCTGCATCTGAACGTTTTCCAGATGTACCTGCTCCCCGTGCAGGATGACCGATTCTCCAGCCAAAAGCCGGCGCACAGCAGTGACCGTCTCATGCAAAGATTTCAGGGATGATTTCGGGGCGGCACCGATTTGAGCCATCCAGGAATTCACGCCATGCCCAAAACCCGGCAAAAATCGATGCGGGAAGGCGCGCGCCAGGGTGGTGATTTCCATGGCCGCGAAAAGTGGGTTATAGGCTGTTGCCGGCAGAAGCCCTATCCCGACTTTTAATCTCTGGGTGGCAGAGAGTGCAATGGCAGCAGAAGTAAAGGCGCCTGGTAAGAAGCAGTCGTCCCACAGCCACAATTCATCAAAGCCGGCCGCTTCTGCCTTGCGGGCGTAAGCAGCCAGTGTTTCAGGCGGAAAGGTTGGGTGGAAGATTACTCCAAAGGAAGGGGACGAGTCATCATTATGCATCTTCACTCCTGATTGCATCTGCCATACTTCTCTTATGTACTGCGAGTCCATTGCTAAAAAATAGATCCTTCAAGGCCAAGGCAGTACAATTTTCTACGGTAAGCCGATGGTCTGCAGTAACAGATTCCTTTCTGAGGTGTATGCAGACATCTTGCAATGTTTCGGCAGGTTCGAAATCGACGTCCACCACATAAGCCCTTGGACAATAGGTGAAGTAATAACCATAAGAAGTAGCGTTTGTCATGCCCTCTTCGATAATGATTAATTGTTTGTCGGTGATTGCAAGCAGGCTGGGCGGAGCGATCTGCCGGCGAATAATGCGAAAATAACGCATAAACACACAAGGTTGAAAGACGTATCCCAATAATTTTTCATCCGGTTGTAAAGCATGCAGCGCCAAACCGTTTCGGAACTTGTAGGATTGGTCTTCTAGCTTTTCCAGGAGATAGTTTTTGTCGTCGTTTGCATTCTGATCCAGAGCTTGGGCCCATGCCAGGCGGATTAATTTGTGCAATGCCGGCTCCAGCATGTCGTGGCTCACAGCGTTGTACTCCACAACGATCCGAGACATCTCACCGTTGACTGCGCCACATATTTCCATCCTGCCGTAGAGTAAGATCAGGCTCATTTGGGCATACAACAGGCTGCTGCCTGCCAGATAACTTGCCTGTCCCATTTCATCTCCAGATTTGCCCGCTTGAGCATGGACTACTCCTCGCTGTGTGAACAACAGACATTGTTCAGGGACCCAGTGCAGTCCCCCAATTCCGTCTTTACTCTTGGACAGCATTTGTTCTGGAATCACAAAGATATCTTCAGCCGGATCATCGGGTAGAAGTGTCTGGGCGGCTAAGGACCGTAACCTGACCGGTAACTCCTCCAGGGTTTTAGCCCGGTAAGGATGCTCAGGACGTCTGTGCGCGGGCGGCATTATTCTCCCTCCCAGTAAATTCCAGGTTGAAAAAGCAGAATAATAACCATGTTGGGCAGCATCTCTATTTTTTAACCTACAGGCACCGTTGAACGAAACGAGGGTGAGCTCGCTTGATTCTACTGCAAAAATTTAGATGTAGAGATGCCTTGACAGGTGAGCGGAGTCGTTTTATAATTAGAACAAATATTCTATTCTGAGAAAACCAGGCTTTTTCTTGATTTGAGATTCTATGTTCGCAGGGCTCTCTCAGAATGGCAAACCAGACAAGGAGGCGGCGATGATCACCACCAGCGGAGTGAAATCTGTGGATCACTGGAAAACCAACCGACTGCAACAGCGCAGATGGCCCCCGATCGCGCCGCCTGTACCCCTACCGGCGGCCCCCGGCAAAACCGGTTTGGAGGCAGCCCTCAGTCGGTACGGCCCGCTTCCGCCGCACACAGCGATCCTGGGAATAGGCAGCAACGGGGCTCCTGTGCTGCTCGACCTGGCTGACTCTTCACCTGGCGCGCTGCTCATCTCGGGCAGCACGGGAAATGCCAAGACCCGCTTGCTGCAGGCTATCCTGGCCTCGGCGATCCGGATCAACCGGCCGGGCCAGGTGGAAGTGCGCATCATCGCCGGGCAGGCAGCCCAGTTCGACCATTTCTTTCCGACCGAACATTGCCGGCAAATCCTATCGGCAGACGACCCGGCGGTAAACGAGGCCATCATCGACCTGCTGCCGGCTGTCGGTCTGCCCAGGCCGGGCGCAAGACGCGCCCAGGCCGTGATCCTGGCAGTGGACGACCTGGAAGCCCTGACCGCCAACCTGGACAAGCAGGCTTATGCCAGCCTGTGCTGGCTGGCCCGCCACGGACCGCGGCTGCGGGTGTGGCTGATCGCTACTCTGACAACGCACAACCTGCCGGCGCATGGATTGCGCACCCCGTTGGCGAGCGGATGGGAGAGCGAGCCAAAGGTAGATGAGCTGCTGCTGTCTGCTTTCGGCACCTGCTTGATCGAAGAACCAGAGGTGCATGCAGGCGGCAACCGGTTCTGGCTGCCGATGGATGAGCAAGCCGTACCGTTTTGGATTTGTGAGCCTGAATACCAGGAGGGATGACAATGAACGTTGGAATGCTTTGGTTCGATAATGACCCCAAAACGGAGCTGGCGCTCAAGATTGAGCGAGCAGTAGGGTACTACCGGCAAAAATACGGGCGCTCCCCGACACTGTGCTTCGTACACCCCAGCATGATTGCAAAAACTGCAGCCCCTGCGCCGGAAGCGGAGGCAGAAGTACCACTAAAGGCCGCGGGGGTAGAGGTGCGCTCCAGCCGCTCGGTGCTGCCCAACCATTTCTGGCTGGGCGTGAACGGTCCGATTAACGCGGCATAATCGTCAGCCCCGCCACCAGTGTTTCCAGGGCCAGCTCATCGCTCATTTGGCTGGTTTTCACGGCCAAGTCCATCTCCAGCAGGCGGTGGTAAATATCCTCCAGGGCAGGTAGCGTGATCTGGCGCGCCTGTTGGCTGATCTTGCCGGCTACAAAAGGATGGATTCCCACCAGGCGGGCTACATCGGCTTCGGAGGCCCCGCCATCCAGCAGCTCGCGCGCCTGCAGCAGTAAGCGGAACTGGCGCACTACCATACTGAAAATCCGCTGGGCATCCTCCTGCTCCAACAGCTTTTGAAGCAGATTGATTGCCTGCTGCCCATTGCGCATCCCGATGGCGTCTACTAAATCAAAGATATTCTTTTCGGCGGTATCGGCAGTAAGTAAAAGGACATCATCGACTTCGACCGCGCGCCGGTAGTTGACGTAAGCCAGCAGTTTTTCGATCTCCTGCTCGGCGCGGCGAGAATCGCCCCCGACCAGATCGCCGAGCCTGGCAGCGGCGGGAACCTCGAATTGGCCGCCCAGCTCCCGGGCACGTGACTGAATCCACTGGCCAAGAGAAACGCCTTTCGGTTGAACAAATTGGCGCAGGAATACCCGATCGCCGGCGGAAGCCGCCCACTGCTCCAGCCAGTGGAGCTTGCCTTTCTTGCGGTCGCGGTCTTCGGTCAGCGGGCGCTTTTCAGCCAGCACCAGGGCGGTGGTAGGAGGCAGGTTGTCCAGTTGGCTCAAAAATTTTTGGCGTGTATCCGCGGCCTCAAGGCGGGCCAGCGGGTGTTCCAGTATGACGATACGTCGTTTGGCCAGAAAAGGCATCACCCCGGCAATTGAGAGCAACTCATCGGGGTTGAAGCTGCGCCCGTCCAGGCGAGTAACATTCATAGCCGCCAGGGAAGCATCGCCAAGCTTCGATTCTAGCTCATCGATGAAGCGGGCGATGGCGAACTCGTCGTCGCCGTGCAGCAGGTAAACGACTGGAGCGCCGGCCACAATCAACCTGCCGTGATCACCCGGTGACTGATAATCCCCTTCAGGGGCGTTGCTCCACCACGCTGTACGATGCGAATTTCCACCACGCGCAGGTCACCCGGCTCGCCGGAAGTCGTGACGCGCTCCTGGAGCATCAGGCCCAACGGCTGGGCCACGATCAGGGCAACGGTGGCCAGCATCATGGCCAGGGGCAAGCGGTCGAAGGTATCGCGCAAGCGGCGCCCGGCGCCCAACATTGCCAATCCGGCAGCTGCGCCGGCCAGAACCCCGCTGGTGACAAAGTTCGTACCACAGTTGGGGTGCACGGCCAGCTTCACCTCTCCGTTGCGCATACGCTGCAGCGCTTCGGCAATGGCCGACTGCAGGTCTTCGGTCGAGACGTTCCCGACGATCCAGAAACCATTAATATCGGAGTGTCCAGCCAGGGGCTGGTTGGGGTAGCGCCGCCCTAAAATGTGCAGGGTGGCGTGCTCCAAACCGTGATTGCGTCGGACTCGCGAGACCAAGTCGCTATCCAGGATCGAGCGGCTGCTCAGTTGTTGTGCGGACATCAGACCTCCATTCCAGGTTAACCCAGGTTGGGAGGGATTGTATCACGGCATATTCTGGTCAGACGGTGCAGCCTCGGAAGGATTAGCGGTCATAACAGGTAGCAGGTCAGCCGCGGGAACCGCCGCGGCAGCCTTCTTTTCGGCGGGGCGGTGGGCGGTGGCCTGCAGGAAGCCGATATACATCAGGATCACGCCCAGCAGCTCGCTGATATACAGCCAGTCTACCAGGCCGGCGCGGACGAAGGAGCCGGCGGTGGCCGGCATCAAGGCGCCGGCAGCGATCAGGATGTTGCCCACCACGCGGTTGATCAAGACGCGCTTACGCCAGAACAGGTAGGCTGAGTATATCGCCCCGCCCACAAGGGTGATCGTGCCATAGATATTGAGCAGGATGGTCAGGGCAATCGTGAAACCGCCGCGTGTCAGGATGTCGTGGTACTGCTCGGAGGCAGGTTTCGTGATGTCATAAGCAGGCGCATCGGGATTAAGCGGGGCTGAGAATACCAGCCAGGCAGCCAGCAGCGAGACAACGATCAGCCCGATAGCCATCGCCCGGGCTACACCAGGCTTGCGCACCAGTAAAAACACGGTGCCCTGACCTAGCCAGGCGGCAGTGAGCATGGCGCCGCACAAATACCATAATTTCAACACAAAAGGACTGAAGGTGAAGGCAAGGATGACTTCCCCAAGGGTTCCCAATCCATAGAACACCAGGCCAATGCCCCAATAGAGAAGATGCGTGCCTTTCCGCTGGCGGTAGCGGTTGAAGACCGAGGCGGCAAAGGCAAAAGAAACGATCGTAGAAATTATAGGAATGTAGTGCATCGATTACCTCTATAAACCATAGGATGGATTATCCCTGCTGTCAGGCGAAGGACAGGATTCCCAGTGAGTACAGAATGACAAATAATATAGTGCCGACCAGAATCAGGAGCAGGATGATCAAGGTGACAGGGATGAGAAGCTCCGACCACCGCGAGGATGTGAATCGGGTGCTCGGTCGTTTCACCGGTTGACCTTGTGGTAAGCATCGTAGGTTTCCAGCAGGGCAATCATGATCTCATCGGTATAGCTGTTGACGCGGCGGAACAGGTTGCTCCAGGCATACGGAGAGTGCACAGAAGCCGCTTCATAGACCGCTAGCATCGAATCAACCAGCAGGTTGCGGAAGAACATGAAGGCATGCACCGCTTCGACCTCGTTCAAACCGCTGCGGCGAGCCCGGTTGGCGTACTCATAGCCCATGGCCTCGGCTTCGACGCTGGCAGCTCCAGGGTCGGAGTACAGGTATGAGATCAACCCCTGCAGGAGGGTGCGCCCGCTGCGCCGGTACTGGTCGCGGGCTTCAGTATCCAGCTTAAGGTACCAGCCTTCCACTTCCAGGCGCCCTTCGCTGACCTGGAAGCGGGTGTTACGCAGAGCATTCTGCACAACCAGGCCAATATCGGCCGGCTCTTCGGCGCGCTGGGATTGCAGCCACAGCTCGATCTCGCTGCGCAGATAGCGGCGATGCCCGCCCTGGGTGCGGTGATACGGCAGCAGGCCGCGATCCGACCAGCCCCGCACCGTACTGGGGTGGATGCCCAACACGGCCGCCACCTCACTCAAACTCATCCATTGCCCATCCTTCATAGGAATATCAGGTCTCCAATCATCCAGGGATCAGACTTCTTGTGCGGCAGCCGCGCGTTCAACCAGTGAGGGGCTTTCAGCCTGCCGGCGGAAGGCATTCACATCGATGGTATGCAGCAGCGCCAGGGAGGCCAGCAGCAGGCCGGCCAGCATGAGGAATACAACCACATAACCGGTAACAGGGCTGCCGGCGAACTGGTTAATGGCATCCCGCACCAGCCCACTCAACACAGACCCCATCAGGCGGGCGACGGCGTTGGCCATGCCCCAGACGCCGATGAAGAGGCCCACTTTGCCGGGGATGGTCATGTCCAGCATCAAAGACAGGTTGGAGACGGTCGCCAGGCCGGTGGCAATACCCAGCACGACGACTCCACTGTAAAACACGCTCGTGCTCGCCATCAGGCCGCTGGCTGCAATCAGGATGAAGGCCAGGATGGCGCCCCAGCCGCCCAGCCGGACCATGCTGCGCTTGGCGATGCGCGTCTCCAGGGCGCCGGCGATGAGCAGCGAAACCAGGAAACACACTCCCCACAAAGCGGTAATACGGGTGGTGACGTTGACCGGCATGCCAAAGGCCTCGGCGGCGAACGGCTCCAGCAGCACATCCTGCCCCAGGATGGCGGCCAGCATGAGGATCAGGTACCAGAAAAAACGGGTAACCTGGCGGTTCTCACGCACCACGCCAAAGAGCCGGCGCCAGGACTGGCGCTCGGCATGATCCGGGCCAATCGGGCTGGCGATTTCACCGACTGCGTCGCGGCGAGAGGTGAGGCGGGGTTCTAGGCCAATCAATCCGATCAGGCCCAACACCAACGCCAAAAGCGCCACGCTGCGGAAAGCACTCTCCAGCGCGGCGGGCGAGTAGGGCTCCAGCAGGCGGCCAAGGCCGATCGAGGTGGCAATGATGCCCACGATCATGATGAAGAACATGATTGAAATGGTGCGAGAGCGGCCGCGCTCGCCGGAAAGCTCGGAGGCCAGGGAAAAGTAGGAAACGGTGGCAAAATTAAAGCCCATCCCCCAGGCGCCAAATACCAGCACGCCCAAAGCCAGCCCGGCCCAGAAATTCTCCGCCATCAGGTAAGCCGTCGCCGGGGAGGCAATCACACCTACGACGCACAGCAGCAGGCCAATCACGATGTATGGAGAACGACGGTAGCCCAGCAGCGGGTTGCGATCGGAGAAAGAACCGATGGCTACCTGGATAGGCGAAAACAGGTACGGCAGCGAAGCCAGCAAGGCGACCAGAGCGGCCGAGAAAGCCAGCTCCTTGATCATCACTCGATTCAGGGTGCCGTTGATGGGCACCAGGGTCATGGCGACTGCTACGTGGATCAAGCCAATTTGCACACGCTTCCAAAACATACACGGACTCCCGACTACAGGTAGATGACGACTTGCACAATACCCAAATCTACCAGAAATTATAGCCGGGTCAATGTAGATTTACGTAGATTTTATATAAGGGATAATGAGCAGAGGTGGCGCGGCGATCAGTCGCTGCGGCTTTCGGAGGCCAGGGCAGTTAATCCGAGCGAGATTCAGGAACCAGAGCGGCCTCGAGGGCCTGGCGCAGGGAGTGTGCTTCCACGATCTGAAGCGTATCGGGCCAGGGCTCACCGCGGCGCAGGCGGCGGGGGACGATGGCGGTGCGAAAGCCCAGGTTGGCGGCTTCGCGCAGGCGGGCGGGCATCTGGCCGACCATGCGCAGCTCGCCGGAGAGGCCAATCTCGCCAATCAGGACAGCATCGGCTTTGACCGGCAGGTTGCGCATGGAGGAGGCAATTGCCACCGCCACAGCCAGGTCGGCGGCGGGTTCGTCGACAGTAAAGCCGCCCACCACGTTAACATACACATCCTGCTCGCCCATGTGCAGCCCGATGCGGCGGCTGAGAACGGCAGCGATCAGCAGCAGGCGGTTGAAATCCACCCCGTTGGGGGTGCGGCGGGGGTTGCCAAACGAGGTGGGGCTGGTGAGCCCCTGGATTTCGACCAGCAGGGGG
This sequence comes from Anaerolineae bacterium, assembly GCA_041301395.1. Classification (GTDB taxonomy): domain Bacteria; phylum Chloroflexota; class Anaerolineae; order Anaerolineales; family UBA4823; genus CTSoil-045. Next base: position 23,871 of record JBFYSP010000139.1, read on the forward strand.
CGGGTGCCCTCCATGGTAACAGCGATGGCCGAGCCGGGGGCGTTGATCATGCGCTCAGCCAGGAAGGCCTCGGATGGGTTGGTCACTTCCACCAGGCCGCGCTCGCGCATCTCGAAAACACCGACTTCCGAGGTGGCGCCAAAGCGGTTCTTCACCGAACGCAGCAGGCGGAAGGACTGGAAGCGGTCGCCCTCCAGGTAGAGGACGGTATCGACAATGTGCTCGAGGACGCGCGGCCCGGCAATGGTGCCTTCCTTGGTGACATGGCCGATCAGGAAAACGGTCAGGCCGGAGGATTTCGCTAGCTCGCGCAGGCGCCCGGCCGACTCCCGCACCTGGGTCACGGAGCCGGCCAGCGATTCCAGCTCGGGCAGATAGGTGGTCTGCACCGAGTCGAGGATCAACAGGCGGGGCTTTACCTCGATAATGTGCTCGAGGATGACGCTCAGGTTGGTTTCGGTGACCAGGAAAAGATCGTCGGGGATATCAGTTTCCGGAGGCGCATCCGGTGCAGCGTGAGTCGCGGGTTCTGCATCGCCATCCGGGGTGCGCAGCAGGCGCACGGCGCGCATCTTGATCTGGCGCTCGGATTCTTCGCCGGAAACATACAGCACGCGGGAATCGCGGGCCATTACCAACGCAACCTGCAGCAGCAAGGTGGATTTACCAATTCCAGGGTCGCCGCCAATGAGGACGACAGAGCCGGGCACAACGCCGCCGCCCAGGACACGGGCAAATTCGCCAATCGCTACCGGCTGGCGCTCTTCGCCATCATTGCTGATCTCGGACAGGCGTCGCGGGCTTGAGCGCCCGCCGAGCCCACGGTTGGCATGCGCCGAGGCTGCCGGGGGTGTATCGGCAACCACTTCCTCGACCATACTGTTCCAGGCGTTGCACTGCGGGCAGCGCCCCATCTGGCGGGGCGCAATCCGTCCACATTCCTGGCAAACATACTGGGTGCGAACCTTGGGCATGGCTTATTTTACTGGGTTTCGGTCACTTTCTGGATGCTGCGCGGTGCTTCGGTACTGTAGCCTTTCGCCAAAGTGAGGTGATAGGCAAATAGCTGCGCCGGGACAATACTCACCAGGGGGGTGAGCCACTCGGGGACGCCCGCTGGCAACGGAATGGGCGATTGGGCCAGGGACAAGGCTTCGTCCGAATCGGAGATCACGACCAGCTCGGCCTTGTGCTGCTTACTCAGATAACGGAGCAGGTCCAGCAGAGCGTCAAGCACATGGCCGCGGACGGCCACGACCATGACAGGGAAACCCTGGGCGATCATGGCGATCGGGCCGTGCAGGAAATCGGCTGAGGAGTATGGCTCGGCAACCACGTAAGTTAATTCTTTTAGTTTGAGTGACCATTCAAAAGCCGTGGCGTAATTGTAGCCCCGGCCGATGACCACACAGTGCTGCATAAAGCGGTAGCGGGGGGTCATGCGCACCAGGTCGTCATCCAGAGCCAGCGCCTGGGCTACCCAACCAGGGAGACGGGTCAATTCATCCCAGCGCTGCGGTGAGCCGTCAAGTGCGGTGGAGAGCATGGCGATAGCCATCAGCTCGGCCGTATAGGTCTTGGTGGCAGCCACGGCGTTCTCTGTACCGGCCTGAATATCCAGCACCATGTCAGCCGCCCGGGCCAGCGGCGAGCCGGGCAGGTTGGTGATTGCCAGGGTCAGGCAGCCCTGACGCCGGCCTTCTTCAATCACGCTGACGATATCCGGCGACTGGCCGGATTGGGAAACCCCGATGACCAGGGCATCCTTCAGGCGGGGCGGCTGATGGTAATATGTGAACAGGGAGGGAGTGGCCAGGGCCAGAGGCAGGCCGTTGGCAGCGCCCCACAGGTAATTGGCATAGCGCCCGGCATTGTCCGAGGTGCCGCGGGCTGCCAGGAATGCATAGGAGATTTGCCGCCGGTGGATTTCTTCTGCAATGGCCTCAACTGCCGGTCGCTGCGTGCGCAGCAGGCGCTCCAGGCTAGCAGGCTGCTCAAAAATCTCGGCGTGCAGGGTCATGATTATAAATCCAGGTGGCGAATCTGCTCCAGGCGAATCCGATCCGGCTCGTTGTTATAGACGATCCGGCCGCGGGCAATAGTCATGACCACCTGCCCCTGGGGGGTTAAAAGTGTCAGGTCGGCGTCGGCGCCAGGGCGGATGACACCCTTATTCTGCAGATTAAGCACCCCAGCCGGGGTGGCGCTGAGAGTGGGAACCAGGTCGACGATGCCCACACCGCTGACCTCCATCAGGTTGCGCAAGGCGGCATCCTGGGTCAGAATGCTGCCGGCCAGGGTACCGTCACTCAGGCGAGCGGTGGCCCCATCGACCGTCACCTCCTGGTCACCCAGATTGTAAACGCCGGGCGGCATACCCAGGGCAGCCATAGCATCCGTCACCAGAGACAAGCCCTTACTGCCCTTGCTCTGCCAGGCCAGCTTCAGCATGGCAGGATGAACATGGATGCCGTCGGCAATCAGGCCAACAACCATTTGCGGGTTGGCCAACAAGGCGCCGGTCAGGCCGGGAGCGCGGTGCTCCAGGGCGGGCATGGCATTATAAAGGTGTGTGCCGCAGGTGATGCCGGCTTCGAACCCGGCAACAGCTTCCTCGTAAGAAGCCAGGGTGTGCCCGGCGCTGACGACAATGCCGCGCCGTCGCAGCTCCTTGATCATCTCCAGCGCACCGGGCAGCTCCGGGGCAAGGGTGACGAGGCGCACACCGTTCTCGACCGTCCAATGATCTATCTGCTTTAGATCGGGCTGCCGCAGGTAAGCCGGGTTGTGAGCGCCCTTCTTCCCCAGATTCAGGAAAGGCCCTTCAAAATGCAGGCCCAAAGGCTCAGCACCCTGCCATCCGGCGGGCGGGCCCTTGACCCAAACTTCGATAGCGCGCTCAAAGACGGATAGCGGCGATGTGACAATAGTAGGCAAGAAGCTGGTCGTACCGAAGCGAGGCAGCTCGGCAGCCACCTCCCAAATGGTGCCCGGGTCCTGGGTGAAATCACGGCCAAAACCGCCGTTCACCTGCAGGTCAATCCAGCCGGGCGATACCAGCAAACCCTTTGCGTCGATGACGCGTGCGCCAAGAGGCTGTGTCACCTGTCCAAAGGGATAGATACCGATAATTTTGTCCCCCTGAATCCAGACCTCCGCCTGCCGGAGTGTCTGGTGACGAGTCAGCACATCGCAGCGGCGTATCGCGATGAGTTCGATGGCCATAACTTCACCTCAACTATTAGGATAATAAACCCTGCAATGAGGGGATTATAAACGATAAAATGCCATTAGTTTAATTTCTCAAACAATTTGCGATTATCAAGAAGTCCATGCTAAAATACGTATAGATGCAGAATCATCGACCCTTCCAGCCGCCGGCGCGCAACCCAATCACCCAGCAGAAACATCGCCATGAGGTTTTCTGGCAGATCACCGTGCCGCTTATCGCTGGCGTCTTGATCATCGTCACCATCGGACTGACCATCGCCGTGGCCGGCAACATGGCGCAGATCAACAAGCTGGCGAATGTGTCGATGATCTTCCTGATCGTCCCGGCGATGTTTTTCACCCTGATCGGGATCGCCATCACGGTCGCCTCGGTCTACGGACTGGTGCGCCTGATCCTGGTGATGCCCTACTACATGCGGCTGGCGCAGAATTTCATGCTGGTCGTGCGCATCCGTGTCTCTCGAGTCAGCGATGCGGCCACCGAGCCTTTCCTGCGCATCCATGCCTGGCGGGCCTCTGCCGGACAGCTGAGGCGCAGCCTGCGCCGCAAGCCGCCGGCTCGCTGAGCCCTATCCTTGCCGACAGTGATCCACCCGAGAGCAATCCTTCGGCCTCTTATCCCCCCTCTGACAAAGGTGCCCCATGACCAATAAAGAAATCGTGGCTATTGACCCAAAACGAAAAAACATCACCCTGGCGATTGGCGGCGTGGCCGGCGCGCTGATTGGGCTGGCAGGCGCGTACATGCTGGTTCAAAACGCCGAACGCCAAAACGAGCCGATCGAGATCAGCACCGGTGAGGGCGTCAAGCTGGCGGTGCTGATAGTCAGCCTGCTGCGCAGCATCGCCACCCTGCACGACTGAGCAACATGAGCTCGTTGAGTGACTTTCGCTGCGTGCCCTGCCGGGGCGGAGAGCCGGTGCTGACCGACGAAGAAATCGCGGCACTCCGACCGCAGGTGCCCGAATGGGCGGTAAGCGAGGTAGATGGCATCCGCCACCTGGAGCGCGTTTTTAAGTTCAAGAACTTCGTCCAGGCGCTGGAATTCACCAACCAGGTCGGGGCACTGGCAGAGGCAGAAGGTCACCACCCGGCGCTGCTGACCGAATGGGGACGGGTGACTGTCACCTGGTGGACACATAAGATCAAGGGCCTGCACCGCAACGATTTCATCATGGCGGCCAAGACCGACCAGCTCTTCAGAATTTGAGCCTGTCTGGAATCCAGTAAAAAAATGCGGGAGGTTCCCGCATTTTTTATTTCGCTTTCTTGACGTATAATTTTAATAATGGAATTCACCACGCCACGTTTCCTGCTCGCCGGACAACTAACCCGTGACTATTCGATCTTGCCAAACGGCCAAGCTTTGCTCGACCGGCCAGGCGGCAACGTGCTGTATGCAGCCATCGGATTAAAGGTGTGGGAGCCTGATCCGCCGCCGGGTATCATCGCCCGGGTCGGGACAGATTACCCGGTTGAGTGGCTGGAACTGATTGCCGAGAAGGGATTGGACACACGCGGGGTGCGCGTGCTGCCGGATCCGGTAGACCTGCGATCTTTCGCGGCATACGTCGACAGGGATACTCGCTCCAGCAGCGATATCGTGGCGCACTTTGCCCGCTGGGGACTGCCGTTCCCAAAAGAGCTGCTGGGGTTCAAGCCATATGTCTCGCATCTGGACAGCCGCACCCAGCTACAGCCGGTATCGCTGCGCCAGGGAGATATCCCGCAGGATTTCCTGGATGCCAGTGCGGCGCACCTTTGCCCGATCGACTACCTGTCGCACAGCCTGCTGCCGGCTATGCTGCGCCAGGCCGATTTCACCACGGTCACCCTGGACCCTGCGCAGGGATATATGAACCCGACCTATTGGATTCATGTGCCGGCACTGCTGACTGGTGTGACCGCCTTCATGCCATCTGAAGAGGATCTGCGCTCGCTGTTTCAGGGCAAGAGCACCGATCTGTGGGAGATGGCGGCCGGGATAGCAGCTTACGGCTGCGAGATGGTGGTGATCAAACGCGGCGGGCGCGGACAGCTGCTGTATGAAGCGGCTACACATAACCGCTGGGAAGTGCCCCCTTACCCGGCCCGGATAGCCAACCTGTTTGGCGCAGGAGATGCCTTTTGCGGCGGCTTCCTGGCAGGCTACCGCCGTTCGTTCGATCCACTGGAAGCCGTGCTGTACGGCAACATCTCGGCATCGCTGGTGATTGAAGGCCACGAATTCTATTACGCCCTGGATGCCATGCCGGGGCTGGCCGATGCCCGCCTGGAAGCCTTACGCCAGAACGTCAGAAAGGTATGATCATGGATCCCAACCGGATTGCTCGTATCCTGGATATGGCGGTCGCCATCCAACAGATTCCTGCCCCCACTTTCGCAGAGAGCCAACGAGCGGCATTCATCTGCCAGCAATTTAGCCAGGCCGGACTATCAGATGTCTCTGTCGATGAGGTCGGCAATGTGTACGGGCGTATCCCCGGGCAGGGGAGGGCGCGGCCGGTGGTAGTCTCCGCCCACACGGACACCGTCTTCCCGGCAGGGACAGACCTGAGTGTACGGCTTGAGGCGAACATGATCCACGGGCCGGGGATTGGCGACAACTCGCTGGGGGTAGCCGGTCTGTTTGGGCTGCTGTGGGAGCTGGAGGCTAACCGGCAGTCCGGGCGCCTGCCCGGCGATACCTGGCTGGTAGCCAATGTGTGCGAAGAAGGGCTGGGAGACCTGCGCGGCATGCGCAGTGTGGTCGAGCGCTTTGGCGACGAGCCGCGGGCCTATATCATCCTGGAAGGGATGGCGTTGGGCCAGGTCTACCACCAGGGGCTGGGCGTGCAGCGTTACCGGATCAACATCCGCACCCAGGGAGGTCATTCCTGGGTCGATTACGGACGGCCTTCAGCCATCCACGAGCTGGCCGCGCTGGTGACGCGCCTGACCGCCCTGACGCTGCCCGGGCGACCGCGCACCTCGCTTAATGTGGGAGTGATCCAGGGTGGGACGAGCATCAACACGATCGCCGCCGAAGCCTGGCTGGAGCTGGATTTACGCTCGGAGGGCAGCCGCGCCCTGAGCGACCTGACCACTCGGGTTGAAGGGCTGGTGCAGGCGGCCAACCGTCCCAACGTGGAGGCGACCTGTGAAGTGATTGGCCTACGGCCGGCCGGTAAGCTGGCGATCAACCACCCATTGGTACTACTGGCCTGCCAGTGCCTGGAGGCACAGGGCCTGCGCCCCAACCTGGGAATCGGGTCGACCGACGCCAACATCCCGCTCAACCGCGGCCTGCCGGCGGTGTGCATCGGGCTGACCAATGGCTCGGGCGCTCACACGGTCAAGGAATTTATCTTTACGGAGCCGCTGGGGAAGGGGCTGGCACAGGTGGTGGCGTTGGTAGAGGGGACGTTTGGGTTATAGCGCGAGCATCCAGGGCGATGACTCCCTGGCCGGCAGGCAGCACCCGCAGGGGATTGATCTCGATTTCGGCGAGCTGGGGGAAATCGGCGGCCAGCTGCCCCAGGCGCAGGAGCACATCGCGCACGGCGGTCCGGTCGGCGGCGGGCAGGCTGCGGTAGCCGGCTAAGCGTCGGCCGGCCCAGGTGCTGTCTAACAGGTAGTCGGCTTCTTGCGAGTCGAGCGGGGCCAGGGCAAAGGCCACATCCTTCAAGCCTTCCACTTCGATGCCTCCCAGGCCAAACATCAGCAACGCGCCAAACTGCGGGTCCTGCACGGCGCCCACAATGACCTCCTGTCCGCCAAAGGACATGGGCTGGACGTGCACGCCATCCAGGCGGGCACCCGGCTGCGCTCGGTGGGCATTTTCGATCACCTGGATGAACCCGTCGGCGACAGCCTGTTCATCGTGCAGATCCAGCAGCACGCCGCCTACATCCGACTTATGCGAGATCTCCGGGGAGGCCACCTTCAAGGCCACCGGGAAGCCCAGCTGCCTGGCCAGGCGAACGGCTTCTTCGGGCGAGTGCGCCAAATCGAGGGGCAGGGTTGGGATGCCATAGGCCTGCAGCAGGTGCAGGACCTGTGGGGGGTCCAGATCCCCGGGCTGCGCCAGGATAGCGGCGGCCTGTTGATGGTCGACTGCCAGTTCGGGCTGTGCAGGCTGGGGCCGGCAGCGCTGCAGGTATTCGGCACGCGCCGCCAGGGTGGCCAGGGCGGAAGCAGCACGCTCCGGGAAGCGATACTCGGGGACATGCGCCGCCCGGAAGTGCTCCACCGCTTCCTGGATCAAGCGCTCGCCCATCAAAGCGACCACTACGGGTTTCTCGGCGCTGTGGATCACCGGGATGAGCGCTTTGGCGACTGCCCCGGCGGTGTACATGGGCGGCGGCGGCAGGATCACCAGCGCGCCATCCACAGCAGGATCAGCCAGCAGCAGGCGCAGGCAGCCGGCATACTGTTCCGGCGAGGCAGAAGCCAGCATATCTATCGGGTTGTGCAGGCTGGCCTCGCGCGGCAGAATCTGCCCCAGGGCGCTGCGCGTTTCCTGCCCAAGCTCGGCCAGGCGCATGCCGCGCAGCTCCAGTGCATCCGAGGCGGTGGCGCCCGGACCGCCAGCATTGGTCAGGATGGCGATCGAGCGGCCGCGCGGTGGGGGGCACCAGGCTAAGGCGCGAGCCCAGTCGAACATCTCCTCGCTGGTCTCAGCGCGGATCACGCCCGCCCGGCGGAAAGCAGCATTATAGGCCGACTCCCGCCCGGCCAGGGCACCAGTATGGGAAGCCACCGCCCGCCGGCCGCCGGCCATGCGACCGACCTTGAGGGCGATGACCGGTTTATCGATTGTCACCTGGGCGGCGGCGGCGGTGAAGCGCCGCCCATCGCTGACGCCCTCCAGGTAGAGGGTCAGAACGCGAGTGAAAGGATCGGCGGCCACAGCCGAGAGGACATCGGTCTCGTTGACATCAGCCTGATTGCCCAGGCTGACCAGGCGCGACATACCAAAGCCCTGGCCGCGCGCCCAATCGATCACCGCGGCGCAGATCGCCCCGGAATGGGAGATGAAGGCCACGTCGCCCGGTGGGGGGCCGGGCGGTGGAAGAAAGGTGGCGTCGATTGGCAGGTGGGTATCCAGCAGGCCGATGCAGTTGGGGCCAATCAGGCGAATGCCATAGGAGCGGGCAATCTGCAAGATTTCCGCCTCCAGGGCGGCGCCCTGCGGACCGGTCTCGCGAAAGCCACCCGAGCCGACCACCACCGCTTTCAAGCCACGCCGGCCAGCCCGGTGCAGAATCTCTGCGATAGCGCCGGCAGGGACGAGCAAGAAAGCCAGGTCGAGCGGGTCGGGCACGGCTTCCAGGTTGGGATGCAAGGGGCGGCCAAACAGACTGCCGCCACGCGGATTGACCAGGTGCACAGCGCCCTGGTAGTTACTCTGCACCAGGTTGCGCGCCAGGCCGTAGCCCAGCTTGGTCGGGTCGTTGGATGCGCCCACCACGGCAATGCCGCGCGGCGAGAAAAATGGCGCCAGGGAAGGGTCAAAGCTCATGGGGCAGGCCTCCGAAATGATGGCGGCGGTTCATGGGGGGATACAGGTCAGGTATTGACCTGCACCTGAACGGGATCGCCGACCCGGGCGCCCAGGCGGGCAGCAGCGCTACCGTTAACCTCGCAGACGATCAGGTTGCCGGTGCTGCCGAAGAGCGCTACCAGCTCGCCGGGGGGTCGCTCGCCAAAGGTGCGCACCAATCCCTGCACGGTGACCCCTGCCAGGCGCACCGTGATGTTCTCGATGCCGGGTAGGTGCTCCAGGCGCAGGTTGGTGGCCAGGTTGCCGAAATGGTCAATGTGGATGATCTCGGCCTGCCAGCCGAGGGGGGTGCGCTGCGGCTGGGGCAATGCCAGGCGGTGCGGATCGGACAGCGGCGAGCCAAGATCGGCCAGCTGCATACCGGCAGCCAGGCGGCCGGCGACCGGCGAGAAGATATCCCGGCCGTGAAAGACCTGGCTGACTTCCGGCAGCCAGAATTGCGGGCGATCCAGATGGACGAAGTCCACCGTCAGGCGGCGGGCTTGCACCCATTCCAGATACTGCGTAACCACGCCGTTATCCGGCCCGACAAAATACTGCTCGCCCAGGCGGGCGGCCAACGGGCGGCGATTCGTGCCCACCCCGGGGTCGACCACCACGAGGTGCACAGTGCCCGACGGGAAGTAAGGCGCCGAGCGAGCCAGGATCAGGGCGGCCTCGCGGATGTTCTGCGGCCCGATCAGATGACTGAGGTCTGCGATTTGCGCCTGGGGGGCAAAGCTCCAGATGACGCCCTTCATAACGCCTACATTGCCATCCTTCAGGCCAAAATCGGTCATTAAGGTTACAATGCTCATCTGCTGCTCCTGGGGCGGCGGGGTTGTCTGGTAAAGTATATATAGCATGCTGGATGGTGGATGTCAATGATCGGTATCGGTATGATACAATTTTGACGCCTGACAACCGGTAACCATTCCGGCCCGGATGCATCTAATGAATAACAGGAACACTCTCGCTGAAGATTTTTCACTCCCCGCCCTGCGCACCGGCGACCGGGCAGAGTTTGCCCGGCTGGTAGAGGCTTATTCCGGCTTTATCTACCGGCTGGGGCTGAAGCTGCTGGAAGACCCGCAGGATGCCGAGGATGTGCTGCAGGAGACCTTCCTGAAGGCCCACCGCGGGCTGGCGAATTTCGACGGGCGGTCGAGCCTGTCCACCTGGCTTTACCGCATCGCCACCAACGAAGCGCTGATGGTGATCCGCCGCCGCAAGGCTCCGGCTATCTCGCTCGAAGAGCCGCTGGAAGGCGACCTGGCAGAGCAGGAGCCGCTGGAAATCCTGGATTGGTGCTGCGCCCCGGAGGCGGAATTGATGTCCGGCGAGGCGCGCCGCATGCTGGACCAGGCGGTGGATGCGCTGCCCGCCACATTGCGGGTGGTGTTCATCCTGCGAGATATTGAAGGGCTGTCGACCCTGGAAACCAGCCAGGTGCTCAACCTGAGCGAAGCCGCTGTCAAGACCCGGCTGTCACGCGCCCGCCTGCGCCTGCGGGAACAACTTACCGGTTATTTTGGCGAACGCCTGCGCCAACAAGAATTGGAAGAAGGATCCGAATGAACCACGCCGGCTGCCATGATTTACTAAGCTCCCTGTCCGAATACGTGGACGGGACGCTGGACGACAGTTTGTGCGCCGAGATCGAACGGCACATGTCCGGCTGCGACAACTGCCGGATCGTGATCGACACACTGCGCAAGACCATCGAGCTGTACCAGGTCACGGCCCTACCGCCCAACCTGCCGCAAGACGTCCACAGCCGGCTTTTTCACCGACTGGCGCTGGACGAATTCATCGACCACTCTTCAGACGTGTAACCTTTCCCCACAACCCGCATCTAAACCGATAATGGCAGCCAAATCAGGCCCCCAGGCGCCTCCCCAAGCACCGTTCCCGGTGGGGCCGCTGCGCAATAAAGCATCCTCAGAGCCGCGCGTCGGAGACACCTGCCCGGTGTGTCGGGAAGGCCGGCTGGATTATGACGGCCTGTTGAACCTGGCGTGCACCCAGTGCGGCTACAGCCTGGCCGGCTGCTTTACCTGATAACCAACCAATTTACCCCGGCGGGGTAAAGGAGATTCTATGACCGAAAAAATGTTAAATGACGATATTACTCGCCAGGTGACCGAGTTCTTCCAACAGCTGCAGGAGCCGGTCGAAGTGCTGTATTTCGGCCGCAAGGACGACTGCGACTATTGCGACGATACTCGCCTTCTCCTGGAAGAGCTGGTGGAGACCTCCGATAAGCTGGCGCTCAATACCTACGACCTGGATGACGACGCCGGCCTGGCAGAGCAATACCGGGTTGACAAGGCACCCGGCATCGTGATTGCCGGGCGAGATGGCGACCAGATCCTGGATTACGGCATCCGCTATTCCGGCATCCCGGCCGGGTCCGAGTTCAGCTCGCTGATCAACACGATGGTGCTGGTCTCCAGCCGCGATTCAGGGTTGGATCCACAGACGCGCCAGGTGCTGGCGGGGCTTAAGAAACCAGTCCACCTGCAGGTGTTCGTCACACCTACCTGACCATACTGCCCGCGAGCCGTGGTGCTCGCTCACCAGATGGCGCTGGAAAGCCCCATGATCGAAGCCGAGATGGTCGAGGCGATGGAGTTCCCCGAGCTGTCCAACCGCTTCCACGTCAGCGGGGTGCCGCAGACGACGATCAACGCTGGAGCCGGCACAGTGGTTGGTGCGGTGCCTGAAGACCAGCTGCTCAAGGAAATCCAGCGTGCGATTGCCAAGTAAAAAAAAGCCGGGCCGCCAGGTCCTACCCTTAATCCTGATCGGGATAGGCCTGGTCGCCCTGGGCATCGCATCCTTCTTGCTTCTGCCTAAGCCGGGACAGGGCAGCCAGGCCAGCGAGGAGGCGGTTTACGCCATCCCGGTGGTGGTGGATTTCCCGGCGCCGCAGATTGAGCTGCGCGACCTGGAAAACCAGCCGGTAGCCTTATCCGACTATGCGGGCAAGGTCGTCCTGGTCAACAACTGGGCAACCTGGTGCCCGCCGTGCAAGGCCGAGATGCCCACCCTGGAAGCCTATTTCAACGACTACCAGGCGCAGGATTTTGTGATCGTGGCGATTGAAGCCGGCGAGCCGGCAGAAGAAGTGGCCACCTTCGCCCGCGAGTATCGCCTGTCTTTCCCGGTGTGGCCCGATCCCGACTTTGTCTCTCAGACCAGCTTCAAGAATGATGCGCTACCCAGCTCGTATGTCATCGACCGCCAGGGGCAGGTCCGGCTGGCATGGGTAGGCCCGATCAACCGGGAGCTCTTAGAGCAATACGTTACCCCTTTATTGGAGGAATAATTATGGAAGCAATGGTCAATTGGCAAGGCGGGTTAGCCTTCGACGGCAAAGCCGACACCGGATTCCAGATCCGCCTGGATGCGGCTGCAAGCGCAGGCGGGGAGAACAGCGGGTTCCGCCCGATGGAACTGCTGGCGATAGGCCTGGCCGGCTGCACAGCCATGGACGTGATCTCGATTTTGCAGAAAAAACGCCAGGAGGTGACCGGATTTCAGGTGCTGGCGCATATGGAACGGCGTGAAGCTCACCCCAAGATGTTCAACCATGCTGTACTGGAATACCTGATCAGCGGGCACAGCATCGATGAAGCCGCGGTGGTGCGCTCGATCGAGCTCTCCGCCACAACCTACTGTTCGGCACAGGCAATGTTTGCTCAGATCATGCCGATCGAGCTGCGCTTCAGCATCTTTGAAGACCTGGGAGATGGGCGTCAGGAGCTGGTCACCAGCGGCAGCTACACCCTGCCCGAAAAGACAGCCGCATGAGCTTGAAACGTTTCTGGTGGCTGCCTACCGGCAAAGCACAGGAGATTGAGCCGCAGGAATTTTTTGACTGGCTGCAGTATGGGAAAGCAGTACAAGTGGTTGACGCCCGCACGGCGTTAGAATACCAGCAGGGTACCATCCACCACGCGCAGCACGCCCCGCTGACCGAGATGCCGGGATCCATGGAAAAGCTGGCGCTCGATTCTGAGAAAGCGATTGTGGTATTGTGCCTGACCGGTCATCGCAGCCTGCCGGGAACGCGCTGGCTACGGGCCAGAGGCTACCAGGCATACAGCCTGAGAGGCGGCATCACCGCCTGGAGACGGGCCGGCTTCCAACTCAATAAATAAATCGTCCTGTGCCTGGCGCTTGCCGGGCAAAGGTGCTATTCGATAAAGATCTCGACATGCTCGCCATCTTCTTCGTCGAGCACATCGATAATCTTGCCTTCGGCGCCTTCATTGATCGCCTTGACCAGCTCTTCGAAGTTCACACCGGGGGCGTATTGTGAGGCGATGTTCAGTCCGGCGTCCACCAGGCCGATGGGCAGATTGACGGTGGCTTTGGCTTTCCCGGTGACCATATCGGTCACGCGCACGCGCAGCCAGCGCGCGCCCCCTGCCCGCAGCGAACCGGTTGGTTTACGCGCCGTCTTGCGGCTATCACCCAAGGCGGCCAGTAATTTAGCACCTTCCTCGGCGCTGATTTTGCCTTCATCGATCATCTTTAAAATCTTCAGGCGCTCTTCACTCGTGACCATCACGCTTCTCCTCGTGAGTTATCCAATATAAATCTGTACCTTCTCGCCATTGCCCTCATCCACTTCGACGTAAAGCGGGTTCTCGGGGCTGGTGTTGCTGCCTACGGCAGCCAGCATGCCTTCCACGTCAATTTCCTCCATACCCTTAATGTGGCCTCGGAAGATGCGTAAAATCCAGCCGGCAAACTGCAGGGGCAGGGGAAAGCTGATCGAGATGCGCTGCGGAGTCTCGCCCGGCCGCTGCTGTATTCGCAGGTGCAGCCAGCGGGCGGTGCGCGAGCCCCAGCCAATCACAATCAGCAAGACTCCCAGGGCGAACGGCAGACTGACGCACAGCATCCAGAAAACCGAACCCGCCGCGGCGGCCTGGGACATCAGGTAGGCAAACAAGATGGTAAACCCAATCCCCACCCACATGGGGATGGCCCACAGGCTGCGCCAGCGGGAAAAATCCGGCGGGGGAGGCTGCATGGCGCCGGATTCCGGCATATCGGCCGGCGGGAGGGCGGCAGCCCCCGGGAAGCGCTCCGCTAAGAACTCTTCATCCTGCTCCAGGATACCTTCTTTTACATCCTGATCGGCGCTGTTCAGATCTTGCAGGCGCTGCCAGCCTTCCTCGGCGCTGATCTCGCCACGCTCAATCATTTCCAGGATGTATAAGCGTTCGTTCGGCTGTTCGGTCATCTCAGGCTGATCCTTCACGAGATTCCAAGGCCGCCAGGAGCTGCTCGGCCTCGGCAATGCTGATCTTTTTCTGCTCCAGCATGCGCAGGATCATCAGGCGCTCTTCCTCGGAGACCGGGTCGGGAGCCGGGGCCGTAGCCGATTGAGCCTGCGAGCTGCCAAAGCCTTCGAACCCCCAGCCCCGACGAGGACCGGTCACGCCAGGAGGCGAGGGTGGCCTCGGCGGCATAGGTGGCATGGGCGGGCGGCCGCGCAGGGACTCGCGCTGCTGGCGGTACTCCACTTTGCGCTGCATCTTTTCCTGGGTGCGCTCGATCTTTTCTTGCGCCTTGCGCATTTTTTCCTGGGCGCGCTCCTGGGCGCGCTCGTTGGAGCGGCGCGCCTGCTCTACGATGCGCTCGACCTGGGCATCGGGCATGCCCGCCCGCCCCAGGTCAGCCGTCAGGCGCTCCATCTGCTCGTTCAGCTGGCGAGTCATAGCTTCCATCTGGGCAGCCACCTGCACTTCCACCTGGCGGGAAATATCTTCTGAGAGGCGGGTAAAATCTGCTTCTGTGTCGGCATCCCACTCGGCCTGTGCCGTCCATTCCGGCTGCTGGCTGGAAAGATAAATATGCCCGCCGGCATGTGCGCTCAGCGATGACTGGCCTTCCCCCAGGAGCAACTCAGTGCTTTCATTGTAGACGGATTTCTCCTGGCCGGGGAACTTGACCTTGATCTGCCCCTCACTGGTCAGCGACAGGCGGGCGCTGGCATCCACGGGAAGCTCCAGGTAGAGGTTGCCGGCTGCCCGAATTTCATAAGTTTCGCCGGTCATCTGCTCCAGGCTAAGGCGCAGGTTGCCTTCAGCTTTCGAACGGAATTCTCCGGAGATCCCCCGCGCCTCCACGTTGCCGTCCACCCGCTCCAGGGTTGCGTCGCCCTGCACACTGCGCAGGTAGGCGTTGCCGCGAACATGCCCGGCAGTGAGCGCCCCATTGATTTCGCGGGCAGACATCTCGCCATAGACGCTCTCGATAACAGCACTGGCCACCTCGCGCAACGCCAGCGATCCGTAGACCTGCCCAATCTGCAGCGGTTCCTCCAGCCGGCGCAAGCGCGCCTGCCCATGCACTAACTGGATGTGCATATCAGCACCAAATGGGACGCGCATTTCCAGGCTGCCGGTGCAGCGTAGGCTCAGCCGGCCATCGGCTTCCTGATAATTCAGTGAATCCGGGCTGGCGCGCAGCTCAACCTCGGCCTGATCCCAGCCTTTGACATCCAGGTTGCCATCTACCTGCTCCACAATAATTTCCGGCGTGCTGCCGGTCTCGATACGCTTCTCTGTCATCCTCCACCTCCATCCGTCCGGTCAAAACCCCGGATCAATTCTCCTGCAGGAGCTGCATGGCTTCTTCGGCGCTGATCAGGCCTTTATCCAGGTCTTCCAAAATGCGCTGCCGCTCTTCAAGCCCCATCCCCACCGGCTCTTCGGCTCCACCGGGCTCGTATCCCAGGGCGCGGATGACCTGGTGCAGGCGGTTGCGGATGGTCGGGTAGGAAAGGCCGACCTCGTCTTCCATGCGGCTGATCTTGCCTTCACAGCGGATAAATACTTCAACAAATTCCAACTGCTCGGGGGTAAGCTGGCTGAAAGGACCCCCAGTGAAACGACCCTCGATGGTCGTATCACATTCGCGGCAGTAAATTCGGGTTACAGCAATCTCGCCCCCACACAGCGGGCACTTGGTAGGCAGCTTATTCATCCTTGCACTCCTCGACAGGTATGAACTTAAACACAAAAGCAATTTCATTATATCGAATTATTCAAAAATGTCAAGATATATATTGAATATTTCAATATTCTGAAATGATTTATTGATATTTACAAAATTAGCTTTTATAATTTGAAAAGTTTGCGCCCTGACAACCCTGTTAGCGCCGGTCGGTCTGGATAAAACTGGCCCGGTTCGAGCAGGTGCACGCAGTGACGATCTGGGCGCCGCGCACCAGGGTGCCCTGGTAGATCTCGGGGCCGTCATGCGCTACCCAGCCCTCCAGGGTAAAGCCCAACACCCCACCGTAGCCATCGGCAGGCACCCATTCGCCGTTATATTTTCGGGCAATGTGGACGTGGGTGCCGGTGCTGCTGCCGCCTTCGCAGGAAGGGTGCCCAATCCGGTCGCCGGGCTGCAGCGACTGCCCTACCGGCGGGCGGCCCGCCTGGCTGACATGCAGGTAAAACACCACCCAGCCGGTGCGCTCGTCCCCATCGCCATCCAGGTCCAGCAATACTTCGCCTTCATCAACCCTGGCAACCACCCCGGGAGCCACAGCGGTTACCCAGCGGTCGGACTCCACACAGCCCTGGGTCTGTGAAGGCGGGGCGAAATCGATGGCGGCCAGCGGCTCGCCCTGACCCCAGCCGGTATGCGGGCCGCCGGTGAGCGCCCAGACATCTCCCGGTTCAAACGGCAGGGTAAACTCCGGTTGGGCCAGGCTGCCGGGCATATGCGGCTGCTCGTACTGCCAGGGATCGCCAAACAAACTCTGATAGGTGGCCAGGAAGCCATCACCGGAGATGGATTTGCGGTAACCGTCCTGGTCGTAAACGCTGTTGAAATAACTCATCAGGCTGGTAGTGGCGGCATTCTGCCAGGGGTCGATGCGCTCGATGCGCCCATCTGGGAGGTCGAGGGAGGTTAGATGGCCTTTTTTATAGCGGTAATAGCCGCCGTTGAGTTGATTGGTGACCCAAACCAGCTGCAAGAACAGGCCTTCATGCTCCCAGGTGCGATTGCCAAATGGAAAGCGCTGCACATCTTCCGGGACTTCGGCCCGACTGAGAGCGCCGGCCTGGAATTCCAGCAAGGCCAGCAGCAGGCGCGGGCTGATGCTGTATTTCTGGGCAATCAAGTCAATGATCTGGGCACCGCTGCGGTTGGCTCCAGAGACATAGCCCTGGTAACCTTTCAGCCAACCCGGGTGGCTATCCACGAAGGCGGTGGTATCAAATCCAACCTGCGCCGGGCCATTGATAAACTGGCTATCCGGCAGGATCTTATCCGGCGGGCCCCAGAAAGGCAGGTAGAAAATTGGGATTTGCATGGGCATGCCCGGAGGCATGGTGGTGGCCGTAGCGGGGATGAAAGCGTTGGCTTCCAGGATTTGTGCCACCGTGGTATTAAAACGGACGGCCAGCACCGGCAGCGTATCGCCCGCCTGGGCAACATAATCCACCAGCTCGCCGGGCTGGTAGATCGGGCGGGTAGGGAAAGGCTCCGGCACACTGACCGCATCCTGGGGCAGAGGAGTTTCGCCTATGGCGGGGGCAACCGCCGGCCCCACAGCCAGAGAACCCGCCTGCGGTACACAGCCGCTCAGCGCGACCAATGCCGCCAGCGCCAGCAGCAGCAGGCCAGTGGGGTTCATCCAGGAAGGTGCAAATTTTACCCGTTTCAAAACGCTAATCCCGTATCCGTGCTTCAAACTCATCATTCTTGAACCGGCCGGCGAGGGCGGTTATTCTCCGGCGTGCGGCTGATGCGGCTGGAGCGGTTGCCGTTGAGGTTAGCGAGAACCGTATCTTCGCCCCGCGACAGCCAGCCCTTGTAAGGCTGTGCACCGGCATGCGCCGTCCAACCACTCATGACAAACGGAAGCCGGCCTCCGGCCGCAATCCACTCCCCATTATACTTGCGTGCGACATGCAAATTAACCCCGGTAGCGGGGCCTCCTTCGCAAGAAGGGTGCCCAAGGCGCTCGCCACGGCGCAGGTAAATGCCAGGAGCCACCCGATCTTTGGCGGCCACATGGACATAAAGGATAGCCCAGCCGGTCTGCTCCAATCCATCCGCACAACCGTAGACGAACCTGCCGTTCTGCACCGTATCATCCAGATCCTGCACCACAACGCCATTCTCTGAGCGCACCACGATTCCATCCGCCATAGCCAGCACCCAGGCCTGCGATTCAATGCAGCCTGATTTACCGGCCGCCGGGGCAAAATCCAACGCAGCCAGCGAACCGATAACTTCCCAGGCGCGGTGCGGGCCGCTGGTCAGGCTCCATATGGCATTCATCTCAAACGGCAAGATCAGCTCCGGCTGGCCCAACCCGGCGGGCAGGTTTGGCTCGAAGTTGCGGGCCAGCTCAGAGGGATCGCCAAACAGGCGGCGGAACACGGCCTGGAAGCCAGAATCGGGGTCGAAGAGCCGCTCCCATTCATCCTCTGGTTGGACCGACTGGTGGGCTTGCGCGAGCTGCACAAAGTAATACTGCAGCGCTACGCTGCCCGGATTGGAAGCCGAGTCCGGGCGGTAGATCGACCCATCCGGCAGAGTCAGCTGGGTGAGCCAGCCTTCACGCCAGCCGTAAAACCCAGCCGAAAGCTGGTTGGAAGCCCACCACAGCTGCCCATACAACCCATTCCGGCGGTAATCTTTGACCCCCAGGGAATAGCCGCTTTGCAATTCCTGATCGGACTGGCCAGAGACACACTGGCAGGAATACTCGAGCAGCGCCAGCAGCAGGCGAGGATTGATCGAGTTTTCCAGCGCCACCCGCCCGATGATCTGTGCGGCCGGCACCCAACCCGGGTCTTCCAGATATTGGCGGTGTCGCCCCAGGGCGCCGCCGGAGCGCGCCAGGGTATCGTCCAGGTCAAAACCGAGTGCTGCCGGGGAGTACACCACCTGGCTATCCGGAATTTGCAGGCTTGCCCATAATGTGGCAAGGTTGGATTGCTGAGCAGATCGCACCCCGGAGATTGGGATGAGCCAGAGAATCAAGATCAACCCCAAATTGATCCGCCTGAGATGGCCGGAAAAGGCCGGTGCCGGTTCAGGGATCATCCGCCGTGCGATTGATAATGGATGTGGCATCACTGAGAACGGAGGCAGTGATGGTTTGGTCACCGCGGGTGAGGGTGCCTTTGTAAGCTTCAGACCCGGCATGCGCAACCCAACCGCCCAGGTTGAAAGGCAGCGGGCCATCGGCTGGGATCCATTCGCCATTAAAGCGGCGCACCAGGTGGACGTGAGTGCCTGTGGCAGTGCCCCCTTCGCAAGAAGGGTGACCAAGCGGGTCACCGGCATCGACCCAGTCCCCGGCTTTCACGCGCCCCTTCTCGGCGAGATGCAAGTAAACCAGCACCCAGCCGGTTTGCTCGCGGCCATCCCCGTCCAGGTCGATAACCACCAGGCCTTCGCCAGTACGGGTCACCAGGCCAGAGGCGGCCGCCAGCGCCCAGGTTGGGGTTTCCACGCAGCCGGAGGTGATGGCGCCGGGGGCAAAATCCAGCGCGGCATAGGCGCCTTCCTGCTCCCAGGCGCCGTGTGGTCCGCCGGTAAAACTCCACTCCCAGTTCCGCACAAAGGGCAAGGTGAGGGGCGGCTGTGCCAGGCCGGTTGGAAACAAAGGCTCGACATGACTGGCGCGCTCCCAGGGATCGGGAAACATGCTTGCGTAGAAGGCCGGAAAGCCAGTCTGCGGATCCAGCGCCTGCTTCCAGGCATCGCCCTGGTACAGCTGGGCAAAATAATACTGCAAGGCCACCGTACCCGCATTCAAATCCGGCGCCAGGCGCTGCGTGCTGCCATCCGGGAATGCAATCTCCGTCATGCGGCCTTCGCGGTAGGCATAATAGCCGGTCGACAGCTGGTTTACCGCCCAGACAAGCTGCTTGTAAAGATCCTTATAGCGGTCGTTGCGGTATCCCAGGGGATAAACGAGTGCATCGGGCTCGGTGGGCGTGCCGAAAACCCAGCCGTTCTGGTATTCGAGCAGCGCCAGCAGCAGGCGAGGGTTGATCGAGTTATCCAGGGCGATGCGCTCTACGACGGCGGCGCCGCTCAGGGTGCCAAAATTCTTGCGCCATTCCCTGGCGACGCTCAGGTATCCGCCTGCTTGTGCGGTAAAAGTCAGGGTATCAAAATCGGCCGCCGAAGGGGAATAGACCACTTCGCTATCCGGCAGCAGGCGCTCGGCAGAGGTGGTCTCGCCCAGGCGCGCCGGGATAAACAACAGCTGGCCGGGCGTGAGGTAGGCGGTTTTGGGAATGGGGTCGGCGGAGGTGATCTCGGCAGGATCAACCCCAAAGCGCCCGGCCACCACCGGCAGGGTATCGGCGGCCTGGGCATAATACAAGATCGGTACATCACCGGTCTGCGGCCCGCCGGAGGGGACCGCTGTGCGCCCGGTTTGCGGATGGCGGTCGACCCACTGCGCCGTGGCGTCTGGGGTGGCGGCCTCCTGGGTCAGGGTCTGCGGTGCAGGGGCAGCCGTCTCAGCGACGGGCAGTGAATTTGTTTCCAGGCGGCCCGAATTCGGCCCACTGGGCGGCAGCCAGGCAGCGGGGGCCGCCGTGCAACCGGCAAGCCAAAGGACCAGAATCAACCAGATCGATCGCTTCATCGCGAAATCGCATTCTCCGGAGAGCGGCCATCATAGGCCTCGATGCGGCGCCCAGCCCGCTGCAGGTAGCCATCGTATTCTCTACCCAGCCCGCTGGAGGTCCAGCCATCCAGGTTAAAGGTCAGGTCCTCGTCGGCGGGAATCCATTCGCCGTTATATTTGCGCGCCAGGTGGACGTGGGCGCCGGCCGATACACCACCCTCACAGGAAGGGTGCCCGATGCGCTCCCCTGCATTCAGGTAGGTGCCCACCGGCACGCGGTCCTGCCGGTCGATATGCAGGTAAAGCAGGGCCCAGCCGGTCTGCTCGAGGCCGTCGCCGTCTAAATCCTGGATAACGACTCCATCCTGGGAGCGCACAACCAGCCCATCGGCAGCCGCCGTCACCCAATCAGGGCTGATCACGCAGCCCAGGCCTTCGCCGGGAGGCGCAAAATCCAATGCCGCCCAGGCCGAGCCATCCCCCCAACCGCCATGCGGGCCGCCGGTAAAAGACCATTCTTTGCCGGGCTCGAAGGGCAGCTGCAGCGCCGGCTGGGACAGGTCGGAGGGAACTAAGGGCTCGTAAGTAAACTGGAAGGGGTTGCCAAACAGGTTGTAATAGACGGCTGCCACGCCCCCATCACCGACCGCCTGCTCCCAGCTGGGGCGATCGTAAAGCACCGAGAACATATGCTGTACGCCGGCGGTACCGGCGTTGATCGTCGGGTTGACCGGCACCACATCGCCATCTCCCAGCAGCCAGGCATTGATCCCATTGGCGCGCCATAAGTAATAGCCGCGGTTGAGATTGTTGGCCGCCCAGGATAGCTCATAATACAACCCTTTGCGGGCCGGGTTACGCACGCCGATCGGGTAATCCTGCTTGCCTTCTTTTGGGTTAGGGTTGGAGAGCCAGCCGCCCTGGTATTCCAGCACCGCCAGGAGCAGGCGCGGGTTTACCGAGTACTCCAGCGCCACGCGCTCCACAATCTGCGCGCCGCTGGCCGGCTGCCCGTCGACTTCCTCGCTGTAGCGCTTGAGGTAGCCGCCCTGATTCTGGACAAAGGCGGCGACATCGAAGCCGGCGCCTGGCGGGCCATACACCAGCTCCGAGTCGGGGATGACTTTATCCGCCGGACCGATCTTGGATGGATCCGGCAGCGGGATGGTCAGCACCTGGCCGACTTCCAGCAGATCCGGGTTGGCGAGCTGATTTTCATCGACCAGCTGCCGCAAGCCGACCGAATACCTCTGGGCGATGCGCCCCAGGCTTTCGCCAGCCTGGACCGTGTGCTGCTCAACCTGGGTGCGCAGGTTGGGCAGTGGGTGAGGGGTATCGGGGGTGGGGGTAATAAACGGGCTGGCAGCAGTGGGCGCAAGGCGCGCAATTCCTCCCGATCCGCCGGTGTTGGCGGATTGGGAGGTGCTGCCAGGCAACTGACGGGAGACACTCCAGGTATCCTGGCTACGCGTTTGTAAGCTGCGGACCCCGGCGATTGCCATGCCCGTGACAATCGTGATGGCAATCAACAGCAAGGCCATACTAGGTCGGATTTCTTGGCGGTCCATGACTTGCTCAGAGAAGGATTCTACCATAGCGGAGAATGCAAGAATCAGGCCATTTATCCCTGTCAGGGCCTTGACAGGCGGCAGATTGGTGATACAATACAATCAATTGTACAATCATACAATACGACAATAATACAATTAAAGGAATCCTGATGACAGCAGAACCACCCCATGCAGTTTGAGCTAGATTTTCGCTCCGGGCAGCCGATCTATCTGCAGATCGCCGACCAGATCCGCCAGAAAGTGGCCAGCGGCGAGCTAAAGCCCGGCGACCAGCTACCGACTGTGCGCCAGATGGCCACCGACCTGCGCATCAATTTCAACACGGTAGCCCGGGCATATCGCTTGCTGGACGAGGCCGGCCTGATCTCGACACAGCACGGGCGCGGTACATACATCTGGGAGCAAGACTCCTCGCAGGTCGCCCGGCTGCTGCGACAGGAAGGCATTGAAGTGCAAACCAGACGTTTCCTGCACAACGCCCAACAGCAGGGTTACACACCCGAGGAAGTACAGGCAGTCTTTAACGAGCTGATGGCAGCCTGGCAGCTGGGAGACGATATCCCTGACGAAGAATAGAGCTCGCAACCAACTCGCTCTTTGAAGGAAGAGATTAGATCAAAGGTAATGAAGGATACCAAAGTGTAAATATGGACACAAGTTACCCCGCAACAGACCAAAAAAGCAACAAGCCGCCTGAGACGACGCGCGTCAGCAACATTGCCGTCATACTGTTCATGCTGTTTTTATTGATCGGCATCGGCGGCGCCATTCTGTTGGATATCAAAGAACAACCCACCAACCTGGTAGTCGCCTGGGGCGTGATCTTTACCCTGATCGGTGTTTACTTCCTAACTTCGGTAAAAATTGCTCAGCAATGGGAGAAAGCAGTGGTGCTACGGCTGGGCAAGTTTCGAGGTCTGCGCGGCCCTGGCCTTTTCTTTATCGTGCCGGTGGTTGATAGCACCGTCAACTGGATCGATCACCGGGTGATGGTGACGCCTTTCAACGCCGAGAAGACGCTGACCAAGGACACGGTGCCGGTAGATGTGGACGCGGTGCTGTTCTGGATGGTGTGGGATGCCGAGAAAGCCGCTTTGGAGGTGCAGAACTACCGCTCTTCAATCACCTGGGCATCCCAGACGGCGCTGCGCGAGATCATCGGCCAGATGGACCTGGCGGAAATCCTGGTCGGGCGCTCAAAAATGGACGCCGACCTGCAGCGCATTATCGATGAGCGCACCACGCCCTGGGGTGTCTCGGTGCAGTCCGTCGAGATCCGGGATGTGATCATCCCGCAGGACCTGGAGGACGCGATGAGCCGCCAGGCGCAGGCTGAGCGCGAGCGCCAGGCACGTGTCATCCTGGGCGAGTCCGAAAAGCAGATTGCATCCAGCTTCGCCGAAGCTGCTGAGGCTTATATCAACAACCCGACCGCGCTGCACCTGCGCGCCATGAACATGCTGTTTGAGGGCCTGAAAGAGAAAGGCGCCATGATCATTGTGCCTAGCAGCGCCGTAGAAACGATGAACCTGGGCGGATTGAGCGGCCTGGTAGCCCTGGCCAACAGCATGGCGCCTAAGAGCGAGTAGATAGCCATGACCGAGCCAATCCAATGTGAGTACCGCGTACAGACCCTGGGCAGCACCTGGCACGAACCGAAGGACAGCGAAATTGCCACCCTGCTGTCTGGCTGGGGAGCTGAGGGCTGGGAGATGGTCAGTGCGACGCATACCACCGGCAATAAACTGATGCTGGTTGCCCGGCGCCCACTCAGTGATATTGATCGCCGCCGCAGATCCTATCCCTAATAACAAAAAAGTTTCACGTGAAACAATAGCCGGGATGGTCGGGATCTCCCGACCATCCCGGCAGTAATCAAGGAGACAACATGCTATCACAAGAACTGCAAACCCTGCTCCTGCTGGCCAGCCCGATCTTCCTGATCCAGATTGGCCTGGCAGTCTATTCCCTGGTGGACCTGGCCAAACGCAAGCTGACCCGCGGGCCGCGCTGGCTGTGGGCCGTACTGCTGGTTCTGGGCGCTGTTAGTGTACCCATGGGGTTGATCACCAGCGCTCTTTATTTGCTGTGGGGGCGGCAAGTCGAGGCGGCCTTATGATCCGCGTCGAGAACCTGGTCAAGACCTACGGGCAGGTGCGTGCCCTGGATGGGCTGAACCTGCGCGTCGAGGCCGGCAAAGTTTACGGTTTCCTGGGGCCGAACGGCGCCGGCAAGACCACTACGCTGCGCATCCTCTCCGGGCTGGCGCGGCCGGATGCCGGCCAGGCCTGGATCATGGAGCAGCCGGTGGCATTTGGCTCGGCGCCGCTGCGCAAGATGATCGGCGTGCTGCCGGAGGAGCCGGCCTTTTACCCGTGGATGACGCCGCGGGAGCTGCTGCGCGATTTGACAGCCCCGCTGTATGGCATGTCGCCGGCAGATTCAGCTCGCAAGACAGCCGCGCTGCTCGAGCGGGTGGGCTTGAGCAGCGCCGCCGACCGGCGCATCGGCGGCTTTTCCCGCGGGATGCGCCAGCGATTGGGCCTGGCGCAGGCGCTGGTGCACCAGCCCAGCATCCTGCTGCTGGACGAGCCGGTCAGCGCCCTGGACCCGGCCGGGCGCAAAGAAGTACTTGAGCTGATTGACAGCCTGCGCCAGCAGGCCACGATCCTGCTATCCACGCATATCCTGGCGGATGTCGAGCGAGTGTGCGACGTGGTCGGGATCATCCACCACGGTCGGCTGGTGATTGAAGCGGAACGAGAAAGCCTGCTGGAGCGCTACGGCGTGCCGGTGATCGAGGTCGAGTCTGAAGGCGCTTTACAGGCCTGGAGCGAGCAAGCCGGGAGTCTGCCGGGCGTGGAACAGGTCTCGCTGGCCAATCATACCGCCCGCCTGCGGGTCAAGGACGCTGCCACCAGCCTGCCAGCGGTGCTGCAGTCGATCATCGGACAAGGATTGCCTGTGGCGCGTGTCGAAATTGTGCGCCCATCCCTGGAAGATGTATTCTTGCGCCTGACCGAAGAAGCACCCCAACAATGAACGGCCGCGGGAAACAAACAAAACGGCTGTAAACCCCAACTGGAGCCGAGCCATGTTCATGACTTTATTGAAAAAAGAGCTGCGCGAACAGCGCCGTACGCACCGCCTGCTGATTTTCCTGGCAGCATTCACCCTGATCGGCCTGCTCTCCCCGCTGATTGCCCGCTATACCCCTGTGCTCCTGCGCAGCATCCCCGATCTACCGGCCGGGCTGGCCGAATTGATCCCCGACCCTTCAATAAAAGATGTCGTTGACCAGTACCTGAAGAATTTCAGCCAGATCGGCCTGCTGCTGGTGGTTGTGCTGACCATGGGCCTGGTCGCGCAGGAAAAAGAGCGCGGTACGGCTGCCATGCTGTTCAGCAAACCGGTGCGCAGAGCCACGTTTGTACTAGGAAAGTGGCTGGCCAGCCTGTCCAGCCTGCTGGCGGGGCTGGCGCTGGCGGCGGTCGGCTGCCTGCTGTACACATATATCCTGTTCGAGCCGCTGCCGGTGGCCGATTTCCTGGCGCTCAACGCCCTGCTGGCGGTTTTTCTGGGGGTCTACCTGACCCTGGCCCTGGCAGGCAGCGCCCTGGCACGCAGCCAGTCCATGGGCGCACTGGCGGCGTTCGTGCTGGTGGTTCTGGTGCTGGTATTGGGTTCGGTGCCGCGCCTGGGAGACTACATGCCCGGGCAGCTGCTGGCCGGAGGGCATGCGCTTTTGATGGGAGGATCATTCGATGCCTGGCCGGCGCTGGCCGGCTCGCTGGTGTTAGCCGGGCTGGCGCTGCTGGGCGCCTGCCTGTTCATAGAACGCGAAGAGCTGTAATCAGGACAAGGGGTGGAATTGTTTCACGTGGAACAATCAGACGCCGGCTTTGCGCCCCCAGATCTCTAGCGTCTCTTCCACCATATCCAGGTATGCGTCCAGGGCGGCCAGGCGTTCATCAAAAGCTGTGCCCAACAGGCCCAAGTACTCAAAGGCCTGGCGCCAGGCTGCCAGATTCTCTGGTGCAGGCGGTTGAGCGCTGACCGCTATCGTCCAGGTATGCAGCAGCGGCCACAGGATGGCCTGCGGCTGGCTACCCTTCAGCAGCTCCAGGAAGGCCTGCCGGTAGTACACCAGCCGGTGGGGATGCAGGCGCACCGGCCTGCCTTCTTCGGGCAATGCCTGGAATGCCGCCTGCCAGACGGCAATCCAGGTTGACAGAATGTCGTCTTCCAGGTTAGGAGCTCCCAACAAGCCAAGCAAACCGGCATGCAGGCCGGGTTTCCCCACTGCGGCTGCCCGAGCCGGGTAAGAGAGTAAGAACCTGCGCTCGGTTAGCGGCCCGCCGCTCAGGCTGGCAATGGCATTGGCGGCGCTGCTCACGGCGCGCAGGTATTCCGTTACCTGCACTGTGCCCTGCTCGAAGGGTTGGTTGTGAAACGAGAGCCAGATACGACGGGCAGTATCGGCCTGAGTCTGTGCCCGCTCCAGGACGTGGTCGGCGCGATCGAACTGGCCGCGCACACTGGCGATGGTGAAATCCAGGAAATGCTGCGGGTCGTACAGCGAACGGCAGCCTTTCAAGATAGGGCCCAACCAGGCATCCACCCGCAAGGTGCGAGTATTGCGGTAGTCCGTGAAACGATGATGGGCGATATCCAGGTGGACTTCGTCAGTCAGGCGCACGATCTCGCGTCCGACCGGCGCGTCGTCGGTATGGATGAAAAACAGGTCGATGTCGGCAGTGCCACCCAACAGGAACGAGTCTTCCAGCAACGCGCCGGACAGGTAGACGGCAATCAGGTTGCGGTCCAGGCGCGTGCGCTGGGCTACCGTGTCGCGGGCGATATTGAGCAGGGTGTCTCGAGTGATGCGCATCGATTAATCGAAGAGAAGCATACGCCCTGGGGCTTATGCCTAATCAGGGAGCTCCAGCGGCAGCTCCGGTTGGAAGGGCGTAATTTTCATTGCCTGGCGGATGCGCTCTTCGACCGTCTGAAGGTCGGCGGAGTTGTGAACGAAATCCAGGTGGTTGGTGTCCAGCGTCAGGACCGGGGAGCGCCGGGAGCGGTGGTCGGCAAAAAAAGCCTCGTAAGCCTGGTTCAGCTCGGCAATATAGTTACGTTCCATGTTACGCTCGTAAGGCCGGTCACGCAGGGTAATGCGCTCCATCAAGGTGTCGACATTTGCCCGCAGGTAAACCACCAGATCGGGGGGCGGGATTTTTTCGGCCAGAGCTTCGTGCACCTGGTGGTAGGTCTCCAACTCATCGCCAAACAGGTTAATGCCGGCAAAGAGGGCGTCTTTTTCGAAGGTGTAATCGGCAATCAGATTTTTGCCGCCGGATAGGATGGTGGGCACAGCCCGGCGCTGCTGGTGGTAGCGGCTGAGCAGGAAGAAAATCTGAGTCTGGAAGGCATAGCGCTGGCGGTCGCTGTAGAAATCTGAGAGGAAGGGGTTTTCTTCGAAAACCTCTAACAGCAAATCGGCCTGAAATGCGGTCTGGAGCAGCCGCGCCAGGGTGGTTTTGCCAACGCCGATCACGCCTTCAATTGCCATGTACATAAGCAGTCAAATCCTGTTATAAATCCATTTTTTGTTGCGTTATATTACAGTCATGCAATATATAATACATAATTGCTTTATCTACCGGTTTCCCGGCTGCCCTTCTCCCGCTAAGGATACCAGCCTTTGCGCCAGAATGCAACGGATTTTCGCCGCGTCTATTGACATTTACCCGTCTCGCGCTAAAGTTAATGTATTGATTTAGTCCTCATACCCACCTTAGGAGGTCTTGCATGGCAACATTGAACCGCGTACAGCTCATCGGGCGATTGGGGCGAGATCCCGAAACCCGCTACACGCCCACCGGAAAAAAGGTGACCAATTTTAGCATTGCGGTTAACCGGCGCTGGAAAGGTGAAGATGGCGAATTCAAAGAATCCACCGATTGGTTCAACATCGAAGCCTGGGGGTATGTGGGCGAAAAATGCCAGGAAAACCTGAGTAAAGGCCGTCAGGTTTACCTGGAGGGTCGATTGCACACCGACCGAGTGGGCGAAGGGGAGGAAGCGCGCTACTATACCAAAGTCGTGGCCCTGAATGTGCAAATCCTGGACCGCAAACCCGAGGAAAAAGCGGTCGAGGAAGAGGAGGAGTTCCCGTTCGGCTAAACGCCGGACTATGTCTGGCGCATCGCTTCCAGCAGGGCTTCAATAGCCAGCTTGCCCGACTGGAGGCGATGCGGTACGGATGAAAGCGGGCTAACCGAAGCGGCGGCATCCGCCAGCACCCAGGAGCGGTCCGTGCCGCCGCGCTGCTTGGCCTGCATGTAAGCCACTCCCAGATCGAACAAGAATCCCATATCCAGGGGGGTGTCGGCGGGCGGTTTTCCCGCCTCAACGTCTTTCCAGCCGGCCAGGGCAGCCAGCAGCGCCTTCAGCACGTCTTTGGAGCGGGTTTCCCCGGTCTGTTCGACTTCTTCTTTATTTTCTCTCAATGCCTGCCGGACATAGCCTACAAAATCATCCAGACCCAGGTCGTATTTGCGAAACTGAAACGCCATCTGCGCCAGTCCGCTGCTGTAGACGCGGGCTGAGCCGTTATCGGACTGCTCTCCCAGCAGGCCGGCGGCGTACTGCATGGCTTCGGCCAGGGGGGCAGCCTGCTTTTCCTCGGCGGCGCGGGCTGCCAGGTGAAAAACGGCGATCATATGATCGCCGTGATTCCCATTCATCAGGTCGGCCTGGTTCAGCGACTCCCGGTTTCCGGTGAGAGCCTGCTCCACGGCCGTAAAGAGGGGCGCCAGCTCGAGCGGCGGCTTTTCGCTCATCCCGGCTCAAGCCACCGGCAGCGCTTCGAGCTGCCCTACCAGACGGTCGAGCACGTCGAAACCGCCCTGCCAGAATGCCGGGTCGTGCATATCAATCCCGGCCTCGGTCAGGATTTGCTCCGGCGAGGCGGAGCCGCCTGCCGCCAGGATGTCCAGGTAGCGCGGCTTGAAGTCTTCCCCTTCCTGCTTGTATTGCTGGTAGAGCGCAAGCACCAGCAGCTGCCCAAAAGTGTAAGCGTAGACATAAAACGGCACGTTATAGATGTGGGGAATAGAAACCCACTCCCAGCGGAACTCGTCGCCAAGCTCGAGGGCGTCGCCAAACTGCTCGCGCAGGTTTTGCATGTAAGCCGCCGACAGCTCGTCGGTCGTAGCGCCCTGATTGATCATCTCATGGGCCTGGCGCTCGAACAGGGCAAAGAATGCCTGGCGCATAATGGTGGCATAGGCGTCATCCATCTGGCGGAAGAGCAGGTCGCGCCGCACCGCCTCGTCGCTCTCCTCAGCCAGCAGCCGGTCGACCAGCAGCATCTCCGCGAAGGTAGAGGCCGTCTCGGCTAGCGGCAGGCTGGGGTGCTGGGTAAAGTGGCTGTGGTGCTCGGCCAGCATGGAGTGCATGGCGTGCCCCAGCTCGTGGGCCAGGGTGGCAACATCATCCGCCCGGCCCTGGTAATTGACCAGCACGTAAGGCGTTAGATCGGGGGTGATGGTGGCGCAAAACGCGCCGCTGCGCTTGCCCTTGCGCACCTCGCTATCCAGGTGCTGCTCGTCGAAGACACGCCGGGCCAGGCGGGCGGTCACCGGCAAAAAGGCATCAAATGATTCCATCACGGTATGCGCCGCCTGATCGAAAGAATAGCGGATATCGGATTTCACCAGCGGGGCATAGATATCGTAACGACGCAGTTTTTCCACCCCCAGCCAGCGCGCTTTCAAGCGGAAATAACGCTGGAATACTCCAGTGTTGCGCCGGCAGACTTCCAGCAGGGTATCCACCACATCATCGGGGATATCGTTGTACAGGTTGCGGGCTGCCACCGGGTTGGCAAAACCGCGCAGGCCTATCTTTTCGCTGCGCCAATCGCGCACCAGGGCCTGATATAACTGGCTGAGAATTGAGCCGTCCTGCCCAAATACCCGGTATAACTCCTGATAGGCGCGGGCGCGCAAGTCGGGGTCGGCATCACGAACGCAGGTCATCAGCTCGCCGCGGGTCAGCTCCTTTTCCTCCCCGTCGATGTTGACCTTGAACAGGTAGCGGTTGGTCAGACTGGCATCCAGATCTTTCAGCGCCCGGGAGCCGGTGACATCCTTTATATTTATTACCTTCTCTTCGGCCTCGCTGAGCGTGTAGGGTTTTTCGTGGCGGATTTCTTCCAGCCAGTAGCGGTAGTCGCCGGCGATATCCAGCAACCGGTTGGCAGCAGGCTCGTCCAGCGACTTCCACCACAGCTCAAAAAACAGCAGGCGATTCTGGATGCCTGCTAAATACTGGTCAATGCGCCCCATGAAGGCCTGGACGACCTGGTCTTGCGTATCGGCGGAGAAGCGCAGGTGGGCGAAAGCGCCAATTCGGTGGTTCAAATCGATAATATCCTCGTAGTGCCGGATGATGCCCAGGAAATCTGCCGCCCAAAGGTGCGGGGAAAGGCGCGCACGGTAGCCCTCGAAAGCGGTCACCAGGGATTCCAGGTCGCGCATGGCTTGCTTCATCTCGGGGCTATCCTGCTCGGAGAAGAGCTCATCCAGGTTCCAGGGGGAGAGTTGGTAGGTTTGGCTCATGGCAATATCACCTCTTGGCTTTTTATCTTGACTTCATCCAGCAAACTTGTCATTTTCTACTAAGCGGTATGCCTGCCGCAGGCGGTCAATGGGGTAGAGGGCGCCGGCCGCTTCGTCCAGATAATACCAGACCTCCCAGCCGTTGCAGGGAGCCTGGCAGATATGGCGGGCGATCTGGTGGATGGAACCGCGCCGCCCATTATACTCCAGGGCGCCATCCGCCATAACCTGGGCAGCAATCGAGAGATCGCCGCGGTAGTACAGCCGGTCGCCCGGGCGCAGCAGGTCATTGGCCAGCAGGCGGCCGAACGGCAGGCGCGGCTGTTTACGCCGGTCGGGGGTATCGAAGTAGTGGGGGTCATACGGCACCGGGTCGGTCTGTGCGATGCGCTGGACAGCCAGGGAAATATAGCGCGGCTCGCGCTCGATGCCAATCCAGCGACGGTGCAGCCGTTTGGCAACCACACCGGTGGTACCGGTGCCAAAAAAGGGGTCGAGCACCACGTCTCCCGGATTGGTGCCGGCCTGCAAGATGTAATACAACAGGGCTTCCGGTTTCTGGGTGGGGTGCGCTTTTTCGCCATCCTGGCGCAGGCGCTCGGGGCCGTTGCAAATCGGCAGGCGCCAATCACTGCGCATCTGCAGCCCGTCGTTCAAGGCCTTCATGGCCTGATAATTGAAGATATAGGGAGCGCCGCGCTTCTTCTGAGCCCAGATGAGATTTT
>JBFYSP010000150.1:0-5312 GCA_041301395.1 Anaerolineae bacterium
GGGCTTTGGCTATTGTCATATTGCGCAATTAAGGGTAAATTACGAGTTAACAAATCCGGATTAGGAGGGCTGCTGCCATGATGCCGCAAAGCTGGATCGGACAGACCATCGGGGGACGCTACCAGATCGAAGCCCTGCTTGGGCAGGGTGGTATGTCGGCCGTGTACCGCGGCGTCGACCCCAACTTGCGCCGGGTGGTGGCAATCAAGCTGATCCACCCCCACCTGTCGGTCAACCCGGATTTCGTCGAGCGCTTCAAGGAAGAAGCCGCCGCCGTGGCCGGCTTGCGCCATCCCAACATCGTCCAGGTGCACGATTTCAATAACGACGGCCCAACCTACTACATGGTGATGGAGTACCTGGCCGGCGAGACGCTGCAGGCGCGCCTGAAGCGTCTGACTACCGCCCACCGCCAGTTTTCGCTGGAGGAGGCGCTGCGCTTCAGCCGGCAGATCTGCGAAGCCGCCGGCTACGCTCACCGGCGCGGCCTGGTTCACCGCGATATTAAGCCGGCCAACGTCATGCTCGACCTTCACGGGCAGGCCATCCTGATGGATTTTGGCATCGTCAAGATTGTCGGCGGGCAGTACCACACCGCCACCGGGGCAACGATAGGTACGGCTATGTACATGTCGCCCGAGCAGATTCGCAGCGAGGTGGTAGATGAGCGCTGCGATATCTACGCCCTGGGCGTGATGCTGTTCGAGATGCTCAGCGGGCGCCCGCCGTACGAGGCCGACTCAACCCTGACGGTGATGATGATGCACCTCAACGATCCGCTGCCCGACTTGCGCGATCTGCGCCCTGATGTGCCACCGGCGGTGCTGGGCATCCTGAATAAAGCCCTGGCCAAGGAGCGCGAAAATCGCTACCAGACGGCCGCCGAAATGGCTGCGGCTCTCAAGCGTGTCCAGGAGTCGCTGGATAGCGAGACGCTGGCCGCCGGATTGACGGCGCAGACCGTGGAGCCGGCCCCGCCAGAGATGGTGATAACCCCGGCTGTCATACCAGTCGAAGAAGCCACCCTCAAAGCGGCGGCTGTGCCGCTTGCATCTCCCTCGCCGTCAGCAACCCCCCAGGCAACCCCGGCCGACCTGGCACTAGCCGCCGCGACCTTGCCGGCACAAACCAAAGTGCCGCAGGCCCCTGTGCCAGAGGACACTGCCAGGCGCATCCCGCCAGGCGAGCCCGAGATTGAAGCCCAGGTTGCCCCGACGCGTAAAATCTCCCGCAAGGCGACCTTCGCCGGAGTCGCTGTCGTTGTGCTGATCCTGCTGGCCACCGCAGGGTTCTTCCTGTACAGCAGCCGCAAGCTGCCCGCTATTGAATTGTCGCCCATCGCGCCGCCGGTGGCGGTCATCGCCGCCGAAAACCTCTCGGCGGTGGTCAACCTGGTCAGCTGGCAGGTCGACTCGGCGATTATCGAGCTGGCTTTTTCGCCCGATGGCGCCCTGCTGGCTACCGCTCACGACCGGGATTGGGTGCGCTTCTCCCAATACAAGCACTACGGCGCCCTGTGGCAGGTGGAGCCCGGCGCGCTGCAGGACTACCTGCTCGACCACGAGGCCTGGTTGAACGGCATTGCTTTCTCGCCGGACGGGGCGCTGGTGGCCACCGTCGCCGAGGACAACCGCACCAACCTGTGGCAGGTGAGCGAC
Organism: Anaerolineae bacterium; assembly: GCA_041301395.1. GTDB lineage: Bacteria > Chloroflexota > Anaerolineae > Anaerolineales > UBA4823 > CTSoil-045. Next base: position 1,659 of record JBFYSP010000150.1, read on the forward strand.
GGCAGCCTGCTGCGCACGCTCGACTCTCCCAACGGCGGGGTGACCTCGGTGGATTTCTCGCCCAACGGTAAGCTGATGGCCACCAGCACCTGGGATGGCTCGGTGGACCTGTGGCAGGTAAGCAACGGCAGCCTGCTGCGTACGCTGAAGGACGCCGATATCAGCTTGCGGGAAGTGGAGTTCTCGCCGGACAGCAGCCTGCTGGCCGCCGCGGCGGAGGATGGCGCCGTGCGGGTGTGGTCGGTAAGCAACGGCAGCCTGCGGTATACCCTGCAAGGCCACGAAAGCAAGGTCTTTGGGATCAACTTCTCGCCGGACGGTTCCCTGCTGGCATCCGCTTCGGAAGACACCACCATCGCCATCTGGCAGGTGAGCGACGGCAGCTTGCTGCATAAGCTGGAGGGGCACACTGCCGAGGTATCCGATGTGGCCTTCTCGCCGGATGGCCTGCTGCTGGCCTCCGGCTCGGCGGATTACACGCTGCGCCTGTGGCAGGTGAGTGACGGCAGCCCGCTGGCCGAGCTGACCGGCTCCAACGACACAGTGCTGGCTCTGTCTTTCTCACCGGATGGGGGCTGGCTGGTATCGGCCGGGGGCGACCAGGCGATCCGGTTTTGGGGGGTCAGTGAAGCACTGAGCGGGGCGCCTTAGATAACAAACCCCCCTCCGCCGGGTTGGCGAAGGGGGGTTCCTACCAGTAAGCTACCAATAAAGAGATAAGCTATTTACCGCTGACGTGGGCAGCGACTGCGCCGGGAGCCGACTGGGCCAGCATGCTGACCAGGTAGCCAAAGGTGCGTCCATCCACGCCGTGCGCTGCAGGAGCGCCGCCGGCTGCGCCGCCGCTGGTGTGCTCAGCCAGGGCGCCGGGGGCAGATTGAGCGAAGGCGCTGACAGCAGCGCCAAACTCACGACCGCTGGCGCCATGCGCAGCGGGGGCGCCGCCGGAAGCAAAGGCGACATTGGCGATCATCACAGCCATTACAAGAGTCAGAACCAGGGAAACCGTTAACTTTTTCATGTTGTCCTCCGATAAGATGTTGGTTGAACTTGCTATCGTTTATGTAGCAAAATTGTAACATAACATCGACAATATATAGACATTTTGGCAAAGATTCATAAATTTCTAATAATTGAATATGTTATGTAAATATATTGTATGTATAAATCTCGAGATGCCAAAACAGGCTGCAGGGTAATCCCGATAGCCTGTTTTGGCCGTACGATGGGATTGGTTATTCGGAGAGACCTCAAGGCCCGGCCGGGTCTTGAGGCCCGCTTGCTCCAAACAGTTCCTTCAGCGAAGGCAGCGAGCGGGTATCTACCACCACCAGGACTTCATCGCCGACTTCAAAAACCATGTTGCCGCGTGGGATCAGCACCTGACCCGCCCGGATCACGGCGGCGATCACGCATGTGGCAGGCAGGGGGAGATCCTTCAGCGGCCGTCCCAGGAACTGCGACCCAGGCGGCAGCTTCTCTTCCACCAACGAATATTCACCCCGGCGCAGTTTGAGCAGGATCATCATATCCCCCAGTGACATTTCTTCTGCGATCAGCCTGGCCAGGATATCCGTCTGATTCAAGCTGACGTCCACGCCCATTTCTGGCGTGAACAGCCAGGCATTCTTGGGGTTGTTTACCCGGGCGATGATGCGAGGCACGGTGAATTCGAAGCGCGCCAGGGTGGTGACTACCAGGTTGGCTTCGTCTTCGCCGGTGACGGCCGCCAGCACCTGCGCCTGCTGAATACCGGCGTTTTCCAGTACGGCCGGCGAGCTGCCGTCCCCGAATACAATCACATCCTGGGGCAGCTCGAGCTGCAAGCGCTCGATGATCTCCGGACGGTTTTCTATCAATCTGACGCGGTGCCCTTCTTCAATCAACTGGCGGGCCAGGTGCGAGCCGGTCTTTCCGCCTCCAACGACGATCACAAACATCATTTATCCTCCTGCTTCTAACCCGATCATGTCGTTGAAGCGCTCCATAGAAGAAGCCAGGATGGCCAGGTGAATGCTATCGCCGGGCTGCAATTCCGTGCCGAACAGCGGGATAAAAGCATGCCCCTGGCGCGTGATGGCGATTACCTGGATCTCTCCTGGGATGGAGAGGTGCTTGACTATTCTTCCCACCAGCATGGGTGGCGTCTCAACCGTTAGTAAGCAAACCTCACCGCTGCCAAAGGTCAAGATTGGGTCCAGCTCAGAGTGGGTGAGCAGCTCGCGGATCCGTTCGGCTCCCCAGGTGGTGGAGGAGATGGTCAGCAACCCCAGGCGCTGGTAGATCTCCGCCCGGCGCGGATCGTAGAGGCGCGCCACGACTTTGGGTACCAGGAAGATGTTGCGCGCAATGCGGGCTGCCACCACATTGGCGTTATCCGAGGCGCTGGTGGCGGCGAATGCATCGGCCTGTTGGATGCCGGCCTCCAGCAGCACATCTTTATCGAATCCGATCCCTTTAACTTTCTTGCCGCGGAAGTTTTCTCCCAGCCTGGCAAGGGCGCTGTAGTCGTAGTCGATCACCGCAATATCGTGACCTCCTTCAGACATCAAGCGGGCCAGTTGCTCTCCAACCCGGCCGCAACCCATGATGATGACTTTCATGCAAGTACCTTCCTATTTAATTTTATCTGATTCATGCCACGCAGCAAGGATTTTCGGATCCAGTCCAGGCTGTATAATACCAGTCCGTAAGGCGCCAGCCATGCCCACCAGGCAAGCGGCAGGGGCACGTGGTCCAGTGCTGCAGCGAGCGGTGGAAAATAGACCAGCACCAGGACCAACACGATTTCAACGGCTATCCCAAACAAGAGGAAGCGATTGCTGGTCCAGCCCAGGGAACGGCCGCGATGGACTTCGGTGCGGCAGGCGAATGCGTTGCCGACCTGAGACATGACTACGCCGCTGAAAAACACCGTCATCGCCAGGAGGTCCACCTGCTGGGGGTCAGCGCTTAGCAAGGCGCCAAAATATCCGGGTAAGCCCAGCCCCTGAGCCTGGTGCACCAGGAAAAATCCTGAGTAGCACAGCAGGGCTTCGATTGGACCCAGCCAGAGGAAGGCACGCCGCAGCAGTGAGCGATCGATGAGCGGCTGGCTGCGCCGGCGCGGCGGGCGCCGCATGACGTCCGGCTCGGGTTTTTCCATGCCCAGGCCCAGACCGGGGAGGATGTCGGTGCCCAGGTCGATGATCAAGATCTGGGCGACGGTTAAGGCCAGCGGGATTTTGAACAACGCTGCCAGAGCGAAAGGCAGCAGCTCTGGTATATTGCTGGAGAAAATGTAGGTGATATATTTCCGCACGTTATCGAATACGGCGCGTCCCTCCTCGATGGCGGTGACGATCGAGGCGAAGTTGTCGTTGGTAAGGATCAGGTCGGCGGCCTCTTTGGCGACATCGGTGCCGGTCACGCCCATTGCCACGCCCACGTCGGCCCTTCTCAATGCCGGCGCGTCGTTCACGCCGTCACCCGTGACGGCGACCACTTCGCCGCGCGCTTGCAGGGCTGCCACCAGGCGCAGCTTGTGCTCGGGTGCCATGCGGGCGAAGATGGTTTCGTGTTCTAACGCCGCCTGCAGCCCGAGATCGTCCAGCTCTTCCACCTCCGCACCGGTCAGGATGGCTGGGTTGGGAGTGGTCAGCATGCCAACGCGCC
>JBFYSP010000193.1:0-3388 GCA_041301395.1 Anaerolineae bacterium
GAATCCAAGGATGGTCTCGTCCTGGAGCAGGTAACCTACGAAGGTTACGGTCCCCACAGCATAGCGCTGATGATCGAAGTTGTCACTGATAATCGTAACCGAGCCGTGGCAGAAATTCGTCACGTTTTGAACCGCTACAGCGGCAGCATGGCTGAGGCCGGGTCGGTTGGCTGGCAGTTTAAACGGATTTCGTACTTCTCTTTCCCTTTAGAGGGTCATGATCCGGATGCCGTTTTTGAGCTGGCTGTGGAAGCTGGTGCGGATGATGTGGCTTTCGATGATGGTACGGTGGAGATAATCGGGCCAGTTGATGCATTCAAGGCAATTAGCGACCGGTTGAAGAGCGCTAAGATCCACCCGGATGAAGCCGAGCTGCGCATGACCCCGAATAACGAGATCGAGCTGAGCACTGAAGAAACCCTGCAGGGATTAAAAGTGGTCGAAGCGCTGGAAGAATTAGACGATGTCCACGCAGTTTTCCATAACCTGCAGATGACGGACGAAGTCCTGGCGCAGTTCGAAGAAGCTTGATCCAGGATGCTGGTCATTGGCATCGATCCGGGTACCGCGACGACTGGATATGGACTGGTTCGAGAGGATGATGACGGAAGGCTGGCAGTCGTTGATTATGGTGTGGTGCTAACTACGCCGGATCAAACAATGCCTGAACGCCTGCTGCAAATGCATCGCCAATTACAACAAATATTACTTCTCCACCAGCCGGACAGCGGCGCGGTGGAGAAGTTGTTTTTTGCGCGCAATTCACGTACGGCCATCAGCGTGGGTCAGGGCAGGGGAGTCGTGCTGCTGGCTATGGCGGAAGCCGGGTTGAGGGTGGCGGAATACACCCCGATGGAAGTCAAGCTGGCCGTAGCGGGTTACGGTGGGGCGGATAAAACGCAGATCCAGGAGATGGTGCGCATGTTGTTGGGGCTGAAGTCGATTCCTAAACCAGATGACGCAGCCGATGCCCTGGCGATCGCAATCTGTCACTTACAGTACAGCCGGACTCTCAAGATTTACGCTGAAGCCGAACAGTAGACCTCTTATACAAGGAAAACAAGGATGATCGCCAGTCTGAACGGACAAATTCAGGATGTTTCGAGCGACAGCCTCGTCGTTGAGGTTGGTGGGGTAGGGCTGCAGGTATTTGTCCCTAATCCATTAAAAGATGAGGCGCGCAGCGGTCAACATATTCACTTACATACCTACCTGGTTGTACGCCAGGATGCCCTGATGCTGTATGGATTTGCCAACCGAGATGAGCGCGAGCTTTTTACTCTGCTGCTGGGCGTGAACGGCGTTGGCCCACGTCTGGCTCTGGCTACGCTATCGGTGCTCTCGCCGGAGGCCATTCGACGGGCTGTCTTTCACGATCAGCCGGATGTGTTTAGCCGCGTACCCGGTGTGGGCAAGAAAACCGGGCAGAAGATTGTTCTGCAGCTTCAGGATCGACTTCCGGCGCTGAGCGGCCTGGAAAGAGTAGCAGCGATCAGTGATGTGGACGGCGAAGTGCTGGGGGCACTGACTGCACTGGGCTACAGTGTGGTGGAAGCGCAGGCTGCATTGCAGTCGATTCCGCGTGATGCGCCTGAAGATATCGAAACCCGGCTGCGCCTGGCACTGCAGTATTTTTCTTAAATTGGAGATGCCTTTGTTTACTAATCTGAATATTGCATTTGTGGGACCGGGGGCGATGGGCGAGGCGATGATCGCCGGCGTTATTCGGAAGGGATTAGCTGAACCGGCGGCTTTGATCGCAGCAGGCCCGCGTGCTGAACGCCTGGAACAACTACGGGAAGCCTATGGCGTCCGAGTGGCGCTCGAAAATGCCGAGGCTGCTGCCCAGGCGGACGTGGTGATATTATCGGTAAAGCCGCAGCGTTTGGATAAGGTGCTGCTTGGGCTGCGTGGGTCTATCCGGCCTGGGGCGCTGGTGCTCTCGATTGTTGCCGGGGCATCGATAAAGAAGATTTTATCAGGCCTGCATCACCCGATCATCGTACGCTCGATGCCTAACACGCCGGCTCAGATCGGCGAGGGAATCACCGTATGGACGGCTTCCCCAGATGTTTCTGAAGAGCAGCGAGAGATGACGCGCCAGATCCTGGGGGCACTGGGTGAACAGGTGTTTGTAGAGGAGGAGACCTACCTGGATATGGCGACGGCGCTCTCGGGCACGGGACCGGCATATGTGTTTCTATTTATGGAAGCCATGGTGGACGCCGGGGTGCACCTGGGCTTTCCCAGGCGGATTGCCGAGCAGCTGGTGGCGCAAACAGTACGCGGCTCAGTTGATTACTACACCCGCAGGGATGATCCAGTCCACCTTGCAAGACTGCGCAATGAAGTCACTTCACCGGGAGGCACAACCGCAACCGCGCTGTACTACCTGGAAAAAGCCGGTTTCCGCACCGCCATCTCGCGAGCGGTGTGGGCAGCGTACGAACGCTCAATCGAGCTGGGGCGGGGAGGTAAGAGCCATTCCCCGGAACAGTCTGGCGGTGAAGGCGACTAGGTGGCGGGTTGTTTGTGAATTCCTAGACAAGATTTTATCTTTCAGGTATCATTTGTCCACACTCGAACAGGGTATCCTCTTCCATGAACTATACGCTACAGATGCTTCTCGAAACCAACGAAGCGCCTGGCGTGCCCGGATGTGAATCCTTTGTCCGGGCTGTGATGTTGTTAATACCAATCCGGCTGGCTACACCGGGGGTAAACCGGGGATGCGGCAGGGAACAGGGAAATCTCGCCTGAAATTATTTTGGAGGCCAAATGTCTGATTTGATCAGTCAAATTACCGCCGATCTGAGATCGCAAATCGATTCCTACAAACCATCGATGGAAGTCCGTGACGTAGGTACTGTCCTGGAGGCAGGAGATGGGATTGCCCGAGTAAGCGGGCTGGCGGATGTGCGTGCCCAGGAGCTGGTTGAGTTTGCCAACGGCGTGCTAGGGATTGCTTTCAACCTGGAGCAGAGCAACGTCGGCGTCATCATCATGGGCGAATATGGTTCGATTGAAGAAGGCATGATGGTGAAATCTACCGGTCGCATCGCTTCGGTGCCGGTGGGTGATGGCCTTGTCGGGCGCGTAGTCAATGCACTGGGTCTGCCGGTGGATGGTAAAGGTCCGCTCAAATTCGACCACTACCGGGTCATCGAGCGTATCGCCCCGGGTGTGGTGGATCGTAAAGATGTCGATACCCCGGTCCAAACCGGATTGAAGGCTATCGACGCGATGACCCCGATTGGGCGAGGCCAACGCGAGCTGATCATTGGCGACCGCCAGACCGGCAAGACGGCGATTGCCATCGATACCATCATCAATCAAAAGGGCAAGGACCTATACTGCATCTACGTGGCAATCGGAGATCGGAAGAGCG
>JBFYSP010000170.1:0-4317 GCA_041301395.1 Anaerolineae bacterium
TCTGGTGAAAGGACCTCCCAAGAAGGAGATAAAGAAAAAGAAACCGAATTATTTCCTGGATGCATTCGGGACTTTCCTGCAGCTTCGCTACGAGCGCGAAGGGGTGATCACCTATCGCAAGCACTGGTTCGTCCTGGTGCGCAAGAACCTGCTGCCTACTGTCGTTTTGCTCGTTCTGACAGCCCTGGTGGCGGGGTTGGGCGTGGAAGGCTCGCTGACCGGCATCGCCCTGGGTGGCGGGCTGTGCCTGGGCAGCCTGTTCCTGCTGGTTATTGCCTGGATAACCTATAACTACCTGGATTGGAGCAACGACCTTTACCAGCTAACGCCAGAATTCATCCGAGAACTTGAGCGCAAACCGCTTGGCGAAGAACTGGTGAACTCGGCCAAGCTCGAAAATATCCTCAGCATCGAACACGAGCGCGGCAATTTCATCCGGATCGTGCTGGATTTTGGCACAGTCACCATCAATGTTGGCGATCGCCAGTTTACCTTCAACGATGTAAAAGACCCCAGCCAGGTGCACCAGGATATCGCCGCATACCAGGATTCGTGGAACGTACGCAAGCGCGAATTAGAAGATCAGCGCCAGAGGGAGCAGATGGCCCGCTGGTTCACCACCAACTATGACATCGAGCCAGGATAGGAAAATCCTGAGAATTAGCCGGGGCGATGAATTAATCGGGTAAAATATGCCCTCGATTGGTTTGGAAAATATTTGAGGATTGCATGGCACTACGAGAAATAATTACCCTTCCGGCGCCAACCTTGCGCCGAAAAGCCCGCAAAGTAAGCGACTTTGGAGCAGAGCTGCAAACGTTGATTGATGACATGATCGACACCATGCGCGACGCACCTGGGGTCGGCCTGGCCGCCCCCCAGGTGGATGTCCCCTTGCGAGTGATTGTGGTCGAATACACCGAAGAGGAAGAAGAAGATGAAGATCAAGAGGTCATTCCCCGGCTCTACACCGTGGTAAACCCCGAGATCGTTCGTTTCTCTTCTGAATCGGAAATTGGCACCGAAGGCTGCCTCTCTATCCCAGGTTACGCCGGCGATGTCGAACGTCCGCTGGCTGTCACCGTCAAAGGCTTTAATCGCCGCGGCCAGCCGGTGAAAATCAAGGCGGAGAGCTGGTTGGCGCGCATCTTCCAGCACGAGGTCGACCACCTGGATGGCGTCCTGTTCATTGACCGTGCCGAAAAAGTGTGGAAGCACGAAGGCCAGACCTCCCAGGCGGCCGTTTCTGATTAATTCCAGGCCGGCTTTTTTTGTGAATGGATCGATGCCACGGTGCTGCCCCTCCGTGGCATTTGCGTGAATCATGAAACTGCAGCGCCTCTCCCTGACGGATTTCCGCAACTATTCCCGCCTGGTCGTCGATGTCCCGGGCGGTCCAATCATGCTGGTTGGCGGTAATGCCCAGGGCAAAACCAGCCTGTTGGAAGCGGTGTACTTCCTGGCTACCTTCACTTCCTTTCATGCCAGCAACGAGCGCCAGCTAATCAACCTGACCGCCGGGCGAGAGCCCCTGGCGGTAGCCCGCATCCAGGCCGATTTCCATCGCGAACACAGCTCATCCATGGCCCCCGTTCCACTCGCCGCCGGTGATCACCGTCTGGAGGTGCGCCTGATCCAGGAAACCAATGGTTTCGACAGTTCCCCCCGCCTGCGAAAAGAAGTCCTGCTGGATGGCGTCAAGCGCAAGATTGGCGAAGTAATGGGGGCTTTCAATGCGGTGCTGTTCCTGCCGCAGATGGTCAGCATCGTCGAGGGTCCTCCGGAAGAGCGCCGCCGCTATCTGAACCTGGCGCTCAGCCAGGTGAAACCCCACTACGCCGCAGTGCACGCCGAATACCAGCGAGTCCTGACCCAGCGCAATGCCCTGCTCAAGCTGCTGGCCGAGCGCACCGGCAACGGCCAACCCGCCGGAGACCAGCTGGAGTATTGGGACGAACAACTGGTGGCATATGGCTCGCAGGTCATTCATGCTCGCATCCAGGCGGTACAGGAGCTCGAACGCCTGGCTTCCCGCCTGCACCGCGAGCTGACTCGCAGCCAGGAAGTGCTGCGCCTGGATTACCAACCCTCCTTCGATCCTCTGCCCGAGCGCAACGGGCAGCTTGCCTTGCCGTTGCGCGACCCTGTCGATCGCTCCGCTATCCCATTGGAGAAAATCCAGCAGGGCTTTCTGGAAGCCTTGCGGCGCGCCCGTACGGAGGAGCTCGCGCGTGGGGTCACCACTTTAGGTCCTCACCGGGACGAGCTGCGCTTGCTGAGCAACCGCATTGACCTAGGCACCTACGGCTCGCGCGGCCAGAATCGCACTGCCGTGCTCTCGCTTAAACTGGCCGAGGTCGCCTGGATTAAAGAAAAAACCACCCAGTGGCCGGTGCTGCTGCTGGATGAAGTCCTGGCTGAGCTCGACCCGGAACGGCGCGCCGATTTGCTCGGTCGCTTGTTAGATTGTGAGCAAGCCCTGCTTACCACCACCGACCTGGACCTGTTCCCACCCGAATTTGTCCAGCATGCCGCTCGCTGGAACGTCGAAGGAGGCCACATCCAATGACCGCACAACCCAACAATGCACGAGGCCGCATCTTCCAGATCAGTGTATCCCAGGGCGGCGTGCCCAAGCTGGCCGTACTGGAAGCCGAAGTCGCTGTGCTCGGCCTGTTAGGCGACCAGCAGCGAAACCTGGAAGTCCACGGTGGTCCGGAACGGGCCGTCTGCCTGTATTCCCTTGAAAATATCGTAGCCCTGCAAGCGGAAGGCCACCCCGTATTCCCAGGCGCCCAGGGCGAAAACCTGACCCTGGCCGGCATCGATTGGAACCTGTGCACGCCCGGCCGGCGCCTGCAAATCGACACGCAGGTGCTGCTCGAAATCACCCGCTACACACAGCCCTGCAACAACCTGCGCCCTTATTTCATCGCTCAGGATTACAGCCGGGTCGCCCAGAGCCAGCACCCCGGCTGGTCGCGCGTTTATACCCGCGTCCTGCAGGGCGGGGTAATCCGGGTGAGCGATCCCGTCGTACTGCTCGATTGAGTCTTATTCCAGGGGCTTTTTAACCGGCAGACCAATCCGCCGGGGATAAGTAGACGGAGTGGCGGAGGTTTTCGCCACCACCACCAGGTGATGTTCTTCAGCAACGCCCGGCAGCGCCACCGGGACTATTTTCTGCAGCCGCCCCCCCAGGATGCGCAACGCATTCTCCGCCGATTGTGCTTCGGCATGCGCTCCTGCCCCTTTCATCGCCAGCATGAAGCCCCCCACCCTTACCAGGGGCAGCAGGTATTCGGCCAGGGAAGGCAGGATCGCCACCGCTCGCCCCACCGCCCAATCGTAGCTCTGGCGGTGCCGCGCCTTATGCCCGGCTGTCTCGGCCCGCTCTGTCAGGATCTCAACCCCTTCCAGCTTTAATGTCTGCACCACGTGCTCGCAAAAACTGGCTTTCTTTCCCACCGACTCGACCAGGGTCAGGCCCATAGCCGGGTTGATAATCTTCAATACCAGGCCCGGAAAGCCTGCCCCGGTACCCACATCGATGACCCGCCCCAGGCGCGTATCCCGCATCACCAGCATGCAGCTCAGCGAGTCGAGAAAGTGCTTCACAACAATCTCTTCCGGGCTGCGGATCGCCGTCAGGTTGAAGCGGCTGTTCCACTCGATCAGCTCTTTCTCATAGCGCTGCAGCGCGCTGAGCTGGGTGGGAGTTAATGAGACCCCGAAAAGAGCCTGTGCGGATTGTTGAATATTAAGTATCATACGGTAGCAATCCTGTCCGGTCACGAAGCAGGAATTTCAATTCACAAATAGATTTTATCATCTTCAACAATGACTTTAAGGCCAGAGAACCTATGCCCGTCAATACCTCCACCCTCCAATTTGCCACCCGTGGCAACGCCGATATCCTGGATATCACCTCCAGTGTAGGGCAGGCGATTGCTCAGAGCGGCTTGAAGAACGGCGTCGCCGTGATCTTCTGCCCATCCTCCACCAGCGCTTTGACCACGATCGAATACGAGCCCGGCTGCCTGAGCGACCTGCGCCGGCTGTTCGACGAGATTGTACCTTCCAATAAAGACTATGCGCATAACCTCAGATGGCACGATGGCAATGGCCATTCGCATGTGCGCGCCGCCCTGCTGGGGGCCTCGCTGAGCGTGCCTTTTTCCGCCGGGAACCTGCTGCTGGGTACCTGGCAGCAAATCATCTATGTAGATTTTGACAACCGGCCGCGCAGCCGCGAGCTGGTCGTACAGCTTATCGGGGAATAAAGCGACCGATCAATTGGCAGGAGGGGCGTACACC
>JBFYSP010000175.1:0-4042 GCA_041301395.1 Anaerolineae bacterium
ACCTTACAGCTAGAACCATTTACCAAAAACCGCTTACTCAAGGTAAGCGGTCCTCAGTCGGGGCGAGAGGATTTGAACCTCCGACCTCTTGCACCCCATGCAAGCGCGCTAGCCGGACTGCGCCACGCCCCGTTTAATCGGCCCACATTATAGCGCGGAGCAAGGTTTCTGGCAACCCCCAGAAAACCACAGTTTGGAAAATTTCCTTGTTCTCTTGCCTGCCTGGGTCTATAATCGGGCGGTATGCCCGTCCAATTGATCCGTCGAGTAATCACCATTTTCCTGCTGGGACTGGCAGTCCTGGGGCTGCAGGCCTGCTCTCCGATCGATAGCAATGTGCAGGCTACACCAACCGGCATTCTGCCCCGACCTCCGCAGGTAAATACCATAACCCCATCCGCGCCGCCTACCGCCACCGCCACCCTCCAGGCGACACAAACCATTGCGCCCACGCCGACTCTGATCTTCCGCATCTGCTCGCCATTGGAGATCCATGGCCTGGCGGAGCTGCGCGAAATCACATCGGACCCCTACCGGCCGCCGCCGCCTGGCAAAGATATGCGCCACCATGGCGTCGATTTCTCTTATTACACGCGCGGCGAGCGCACCACTATTCAGGGTGTTGGTGTGCAATCCGTTCTGGCCGGCCGGGTGGCAGCCTCGCTGCCCGACACCTTCCCCTTTGGCAACCTGGTCATTATCGAGACCCCCAATCAGGACCTGCCGCAGGCTGTCAAATCCACCCTGGGGATCACCCCGGAGCAATCGCTATATTTGCTCTACGCCCACATGGATGCCCCTCCGCTGGTAACCCTGGGCAGCCAGGTAGCCGCTTGCCAGTTGATCGGCCAGGTCGGCAAGAGCGGCAATGCCGTTGAGCCGCACCTGCACCTGGAGGTGCGCAGTGGGCCGCCCGGGGCGACCTTCGACAGCCTGGGCTATTACCAGGTCGAAAATACCGAGCAAGAGAAAGCCAACTATTTGCTATGGCGCACCAGCGGCGTCTTCCAGCACATGGACCCAATGCTCTTGCTGAACCTGGGACTGGGCACGCCTGCCCCTTGATATTTGGGAGAGCCGGATGAATGGCGCTGTAATGTTGAACTGCTACTGGGTGCTTCCTGGTCGCTTCCTGGCTGGGGAGTATCCCGGCGGCTCGGATAGGCGTGAAGCGCGCCGCCGGCTGGGGTGGCTGCTTTCCCAGGGTGTTACCTGGTTCCTGGACCTGACCCAACCTGGGGAGTACGGGCTGCCGGCGTATGATGATATACTGCAAAACGAGGCGGGCAACCAGGGCAGGCAAACGGTGTATCTGCACCTGTCCATCCCGGATTATGGTACGCCTTCCCGGGAAGAAATGCAGCGCATCCAGGAAACCCTGCAGGAGGCCCTGGATGCCGGGCACACGGTTTATGTGCACTGCTATGGTGGTGTAGGGCGCACCGGCACGGTGGTTGGCTGCTACTTGCGCCGGCAGGGCTTCGACGGTCTGGCCGCCCTGGGGGAGATTGCTCGTCTGCGACAGGGTTTATCCAAAGGCATGCAGCCCTCGCCCGAAACAGAGACACAACGCCAAATGATTGTAACTTGGGAAGTGGAACCCGATGAGCGACCAAACCGATAATTCGACCAGCCTGTTACAAAATCAGACGGTCGTGCTCGATCTCCAGAGGCAAGAGCAAGCCCGAAAGTATGCTCACCTATCACGCCGCCTGATGGTGGTCGATCTATTGGTTGGGGCGCTGTACCTGGTGGCCTGGCTGGCTTTTGGTTGGTCTGCCGCCCTGGAACAGGCGCTGGCTGCCCGCACTGATCTGTCCTGGCTGCAGGTAGCCGGTTACGCCCTGGTATTCGGTGGGTACTATTTGCTGCTCAGCCTGCCCCTGTCATATTACGAAGGCTTTGTACTGCCGCATCGTTATGACCTGTCCACCCAAACCCGCCGAGCGTGGTGGCTGGACCAGATCAAGAGCTGGCTCTTAGGTGGCGTGTTGGCGTTGCTGATGCTGGAAGTGATTTACGCCCTGCTGCGCCGCTTCCCCGAAAGCTGGTGGTTATGGGCGGCTGGGTTCTTGCTGCTCTTCAACATCCTGCTGGCCAACCTGGCTCCGCTGCTGATCTTTCCGATTTTCTACCGTTTCGTCCCATTGGGAGAGGAGCGCGCCGACCTGGTCGAGCGCCTGATGCGCCTGGCCCGGCGCGCTCGAACACAGGTGCGCGGGGTTTACAAATTCGACATGAGCCGCCGCACGAAGGCCGCTAACGCCGCCCTGGTCGGATTGGGGGGTACCCGGCGCATCATCCTGGGCGACAGCCTGTTGGATTCCTTTACCACCGACGAGATCGAAACGGTAATTGCCCACGAGCTGGGGCATCATGTCCACCGCGATATCCCCCTCGGCATTTTATTTAGCTCTCTGATCACGGTGGTGGGCCTGTACCTGGCCTCACTGGCATTAGATTGGGGGGTGGAGGCTTTTGACCTGGGCAGCGTGGCGAATATTGCTGCCCTGCCGCTATTGGGGATTGTGATTGGCCTGTACGGGCTGCTGACCATGCCTCTGGAAAACGCTTATTCCCGCCGCCGAGAAACAGCTGCCGACCGCTTTGCCCTCGAAGCTACCGGCAACGGCCTGGCATATGCATCCGCCCTGAAGCGTCTGGCCAACCAGAACCTGGCGGATGTCGACCCGGAGCCCTGGGTGGAGCTGCTGCTCTACTCCCACCCTGCTTTGAGCCGGCGTATCGCCATGGCGGAAGCTTACCCGCTATCTGATCCAGCATAGCCGGTATCAAATCCGGCTATGCTGGAGTATTGCCGTCTGCCAGCCCGGTTCATCCACCCGGGATGACGACCCACAACAGCAAGTAGATCAGGATGCCGGGCACCCCGCCTGGCAAGAGCGCTACCAGGAATGCCAGCCGGAACCACCACGGGCTGATCCCAAAAAACTCGCCCAACCCGCTGCACACCCCGGCAAAGATTCTGTGCTCCTGCGACCGCCGCAATTTTTTACCATCTGTAGTCATCGATTGCCTCCTTAGAATCGCGCCTGTCGTTTTATTTCCGGCAAGCTCATTTCTAAATACGCAGCGCTGGGGTTAAAGTTGCGGCGGGTTACCAGCCCTCCCAATGGACAATATCATCCAGACTGCGCCGCCCGCCTTTTTTGGGTTTCGCTTCCAGCAATCCCCCATCGAGCGGGTAGCCGAACGATATGGCGATGCGCAAGTGAAGGTCTTCCGGAATGGCCAACAGCAGGCGGGCTTTTTCCGGTTGGTAGATGCTGGCCAGGCAGGAGCCAACACCCAGTTCCCAGGCAGCCAGCTGCATGTACGCGGCTGCCTGGCCGATATCGAACATCAGTTGGAACTTCTCGCCGGGATCGGCGTGGACAATTGCAATGCCCAACGCAGCCCCTGCCAGGTGCCCGGCCCAATCGCCGCACTCAGAGAGCGACTTGAGTGTAGCCCGGTCGGTAACAGCGATGAAATGCCAGGGCTGGGTGTTCTTGGAAGACTGTGATCGCCGCCCGGCGTTGAGGATCGCCAGTATGGTTGCCTGGGGCAGAGGCTCGGGCGAGAAGCTGCGGATGGCTCGTTTATGGCGGATTGCTATTGAAACGTTCATCACAAAACCCGCTCTGGGAACACGGTAAAGCCTTGTTCGTTGAAATGTGGGTCAAAAGTGAAGGCTGCCTCGATACCGATCTGGCGCATAATCTCAAAACTGGTGCAATCCACCAGGGAAAGATTCCGCCGGTTTGCCACCAATAAGGCGCTCATTGCTTGCATGTGGATATCCTTATCAACCCAGGCGATCTCCAGGACCGGAATGATGTCGCTCTCAAAAAGCCGTACAGCTTCAATCCCAAATCGATGTTGAAGGAGAGCAGTCGTTTCCAGGATTACATAATTGCTACTGAACAACGTTGAAGCGGACGCAAGGATCTCATCCCAGGTTTTCCTGGCCGATGGGTGATAGCGGTCGTTGATATTTAGGGTCGCTAAAAAGGCAGCGGTATCGATGTAAATGTTCATG
>JBFYSP010000177.1:0-3100 GCA_041301395.1 Anaerolineae bacterium
GATGAACATGAAGACCGCCAGGACGACCCAGCGGTAGCGGTACACCTGGTACTCGCTTTCAAGCTGCGCGGTAGTGGTCATCGGTCATTTGCTCCTGATGGATGATTTAGCTGCTGCCCTGACTGCTCGCCTGGCCGCGGTAAAAGCGCTCGTAATCGCCGCACAACAGGTGCAGCGGGGCTTCATCTTCTTCGATTAGCGGGAAGCGCCCGATGGCGTCGAGGAAGCGGTTGTCGCGCTGATCGTCGTTGACCAGCGAGACCTCCCCCACCAGGACGCGTCCCTCGCTCCAAAATTTGTGATACAGGCGCTGCGGCAGCGAGATGCTCTCGCCCGGCTCCAGGCGCACGACAGAACCCGGCGGATAGGTATAGGCTACCCCGTCCAGCGAGACCTGCACCGGGCGCCGATGGTCCAGGTCTTCTTCCGGGGTGGCGTTGTAAAGCTGGAGGGCCAGCCGCCCGCCGCCGCGGTTGATGATGTCTTCCATCTTGCTCCAGTGAAAGTGCATCGGCGTGACCTGGCCATCTTCGACGATCATAATCTTCTCGGCGTACAGCTTGCCGCTCTGGGACTGCCAGTTGCGCGGGTGGCCGTTGCGGAGGGTGAACAGGAACAGGCCATAATGCTCGAAATCGCCCCGGCCGAAGTCGGTGATATCCCAGCCCAGGCGGTTTTCGACGATCTCCTGTGCCTCCAGATCCAGGGCGGCCCATTGCTCGGGAGTCCAGTAGGCGAAGGGAGGTAAATAGAAGCCGCGGCTGCGGATGAAGGCATCGGCATTTTGCATTATGGTATTGATCTGGGAGCGTTTCATAGAAAGACAGCTTTCCTTGAGTTTACTCCGTAGCTTGTGGAATCCCTTGTACCAAAGCATATCATACCATTGTGTTGTGCCTGTCGTTCATAGATATAATAATACTGAGGAGATTAACCTGATGCAGGAAAGCATTGAGTGCTCGATCGTTTTACCGGTTAGCGCAGAGCAGTTGTATCGTGCCTGGTTGGACAGCGCTACTCATAGCAGTTTCACGGGCAGCCCCGCCTATATCGACCCGCGTGTTGGCGGGCGTTTTACCGCCTGGGATGGCTATATCGAAGGCATCACCCTGGAAATGGAGCCTTATCGGCGCATCCTGCAAGCCTGGCGTACCAGTGAGTTCCCGGAAGGGAGCCCCGACTCACGGCTTGAGATCCTGCTGGAAGACGCCGGCCAGAGCCAGACTCGCCTGGCCTTGCTGCACAGCGAGATCCCTGACGGGCAGGGGCTATCGTACTTACAGGGGTGGGAGGACTATTACTTCCAGCCCATGCAGGAATATTTTGTGCGCTCGTAAAATAGGAGGATATCATGGAGAGAAATCGCAGCGGTACTGTGGTGCTGGCGGTGCTTTTGATTTTGTTCGGCCTGATGTGGCTGGCGACGCAGATCTTTCCCGACCTGAATTTCATCGAAAATTTGGATTTTGATTGGCCCTGGATTGTGATTGGCGTAGGGGTGGTGCTGCTGGTGATTGGCCTGTTGACCCGGCAGTACGACTTAGCCGTTCCGGCTTTCATTGTCGGTGGCATTGGCTGCCTGTTGTATTATCAGAACAGCACCGGCGATTGGGGCAGCTGGGCATATGCCTGGGCGCTGATCCCCGGTTTCGCCGGCCTGGGAACGATCGTATCCGGATTGATAAAAGGGAACTCGTCTCGCCAGGTCAGGGAGGGGCTGAACATGATCGTGGTCAGCGCCATCCTGTTCGTAATTTTTGGATCGTTCCTGGGCGGGTTAGATCTGCTGGGGCCGTACTGGCCGGTGCTGCTGATCCTGGCCGGCTTGTGGGTGCTGTTCTCCGGCATATTGCGCAGGCGCAGGCAAGAATGATCCAGGCGGTCATTTTCGATTTTGACGGTCTGATTCTGGATACGGAAGCGCCGATCTTCCATTCCTGGCAGGATATTTACCAGACGTATGGCCTGAGCCTGACGATAGAAGAGTGGTCGCAGATCATCGGCGGCGGCGATTATCCCTTCAACCCGCTGGAACGGCTGCCGGCCTCCGCCGACCGCCAGGCGATCGCCCAGCAGCAACGCCGCCAGGAAAGCGATCTGATTGCCAACCAGCCGGTACTGCCGGGCGTGACCGCTTACCTGCAGGATGCCCGGCGGCTGGGATTGAAGATCGGCCTGGCTTCCAGCTCGCCGTGCGATTGGGTTACCGGTCATCTCAGCCGCCTGGGCCTGATGCAGTATTTTGACTGCATCCTGGCCAGTGACGATGTGCGCCGCACCAAGCCGGACCCGGAGCTGTACCTGGCGGTGCTGGCGGCACTGGATGTGCCGCCAACGCAGGCCTTTGCCCTGGAAGATTCGCCCAATGGTATCCGCGCCGCCCGCCAGGCCGGCCTGTTTTGCGTGGCGGTGCCGAATCATATCACCCGGCAGATGGATACCACGCATGCCAATCTGCACCTGGAGGCCCTCTCCGACCTGTCCCTGGAGGCATTAATCGCCCGAATCGAGAGTCTGCAAACCCTGGCATGAATCCTTATTTAATATGTCATCCTGAGTAACCCAACAGCGCGGGGCGCATTTCATTCTGGAGGAAACGCGTTGGCTGAGGGTAGAATTGATACCAGTCCAGACAGTTATGACCGGGCCAGCACTGGTGTTTTCGAACCCGTCCCTGAGTATGGTTCCGATCATTTGTGGTTTTTTCATTGGTGGCCCCCAGGGGACCCCGTTTAGGAGCGTACACAACCATTCGATGATCGGGTCTGGACCATCTCATTCTTAGGAGTTGCCAGCGATGACCAAGCAGAAGAGCGAACCGAGGATGAAAGCCCCGGTGAATGCCCTGGAGCAGATCAATCCGCACGCGGCAGGGATAGATGTGGGTTCGGAAGAAGTATATGTAGCCGTCCCGCCGGACCGAGATGTCGAGAGTGTGCGTTCGTTTCCGACGTTCACCGCCGATATGCGACAGCTGGCAGAGTGGCTGAAAGCCTGCAGAGTTGCGACGGTGGCCATGGAAGCTACTGGGGTGTACTGGATCCCGCTCTACGAACTCTTGGAGGAACATGGGTTTGAGGTCTGCCTGGTCAATGCCCGC
>JBFYSP010000178.1:0-2922 GCA_041301395.1 Anaerolineae bacterium
CGGGTAAAACTCCATGGCTCCAATTGGAAGGCATCTGCAGGCTGAAGCCCGCTTCCGCATTCGTGTAGCTCACCCACTCCCCAGCCGCAGCCTGCCCGGCGGCGCAGGTGCGATACCAGTATTCCCACGCATCGCAGACCGAGCCGTCCTTGAAGGTGCAGGTGCCCTGCTCGCTGTCGGGCTCTCCGGCGGCGGTGATCTGATAAGTTCCACCGGTGATGACGCAGTACTGCGCCGCGGGGCTGGCATAGCCGGTGATCTTCAAGCCGCCCACTGGGCAGTCGCCGCGCAGCAAGGCCCACTCTTCGCACTGGCGGTTATCTTCAAAGTAGCAGATGCCGTACTGGCCGCCGTCGCCGCCTTCAGCAATGGACAGGGTGCCGCCCTGGGCGACACAGTTCTCGGAGGCCGGGTTAGCCATACTCGGCGCCGAGGCAGCCGCCTGGCCGGAGGAGCAGGTGGCGTACCAGTATTCCCACACATCACAGGATGAGCCATCGACGAACGTGCAGGTACCCTGCTCATTGGCAGAGCCCAGATCGGCGGTAGCCGAATAGGTCCCACCGGTGATGGCGCAGTACTGCGCTGCGGGGGTGATATAGCCGGTGATTTTCAGACCGCCCACGGGGCAGTCGCCGCGCAGCAAGGCCCACTCTTCGCATTGGCGGTTATCTTCGAAGTAGCAGATGCCGTACTGCCCACCGGAGCCGTCCTCGGCGATAACCAGTGTGCCGCCCTGGGCAACACAGTTCTCGGAGGCCGGGTTAGCCAGCGTTCCCGGAGTGGCTTCCGGCAAGGACGTTTCTGTCGCCGTGGCGCAGGCAGCCAACAGTGCCAGGAGCAGAATTACGGGGATAAGGATCAAGGATTTCATCATTTTGATCTCCTGTTTCAATTGGTCTTTTTGAGGGATCCCTGCTGGACAGCGGGGATAAGGCTGCACTTTGTCGACTCGCTCCGAAGGGCAGAGTCTGACGCGTGAAGGCAGCTACCTTCATTATAGAACGGTTCCGTCGAATAGCTACTCCATTCAGCCTGCCCGGGTGGCAATCGCCCGGACCAGCTCCTGGGTAGAGAGCTGGCTAAACGTCTGCCCGGACCACATGGTGACTTCGTTGCGATCCGGGCTGACGCCGACCAGCAGCAAACCCGGGCAGTGTTCCAGCAAGGCAAAGGCCGGCTCGGGAGGAGGCGCCTGGAGATCGAACAGGATGATCTCCGGCGCCAATTGCTCCAGCTCCTGGGCGGACGGGAAGGGTGGCGCCAGGGCGATGACCTCAAACTCGGGCCGCTGCCGCAGGCTGGCGCCCACCGTCCCCAGGATCACAGACTTGCCGAACAGAATCACCCGGCGTGGTTCCATGATGGCCGATTACTGCCCTCCGGCTCCCTTGAACAGGCTCTCAATTTTTTGGATTTTCGCCGTCATATTCTTGGGCGGATACTTTACGAAGGTGCCGTAGTGGTATTGATAGCCCTCCGAGGCGATATTGTCCATGAAGGTCTGGCGGTTGAAGTAGCTGTAGCGCTCCTTGGGGTCCAGGAACAGGTTGAACAGCTTGGCCTGGTAAGACTCAATGGTCGTGGCACCATCGGCATTGATGACATCAAAATCGTCAAAGGACATGCCGGTGAACATGAATTTATATTCGGCTACGCGCAGGGCGCTGAAGGTATCCATCATCCAGTACCAGACGTACTTGCGGTTGGACAGGCCGTCGTCCGAAAGCAGGAAAGAGGTCTGGTCGACGCCATCGATATAGCGGTCTTTAGGAATGGAGCTGGAAGCGCCGGCCAGGTCCAGGAAGGTGGGCAGTATGTCGCAGTAATCGAAAATCCCAATGCTTTGCTGCTCCGGCGAAATCATACCCTTCCAATACGCCAGCAGCGGCACGCGCTGGCCGCCCTCCCAGGTGGTGCCGATACCGCCGCGGAAGGGCGTATAACCGGCATCCGGCCAGGGCTCCATCAGCGGGCCATTATCCGAGGTGACGAAGATCAGGGTGTTTTCCAGCTGACCGGTGTCCTCCAGGGTTTTTACCAGCTGGCCCAGGACGTCGTCCAGCTCAACGATGCAGTCCCTGTAGGGGTACTTGGCCGGCGATTTGCCCTTGTACTTTGGATTGGGGTAGTTTTTGAAGTGGTTGCCGCGTGTGCAGTGATACAGGAAGAAGGGCTTGTCGCTGTCGGCCATCTTCTTCAGGAAATCCACCGAATAGGCGGTGAATTTCTCGTCCAGCTCGGCGCTGACTTCGATGGTAATTTCCTCGATGTTCTCAAGCTCCTTCCCCTTGACCGCATGCACCACATTGGGGTTGAAGCCCACACTGCGCACATAAGCCTGGCGGTCCGAGCTTAAGGCAAATTCGGGGGCGAAATCCTCATCCTGCCAGTCGGTGTACAGGCCGGACCAGCCCAGATAGCCGAAGAAATCGTCAAAGCCGTTGTTCTGCGGCTGGCTGGCTTCATCCTCACCGATGTGCCATTTACCCACGCCCTGGGTCACGTAGCCTGCTTTGCTCAGCAGGGTGGGCAGGGTGATCTCACTGGATATCGAGCCCTCCTCGCCGGCGAAGCTGGGACGCAGCTGGCCGTGACGCATGGGCAGGCGCCCGGTGAGCAGGGTGGCGCGGCTGGGCGTGCAGGAAGGCTGCGAGTATGCACACAGCAGCTGCAGGCCCTCGCGCCCCAGGCGGTCCATGTTGGGAGTCGGTGCGCCGAGCAGCAAACCGCCGCCGTAGATGCCCAGGTCGCCCCAGCCGACGTTATCCATCAGGAAGATCAGCAGATTCGGGCGCTTTCCGGTCTTCTTGTAAAGCGCATCCAGCTTTTTCTTGGCCTCGGCGGCCTGGTCTTCGTGAACGATCATCGGTTCCATGTTCTCGGCAACCTGCGTCCACTCGGCGGCCAGCGGGTCGGTGA
>JBFYSP010000216.1:0-2840 GCA_041301395.1 Anaerolineae bacterium
TGGATATGCTCAAGGTGGCCCTGCCGACCCTGGTGCTACGCCTGCTCTTCCCGGATCAGCCGTACTATTTGATTGCTGCAGCGATGGGGGTGTTGGGTCACGATTACCCGATTTATTACAACTTTAAAGGTGGGCGCGGTGAGTCGGCTACCTATGGCGGGTTACTGGTGATCGATCCGCTCGGTGTGGTCGTCACCAATATCGGCGGCGTGATCTTGGGCTGGCTGACCGGGCAGTTGTTGGTCTTCCGCTGGGCCGGCTTTATCCTGTTTATCCCCTGGATGTGGTTCACCACCCATGACCCATGGCACGTAGCTTACATCCTGTTTGTCAACCTGATTTACTGGACCAGCGTGCGACCGGAGCTCGGCCAGTTTTTCTCCCTGCTCAAGACCGGCTCCAACCCCACCCAGGAGGAGATTGACACCTTCCTGGGCATGGGAGGTAAGCTGGGTCGCTTTATGGATCGTTACAGTCTGCCGGGATTGATCGGCCGGCTGCGCGGAAAATCAACCTAGAAAAGGTGTTTAAAAAATGAAGAAAATATCGATCATTCTTTTCATCATCCTGCTGGCCGGTTTGGTGTTATCGGCTTGCAGCAGTCAGCCGGAACCTGCCCCGGCAGAATCCGAATCCGAGACCCAATCCACCGCTGCCCGGGGTGTGACCGCCAGCGGGTTGGTGGTTCCAAACCAATACGCCGGCCTTAGCCTGCCGGCAGGCGGGATGGTGGCTGAGGTGCTGGTCTCTGAAGGCGATACCGTAGAAGCCGGGCAGCCCCTGGTTCGCCTGCGCGGCAGCGACCCGGAAAACCCGGATGAGGAGCTGCTGGCGCGCCTGGCTGCCGCTGAGCTCGAGCTGCAGGGTGCCCAGAAGGCTCTGGATGACCTGGATCGAGCAGCCGGCCTGGCTCGCGATGAAGCCCTGCGCCAGGCTGCTCTGGCCGCCTTGCAGGTGCGGGATACCCAGTATGCACTGGATAACCTGACCGTTCCGGCTAACCAGGAAGACCTGGATCCCTTCGAAGCTTTTGACCAGATGAAGGCCAACTATGACGCCGCCTGGGACGCTTATGAGCCGTACAAAGACGACGACGAAAGCTCCGAGATTCGCGAGGATCGCCAGGATGACCTGGAAGCTGCGCAGAGCGACCTGAATTCTGCGCTGCGCCGCCTGCAGCTCACCATCGAGCTGCAGACTGCCCAATCGGCTCTGGAAAAGGCCCGCCAGGATTTTGCCATATACCAGGACGGCCCCGATCCGAAAGATATCGCCCTGGCTCAAGCTCGCCTGGCCAATGCCGAGGCGGCTCTGTCGGCTGCCAAAGCCGTCGTTGACGACCTGGAACTGTCCGCTCCCGCCGCCGGCACGGTGACGTCGGTAAATATCAAGCCCGGCGAGTTTGCTGCTCCTGGTGCTCCCCTGGTACAGCTGGCCGACCTGAACGGGCTGCAGGTGGAGATGACCGACCTGGACGAGCAGGGCGCTGCCCAGCTTTCCATGGGAGATGCGGTGGTAGTGTCCTTCGATGCCCTCCCAGGGGTGGAGGTCCCCGGCACGATCGCCTTTATCCCTCCGAAGGCAATGGTAGACGGCAGCGGCGATTTCAAGGTCATTGTCAGCCTGGACGAGCTGCCCGAGGGTTTGCGCTGGGGCATGACTGCTTTCGTGGATTTCCAGCCCTGATCGGCCTGTTCTGTTGAGCGGCACAGCCCCGGATCCCCAAAAAGGGAGCAGAGCATCTCATCTTTTGAGATTTTGTGTCTCTTTGTCAGATTAAGATATAATTAAACGGTATTTTTCTATCCGGCCCTTCATCGAAAAAGGAGAACACAAGGTATGGACGTTGGCAAAGCATTTACCTACTGGTACAAAGATCCCAAATGGGCGACCAAGCTGCTCTTAGGCGCTTTGATCAGCATCGTCCCCATTCTGAATTTTGCCTGGGCAGGTTACACCAACGAGATCATTCGCCGGGTAACGCGCGATGACAGCGATCCGCTGCCAACCTGGGATGATTTAGGCAAATACTTCATGCAAGGCCTGATCCTGGTGATCGCTGGATTTATCTATGCCCTGCCGATCTTGCTGCTGACACTGCTCTTCCTTCCGGTCTTCATGAGATTGGGAAACGAAGGCATCAATAGCGATACGGCGGGAGCCCTGCTGAGCGGCAGTGGCTTCTTGCTCGCCTGCTGCCTGACCCTTTACGGAGTGCTGCTTTCCTTCTTCCTCCCGGCTATGCAGGTCAACTACTCCCGCAAAGAGACTTTCGGTGCCTGTTTCGCCATTGGCGAGATCACCAAACTGGTGACCGCCAATTTCGGCAACTATTTCATCGCCTGGCTGGCCTACCTGGTCTTTTCAATTGTAGTCAGTGTGGTGGTCACGCTGGTCGTTACTTTTTTGCTGGTTATTCCCTGCCTTGGCTGGATTATTGGCATCTTGATCGGCGCCCTCTCAACGCCCATTATCGGCGTCGTCTATGGTCACCTGTTCGGCCAGATTGGCGCCCAGCAGGTCGTAGCGGAAATGTAAGCCCTTTCCTTTAATTGCTGGCGGGGTTCTGGGGGCTTGCTCCAGGACCCCGCTTTATGATTCGGCAGGCTGCAGCGCTACGAATGACTTGGTCATCCCCAGGAAGGTTTCCCGGAAGATGCTGGCCTGCGGGAACAGCGCCCGGAATTCCTTCTCCGTCAGCATGCGGGTGTGCTCCAGCAGGTCCCGGGCAGCCGCTTCATCTGCCAGCTGCTGGCTGTGGCCAACGGCCATATGCGTGAGCAGCCAGACCTGCAGGGTGGGCGGATAGAACTGGAACAACGGCAGCAAGAAGTGCGGCT
>JBFYSP010000235.1:0-15485 GCA_041301395.1 Anaerolineae bacterium
GACCTGCAAGCCGGCTATATCGGAACGGGCGTTACCCAGCCATGATCTCCGGACTCGAAAATTTCTATAAGAATACAACTTTTGCCCTGCTCGCCTTATGACAAATCTCATATTGCGCACATACCATATTTGTGCTAGACTACCACTATCTTGGTGGTTTTCTTTTCGAAAGGAGGAGCTGCGAACGCCGAGAGCACCATTACCATCTCATATGTTATAAACCAATCCCCGAAAATCGTCTCTCTTTTAAGGAGGAGAAACCCGTATGTCCAAAAAGATTTTTGCGTTCCTTAGTATTTTGATCGTCCTTTCGATGATGTTGGCAGCCTGCGGCGCCGAAGAGACGCCCGTACCGACCGAAGAAGCGCCGGCTCCTGTTGTTGAGCCCACTGCAGAACCGGTTGTTGAAGAACCCACCGCGGTCCCCCCGGCTGAGGCCGCCTTTAAAGCCTGCCAGGTGACCGACACCGGCGGCATCGACGACAAGTCCTTCAATGCCACCGCCTGGAAGGGCATCACAGATGCCATGGCTGACTTCGGCATCGAGGGCAAGTACCTCGAATCCCAGCAGCAGACCGATTACGAGAAGAACATTAAAGCCTTCATCGATGAGGGCTGCAACATCCTCGTCACCGTCGGCTTCCTGCTGGGCGATGCCACTGCAGCAGCCGGCACTGCCAACCCTGAAGTACCCTTCTCGATTGTCGACTACGCTTACGATCCCACCATCCCCAACGTCCTGGGGCAGGTCTTCAACACCAACGAAGCCGCCTTCCTGGCCGGCTACCTGGCTGCCGGCATGACCAAGACCGGCACGGTCGCCACCTTCGGCGGCATCCAGATTCCGCCCGTCACCGTCTTCATGGATGGCTTCTGGGCCGGTGTGAAATACTATAACGAGCAGAAGGGCACCGCTGTGGAAGTCCTGGGTTGGGATCCCGAGACCCAGACCGGCTCCTTCACCGGCAACTTCGAATCCAAGGAAGACGGCCGCACCCTGGGCCTGTCCTTCATGGATGAAGGCGCCGACATCATCATGCCAGTCGCCGGCCCGGTTGGCGAAGGCACCGCCGCTGCCGCCCTCGAGCGCGGTGATGTATTGATCATCGGTGTGGACGCTGACTGGTACAACACCGCCCCCGACTTCCAGAGCATCACCCTGACCTCCGTTCTGAAGAACATGGACATCACGACCTACGAGTCGATCAAACAGGTCATCGAAGGCACCTTCGCCGGCGGCGTGATCGTCGGCAGCCTGGACAACGGTGGCGTGGGCCTGGCGCCCTATCACGACCTGGATGCATCCGTTCCGGAAGAACTCAAGGCTGAGATCGAGCAGATCAAGGCTGGTGTGATTGCCAAAGACATTTCCGCCAGCGTGGACGATTACTTCCTGAAACCGCCTGAAGGCTTCAAGGCCTGTCAGGTGACCGACACCGGTGGCATCGACGACAAGTCCTTCAATGCCACCGCCTGGAAGGGCATCACAGACGCCATGGCCCGCTTTGGCATCGAAGGCAAGTACCTCGAATCTCAGCAGCAGACCGATTACGAGAAGAACATTAAAGCCTTCATCGATGAGGGCTGCAACATCCTCGTCACCGTCGGCTTCCTGCTGGGCGATGCCACTGCAGCAGCCGGCACAGCCAACCCTGAAGTACCCTTCTCGATTGTCGACTACGCTTACGATCCCACCATCCCCAACGTCCTGGGGCAGGTCTTCAACACCGATGAAGCCGCCTTCCTGGCCGGC
Organism: Anaerolineae bacterium; assembly: GCA_041301395.1. Classification (GTDB taxonomy): domain Bacteria; phylum Chloroflexota; class Anaerolineae; order Anaerolineales; family UBA4823; genus CTSoil-045. The sequence continues at coordinate 1,754 of JBFYSP010000235.1, forward strand.
TACCTGGCTGCCGGCATGACCAAAACCGGCACGGTCGCCACCTTCGGCGGTCTGCAGATCCCGCCCGTCACCGTCTTCATGGATGGCTTCTATTACGGCGCAATGCACTACAACGAAGTGCACGGTACCTCTGTGCAAGTCCTGGGATGGGATCCGGTCGCCCAGACCGGCTCGTTCACCGGCAACTTTGAGTCCAAGGAAGACGGCCGCACCCTGGGCCTGTCCTTCATGGATGAGGGCGCCGATATCATCCTGCCTGTCGCCGGCCCGGTCGGTGAAGGCACCGCCGCCGCCGCCCTCGAGCGCGGCGACGTGCTCATCATCGGTGTGGATGCTGACTGGTACAACACCGCCCCCGATTTCCAGAGCATCCTGCTGACCTCCGTCCTGAAAAACATGAACATCACGACCTACGAGTCGATCAAGCAGGTCATCGCCGGTACCTTCGCCGGCGGCGTGATCGTTGGTACATTGCAGAACGGTGGTGTGGGCCTGGCGCCCTATCACGACCTGGATGCTTCGGTCTCGGCTGAGCTCAAAGCTGAGATCGATAAGATCAAGGCCGATATCATCTCGGGCAAGCTCACCGTCAAACCTCCACAGTAATCCCTTTCACACAAAAGCGGGGTTGGCAATGCCAACCCCGCTTTTTTTTCACCATTCGGTTGCGCCCGGTTTCATGGCGGATTATGGTAAAATTTTTTAACTCACATTAATCGATCCCCACCCACCGGAGGTCTGCAGATTATCATGACACCTGTACTCGAGCTCAAAGGGATCACCAAACGCTTTCCGGGCGTGCTCGCCAATGATGCCATCGATCTGACGTTGGAACAAGGTGAGATTCACGCCCTGCTGGGGGAAAACGGCGCCGGCAAAACCACGCTGATGAATATTCTTTACGGTCTGTATCAGCCCGATGAAGGCGAAATCTGGGTGCGCGGCCAGCAGATCAAGGTGCACTCGCCCAGGGACGCCATCGCCGCCGGCGTCGGCATGGTGCACCAGCATTTCATGCTGGTTCCGGTCTTCACCGTCACCGAAAATGTCATGCTGGGCGACGAGGATGTGCGCGCGGCCGGCGTGCTGGACCGTAAATCCGCCGCCGACAAGATCCGCAAGATTTCCGAGCAATACAACCTGGAAGTCGATCCGGACACTTACATCGAGGATCTGCCGGTGGGCGTGCAGCAGCGCGTTGAGATTATCAAGCTGCTCTACCGCAATGCAGATATCCTCATCCTGGATGAACCCAGCGCCGTACTCACCCCTCAAGAAGTTGAAGAGTTGATCAAGATTATGCGTTCCCTGGTGGCACAGGGCAAATCGATCATCTTCATCACCCACAAGCTAAAAGAAGTACTGGAAATCGCCGACCGCATCACCGTCATCCGGCGCGGTAAGGTCGTCGGCAGCACCACTCCGGCCGAAGCCGACCAGAACCTGCTGGCTGAGATGATGGTTGGGCGCATGGTGCAGCTGGAAATTGAAAAAGATGCCTGCCGTCCCGGCAAATGCGTCCTGCAGGTAGAAAACCTGGTCGTGTTGGACGACCGCAAACAGATCGCCGTGGATGGCGTCACCTTTGAAGTCGTCGAAGGCGAAGTGCTGGGTCTGGCCGGTGTGCAGGGCAATGGCCAGACCGAGCTGGTGGAAGCCCTGACCGGGATGCGCACGCCCCTGGAGGGGAAGATAGCCATCGATGAGCAGGATATGACCCACGGCACACCCCGCAAAATCACCGAGGTAGGTGTGGCGCACGTCCCGGAGGACCGCCAGCTGGACGGCCTGGTGCTGCCATTCCCGGTTGCCGAAAACCTGATCCTGAACACCTACTACCTGGAACCGTTCTCCAAGGGTGTTGTCCTGCAAAACAACAAGATCCTGGAGAATGCCAACCGCCTGATACAGGAGTTTGACATCCGCACGCCCGGTCCGTTCACCAGCGCCGGTTCGCTTTCTGGCGGTAACCAACAAAAAGTGATCGTCGCCCGCGAGTTCTCCCGTCCAATCAAGCTGCTGATCGCTTCGCAGCCCACGCGCGGCCTGGATGTCGGCTCGATCGAATATATTCACGGACGCCTTATCCAAAAGCGCGACCAGGGCACCGCCATCCTGCTGGTCTCCACCGAGTTGGATGAGATCATGGCCCTCTCCGACCGGATCGCAGTGATGTACCGTGGCAAGATCATCGAAATCCTGCCCGCAGAAGCCGCCACCAAGGAAAAAGTCGGCCTGCTGATGGCCGGCGTCACCCAGCCGGTTGCCACAGCCGGAGAACTGCCCCAGTCCAGCGCGACACAGGAGTAGCCCATGTCTGAGCAAAATCCGAAACCGAATCAGGCGTCCTCGGAGCCCTCCAAGCAGACCGCCACGGAAGTCTTCCTGGAGGAAGTAGCGCGGCCTTCGGCGCCTAAGGGAGCCTCCCGCGGCCGCCGGATTGGCCAGGTACTGCTAATCCCCGCCCTGGCCATATTCACCGGCCTGCTGCTGGGTGCGGTATTCATTATCCTGACCACGCCTTCATTCTATGCTGCCATGAAAGTCTCGGTCGTTGACGGGCTGAAAGAAGCCTGGAACATCATCTATGTTGCATACGGTGCACTGTTTACCGGGGCTTTCGGCTCTCCCTCCGAAATGTGGGCTGCTTTTACCAGCGGCGATCCACGAGCCATTCGAGAAGCCTTTTATCCACTCACCGAAAGCCTGCTGGCTTCCACACCATACATTTTTGGCGGTTTATCAGTAGCCCTGGGTTTCCGGGTTGGCCTTTTCAACATCGGTGCCGAAGGCCAGATCTTTATTGGCGCCATTACTGCTACTTTTGTGGGCTATGCCCTAACTGGGCTACCACTTTTGTTGCATCTGCCAATCGCTTTCCTGGCGGGCGCAGCGGGTGGTGCGTTTTGGGGCTTTATCCCCGGCTTTTTGAAAGCCAGGACAGGCGCTCATGAAGTAATCAATACAATTATGATGAATTATATCGCATTTAGGCTGAGCGATTGGCTGTTGACTGGCCCTATGAAACGCCCGGATTCTTTCAACCCGGTCAGCCCCACCATCTTGGAGAGCGCCAAGCTGCCACGTTTCTTTGGCGAGCCAATCCGTCTGCATTGGGGATTTCTGGTAGCGCTGGGTATGGCCTGGCTGGTGTGGTGGTTCCTCTTCCGCACCGAGTGGGGCTTTTACCTGCGCTCGGTGGGCGCCAACCACCACGCCGCCCGCTACGCCGGGATGAACGTCCCACTGGCGATCATCCTGGGCATGACGCTGGCCGGCGCCCTGGCAGGCATGGCCGGTGGCAACGAAGTCCTGGGGGTGAACTACAACCTGGCAATGGCTTTTTCATCTGGGTATGGTTTCGATAGCATTGCCATCGCTTTGCTGGGTAACAGCCACCCGCTGGGGGTGGTACTGGCCGCCCTGCTGTTCGGCGCCTTACGCAATGGCGCCACCCAGATGATGCTGACATCCGGTATACCCATTGACATCATCTCCGTCGTCCAGGCCTTTATCCTGGTGTTCATCGCCGCTCCGGCCATCATCCGCACCATCTACCGCTTGAAAAAGCCCGCTTACGAAGAAGGCACCAGTGCCCTGGCAGGCGGTTGGGGAGGAGATTAATCCATGGCAACCACAGCTTCCACTGCGAAACTACGCCAAAAAATCGAAGTAGCATCCCCCACCCGCCAGCGGGTGATGGGCTTGCTGTTCCTGGCGCTGGGAATTGCGATCTGGTATTTCTTCAGTCGCGGCTTCGAGCAAGGTATCATCACCAAATTTGGCATGACCCCGGGCGGGCAAACCCTTAAGCTGCCGGATCTGATCCTGCCCACAGTGACGACAATCAACTTCCTGGCCATCTTGTGCGTCCTGTTGGGCTTGATCCAGCTGATTAAACCAGGCGGTTTCGGGCACTATACCAACATGGCTTTAGGGATCGTCGTCGCGGCCTTCATCTTCGCATTCCTGACCTGGGCCGCAGCCGGCAAGTCACTTAACCTGGCAGGCATGCTCAACACCACCTTGATTAAAGCGGTGCCGCTCACCCTGGGGGCGCTTTCGGGCATCCTGTGCGAGCGCTCAGGGGTGGTCAACATCGCCATCGAAGGCATGATGCTGATGGCTGCCATGAGCGCATCGCTATTCGCCAGCGTCACCGGGAACCTGTGGCTGGGCGTGCTGGCCGGTGTGGTGTCCGCCGGGCTGCTGGGATTGGTGCACGGCGTGCTTTCAATCAAATACAAGACCAACCAGATCATCTCCGGCACTGCGATCAACATCTTCGCCATCGGCATGACCTCGTATATCTCATCCAAATTCCTGCAGGTTAACCAGCTGGCATTGAACAATCCCGGCACCTTTAAGCCGATTGCGCTGCCACTGCTGTCGAAAATCCCCTTCATTGGGCCAATCCTGTTTGATCAAAACATCTTTGTCTACGGGATGTACATCCTGCTGATCGTGATTCACTTTGGCCTTTTCTACACCCGCTGGGGACTGCGCATGCGCAGCGTGGGCGAGCATCCGCGGGCGGCCGACACCCTGGGCATCAACGTATTCCGCACGCGTTATATCTCGGTACTACTGGGAGCTTTCGTGGCCGGTTTCGCCGGCGCCTATTTCACGGTCGGCTCAGTGGGTGGCTTTGACGAGGTGATGACTGCCGGGCGCGGCTTCATTGCCCTGGCGGCGATGATCTTCGGCAACTGGATGCCCTTCGGGGCGCTGGGGGCCGGCCTGCTGTTTGGTTTCGCCGACTCGCTGGCCGCCAAGATATCTATCTTGGGTGTGCAAATCCCATCTTCCTTCCTGCTGATGGCCCCTTACCTGGCGACGATGATTGTGCTGGCCGGTGTGGTTGGGCGCAGCCGGGTTCCTGCCGCCGACGGTGTGCCCTACGAAAAAGAAGGCGATTAACCCTTTCTGCTGCTAAGTTAAACAATGGCGCACGCCAGGTAAATGCTGGCGTGCGCTTTTCATTGCCCCGCTATGGAGGTCGTTACACTCTTGCACGGCAAGCGTGTAACTGTTATAATATACTCAGGTGAACTTTGATCCTCACATTCGGCGATCTGGCAACCGAAGACCTTTATCACGGGAGAACCTCGACCCGGGTGCGGCGTTTTCCTTCAAATATCATCCCGGCTGCATTGCGTAAGCTGGACATGCTAGCCAGAGCACACGCCCTGATCGACTTACGCGCTCCGCCCGGTAACAGGCTGGAAGCCCTCAAAGGGGACCGGGAAGGTTTTTACAGCATCCGTGTGAACGATCAATGGCGCATGGTGTTCCGTTGGGAAGGCCACGATGCCCTGGATGTTTCTCTTGTTGATTACCATGACTGAAAGCCGGAGGTAACTATGCTACCGGAAAATCGCATTCCCACTCATCCGGGCGAAATCTTGTTAAAAGAATTTCTAATCCCGATGGAAATGAGCCAAGTGGCATTCGCCAGGCACGTCCAGGTACCCCTGCAGCGGATTAATGAGATTGTGCGCGGCAAGCGCGGGGTCACACCCGAGACAGCCTGGCTGTTCTCTCAGGCCTTGGGAACCACACCGGAATTTTGGATCAACCTGCAGAGCGCCTACGACCTGGCGCGCAGCCGGCCAGTCCAAAAGGTCGAGCGCATCCTGGCAACACCCCTACCCTAAGCTACTCGCACGACGTGGGCCACACAAACTGGTTGTCATCCTGAGTGGAGCAAAGGCTCCCCTCCCAAAAAGAAAGCTGCTTCGCTGCGCTCAACACGACCGATGGTCTCTCAGCTACCTCCCCAGCGGGTAGTACCCAAACTCCTCCACCGCATCCACCATGGCCAGGATATTCTCCGGCGGGACGTCATCCATGATAGTGTGCACCGCGCCGAGCATGTAACCGCCGCCGGGGCCGAGGTATTCGATCACCCGGCGCACCTCCTGGCGCACATCATCCGGCGTGCCAAAGGGCAATATGCGCTGAGTGTCGATGCCGCCGCAGAAGCACAGGTTTTGCCCATGGCGCTTCTTTAGCTCCGCCAGGTTCGCCATCCGCCCGGCGGAAGTCTGCACCGGGTTGAGCACATCCACCCCAATCTCAACCAGGTCGTCCAGCAGGTCGAACACATCGCCGTCGGTGTGAAAGAAGACCTTCGCTCTGGTATGTTCCTTGATGAAAGCAATATAATCCGCATGGAAGGGCTTGACCAGCCGGCGGTACATGCGCGGCGACATCAGTAAGGTTTCCTGCATACCCAGGTCGTCGCCGATCTTGATCAGGTCCACATTGTCGCCCAGCGCATCCAGGAAGTGCACCATCAGGGTCTTGCACAGGGCAGTAATCTTTTCCAATAGCGCGGTGGCGAAATCTGGGTGCAGCGCCAGGTTGCGCAGAAACCGGTCCATGCCTTGCATAGCAAAGGCTCGTTCCAGGGGGAACAGCAGCCAGGGCGTGGCCAGGATGGCATAGCGATCTTCGCGCGCCAGGGCGGCTGCGGCTTCTCGCACGTGGGCAACGCGGTCAGGGTCGTCCATATCCGGCCAGGGATATGCCTCGATCGCCTGCAACGTCTCGGCCTGCGCCAGGGGGTGCACACCCGGGAACCACTCTCCCGGCTCGATTTCCATCGCCCCGCTGCCCCAATCGTCGATGTAATCGGCGTGCTCGGGTCGCGCCAGGTTGCACCGGAATGTTTCCTGTGGGAAACGGTCCCACACGCCGCGCACATCGGAGTGCAGTCGCTGTAGAGTCGCTTCATCCACCAATGCCGTGCCCAACTCAGGCCAACCGTACAGGTAGCTGTCCGGTGCTTCAATGCCGGTTACAGCTTTCAACCGACGGTAGGGCTTCATCTTAACACCGGTGGCGTTGCTGACCCCGATCACGATCGGCACGCGATCCGGCTGTTGGTGATCCAACGTAGTCAGAACCCGCTGACGAGAAGTCATGGTCATCGATGCATCCTCCTAAAAAGATTATAATATGCCCCACGGAAGGAGATTATCCATGGGCAACTTTCGTTTGCCTGGCATGTGGTTGGAATATTTACTCATCCTGATCCTGGTGGTACTGGTCATCGCTACCGCTTACCAGTTGTTTGGCGATTACCTGGGCACGCAGGTGACCCGCCTTTGCCTGGATAATAACATCCCCTGTCCCGGCGTGCCAACCGCCACACCTACCCAGGAAGTCACGCCTACCCCAACGGTGATTGGTTTTCACAGCCCGCCCCTGGCCTGGGCCGGCGCTGAATGAGGCCAAAGGTTCTCCGCACTCCTCTTCAATTATGAGCTCCAACCAGGTACTCGAAATCCCTATCCAGGGGATGGACTGCACCGAATGCACGCTGCATGTGCAGAAAGCTATTGCCTCGCTTCCTGGTGTGACGCAAGTGGATGTGTTCCTGGCCTCCGAGAAAGCCGTGGTGCGGCTCGACCCTGGCAAGGTGGAAATGCCGGCCATCCGCAAGGCAGTAGAAAGCGCCGGCTACCATGTGGCCGACCCAGCCCCAGCAGTTGCCGCTGGTGAAAAACCCGAAAACTTCAGCCGCTCGGCGATGTTTCTGCTAGGGTTCCTGTTTGCGGCGGTGCTGTTTGTCGTCATCGTGGGCGAGTGGCTGGGGCTCTTCGAAACCCTGAACCAGCTGATCCCTTTCCCCATCGGGGTTGCCATTGTGGCGGTGGCCGGGTACCCGGTTTTCGCGAAAGTCATGCGGGCGGGGTACCACCGGCAGGTGATCTCGCACACCCTGATGACCCTCGGCGTGCTGGCGGCGCTGGCGGTGGGCCAGTGGGTGACGGCGGCGGTAGTGGTCTTCTTCATGCGGGTAGGCGATTATGTAGAACGCTTCACCACCGAGCGCGCCCGCCGGGCGGTGAAAGACCTGGCGGCCATGGCCCCGCAAACGGCGCGCCTGGAGCAAGATGGACAGGAGATTGAAGTACCGGTCAGACAGGTGCAGCCCGGCCAGATCGTGATCGTGCGCCCGGGCGAAATGATCCCGGTCGACGGGCAGGTGACCGGCGGGCAAGCCACGCTGAACCAGGCCGCCATCACCGGTGAGTCGCTGCCGGTAGAGGCCGTGCGGGGCTCGCAGGTATATGCCGCCACCCTGGTCAGCCTGGGCAGCCTGCGCATTGAAACCACCCAGGTGGGCGTGGACACGACCTTCGGGCGCATCATCCGCCTGGTGGAAGGCGCCGAAGCCCAGCGCGCCGACGTGCAGCGCCTGGCCGACAAGTTCTCGGGCTACTACCTGCCGGTGGTCGCCGGCATCGGCCTGCTGACTCTAGTGCTGCGCCGCGACCCGCTGGCAGCCGCAGCGGTGCTGGTGGTGGCCTGCTCGTGCGCCTTTGCCCTGGCGACTCCCATTGCCATGCTGGCCTCGATTGGAGCAGGCGCAAAGCACGGTCTGCTAATTAAAGGCGGTAAGTACCTGGAAAGCCTGGATCGAGCCAACGTCCTGTTGATTGACAAGACCGGGACGCTTACATTGGGCAGGCCGGCGATCACAGATATCGAGCTGTGGGATGTGGCAGGCGAGTTTTCTGAGAATGACATCTTGCAGCTGGCAGCGGCGGCCGAACGGTACTCGGAGCACCCGCTGGCCGAAGCGGTGCGCCAGGCGGCCCGCCAGGCCGGCCTGGGACTGCTCGAGGCGCAAGATTTTCAGGCCGAACCCGGCATCGGAGTGAGCGCCTCGATCGAGGGGCGCCAGGTCGAAGTGGGCAAACTTAATTTAAATGAAGGCAACCACGCACCAGCAAGAATAGCCAACCTGCAAGGCGAAGGTAAATCACTGCTGATGGTCACGGTCGACAGCCGGCCGGTCGGCGTTTTGGCTGCAGCCGACACGCTGCGCCCGGAAGTACCCCAGGCGATTGAAGAAGTGCGCCGCTTGGGTATTCGCCAGGTGGAGCTGCTGACCGGCGACAACGAGCAAACCGCAGCCGCCCTGGCGCAGGGGTTAGGGCTGCCATACCGGGCTAACCTGCTGCCGGAAGATAAGATCCGCATCGTGCAGGAATACCAGGCACAGGGAAAGCTGGTGGTATTCGTGGGAGACGGAGTGAATGACGCCCCGGCCCTTGCCCAGGCTGATGTGGGCATCGCCATGGGAGCAGCCGGAAGCGATGTCGCCATTGAGGCAGCCCACATTGCCCTGCTGCGCGATGACTGGCGGCTGGTGCCGGAAGCCCTGCGCATCTCGCAGCGCACGATGCGGGTGGTGAAGGGCAATATCGCTTTCACCGCAGCTTACAACCTGGTCGGGCTGACCCTGGCGGCCTTCGGCTTTCTGCCGCCGATCTGGGCGGCGGCGGCCCAATCCCTGCCCGATCTGGGCATCCTGGCGAACTCTTCTCGGCTGCTCAGGCAGCAACCAGCCCCTGAAGAATACGAGAAGAAGTAGGGGCAGGCCTTACCGGCATATCACCGGGATTCAACTCCTGCCTCTATCTGAACAAGAGGGGTAGGAGCTGGAAACTGGAGCCGACCCGGACAATTACCGGCGGGCCGGTAACCGGCAATTGCACCTGGTCGCTCGTTACGGCATACTGGTTGTTGACCAGCATCCCCAGGTAGCCCTCCGGTATGTTTACCGTCAAATCCACCTTCGCTGAGCTGCCCGGCCCGATCTGCCCAAAGTCCCAGCGGATCAAACCGTTCTGCAACAGATACGGCTGCGTGGCCTGGACGAACAACGTGCCGGCGGGCAGGGTGTCGGTCAGGACAACGTTGGTGGCAATCTCTGACATATGCAGGTTGCGGACCGTCAGCGTATAGGTGAGGGTGCCGCCCGGTGCGATGGAGGGGGTGGAAACGCCCTCTTCTACTGCTATACGCAGGCGGTTGTAGGCAGAGGCGGCATCGATGCGGCCCCAACCGTAGACAGCATTCGGCACCTGCCCGACAGGAATATTCCCGCAGGCCTGGCTGCTGGCTAGCGGCAGCGCGCTGCGCTCGATCCCCGACTCCAGGGCGTCCACTTGCCCACTCAATGCAGGGTATGCTGATAGCAGTAAGGCTGCCAGACCGGCCACGTGCGGCGCGGCCATGCTGGTGCCGCTCAATAATACGTAACCCCCACCCGGAGCGCTGGAACGAATGGAAACGCCCGGTGCGGAGATATCCGGTTTGAGCAGCCCGCTGAAGGCAGCCGGACCACGGCTGCTAAAACTGGCAATCTGGTCGGCAGCATTTGTGGCTCCTACACTGAATGAGGCGTCGTAGATCGCGGCGGGTTCGTTGACCGTGCCGCAGCTCGGCCCGGAGTTACCGGCTGAATGGACGCTCAGGATGCCTGCCTGGCGCAGGTTTTCTACCGCCTGCTGCAGCACAAACGGATCCGTGCAGCCCTCGCTCTGAGTGCAGGCCCAGGAATTGTTGATCACATCCGGCGCCAGGTCGGGGCGGGGATGATTGCCGCTGAGATCGGTAGGAGCCAGGAACCACTGGTAGCACTCCAGGTAAGTCGAAGGCTTGCCCCAACCCTGCTCCATATTGCGGCAGCCAATCCAGCGCGCCCCGGGTGCCATGCCCACCTGGTTCCCGATACCGTCATCGCCAATCATGGTGCCCATGGTATGCGTTCCATGCCCGTTGTCATCGCAAGGCGCCTGCAAATCGAAGCCGCAGGGATTGCCGGGGGATGTTTGCGGGTCATTCTGGTGGATGGCATCGTGCCAGGAATAGTTGTGATCGGCCGCAGTGCCATCCCAGCCACGGTAGGCCGGCATCAATGCCGGATGGGTCCAATCGTAACCGGTATCCTGGCCACCGATGACCGCCCCCTGGCCGGTATAGCCGGCTGCCCACACCTGCGGGGCGCCCACCAGCTGAATATTCCACTCCACGCCCTGCGGGGAATCCAATCCATCCAGGCCGGCGGTGGGCAAGTCGGGTATATCCATTTTCACCAGCGGGTTAGCGTAGATGTGGGCCACTTCGGGGCGGACAGCAATCGACTGCAGCACGGACAGGTCGCCGCGCACCCAGACCAGGTTGGCGACCCAGTATGCCCGATAAGCCACGCCTTGCGCTGCCAGCATGGCGACCAACCCGGTCTGAGCCCTCTGGGCCGTAGCGACCAGCTGCCGGTAAACGTATTCGCCTTTCTCAGCTTTGGTCGCCGAGATCGGGATGCCGCTCAGGTCGGCCTGTTCTTGTAGGAAAACCAGGAATTCCGCTTCACCGGAGGCCGAAGCGGACAGGGCAAGTGGCTCGACGCGGGCCTGCCAGGCTGTGGATACGGCGAGCGGCTGTGCAGGTGCGGCATGCCAGGGAATCGCCAGAGTCAGGGTGGCCAGCAGCGCTGCCAGCCGCCTCAATCGACCTGCCAACATGATGTTCATTAACCGGCGAATGCTTTCACCAGCTCGCGGCAGAAATCGGGGATATCCGCAACGACCCGGCCCCACACCAGGTTGCCGTCCCGGAAAGCGGGCTCATCCACCCAGGTAGCCCCGGCATTGACCAGGTCATCCTTAATACCCACCGAGCCGGTAGCCCGGTGACCGCGCACCACACCCGCCGAGACCAGCACCCAGCCGGCATGGCAGATGGCGCCCACGATCTTACCCTGGTCGTAGATATCGCGCACCAGTCCGGTGACAGCCGGGTAACGACGCAGCTTATCCGGCGCCCAGCCGCCCGGCACGACAATGCCGTCAAAATCATCGGCCTTTACATCCTGGGCCAGCACATCAGGTTTCGCTTCCAGGCAGGCCTTGCCGCGATACGTGGTCATCTTGGTACCGACCACGGTCACAACCGCCCCTTCTTCCTGCAGGCGCATGAACGGCACATAAAACTCCAGATCTTCAAAGCCTTCTTCTAGCAGGTAGGCAATACGTTTTCCAGCCAGTTTCATAGGTCCTCCAAACATTGATAGGTTGTTGATTTTACATCTTTAATAGCAGCTTTATTTCCGGCCAGATGAAGGGCACGGCCGCCAACACCCCGCCGCCCATGGCCAGCAGGCCGACCAGAGCGCCCGGCACAGGCAGGCTTTCGCCAATCCACAACAGGCCGGCGGTAACCAGCCCGGCAGCCAGGCAGGCCAGCAGCACGCGTCCCAGGGTGCCGCGCACCTGGATGATGCTGGGGTAGCGCCGGTTGAGCAGCCGGAGCAGGATAAAGGCAATGCCGGTGAACACGACGGCATTCGCCAGGGCGATCCCGGCCGGGCCAATCAGCCAGGCTAATGCAAAGGCCAGGCCAAAAAAAACCAGAACACCCGCCCAGTAGATTTTCAAGGGCGTGCGCGCATCCTGTTGAGCATAAAAAGCGCGCACAGCGACTTCCAGCAGCGAATGGCCCAACAAGCCGAGCAGGTAAGCCCGGGTGACCCAGGCCACCAGGTCGGCGCCGGCCTGGTCGAAGCCCAGGATATCAATCACCGGACGAACACCCACACCTACCAGCACCATCACCGGCAAGGTGAAGGCCAACAGTATGCGCAAGGCGCGGTTCAACGTATCGTGGAAAGCCTGGTCCTGGCCGCGGGTGACCTGCTCGGAAAGGGTCGGCAGCAAGACGGTGGCAATGGCCGTGCCGATCAGCGTTTCGGGCACCTGCATGAACAGCCAGCCATTAGCCAGGGCGGTCACCGAGCCTTCCGCCAGCCGGGAAGCGATATTATCCTGGGCATAGAAGATCAGCTGGATGGCAGCTACGGTGAGAACGCGCGGGCCAACCAGGGCCAGCACCTTGCGCACACCGGGGTGTTGCAGGTTGATGGCCGGCCGCCAACGGAAACGATAATAGATCAGCCCAGGAACCTGTACCAATAGGAACAGCCCGGCGCCGATGAGGGTGCCGTATACGACACCATAAATCCCCAGCCCAAATGCCGGCAGAGTTATAGGGCCGATAGCGACCCCGTTCTCGGGTGCCAGCACCAATGCGCCGAACAAGGTTCCGATATCATACATGCTGGGGGCCAGGGCTGGCAGGAAGAAATGCTGGTTGGCCTGCAGCCCGGCGATGGCCAGCCCACTGAGGGAGAACAGCAGGGTACCCAGCAGGTTGATACGCATCAGATCGGCGACCAGGGCCTGCTGCTGGCTGGTAAAGCCAGGGGCAATGCCCAGGCGCCAGCTAACCAGCTGGTCGGCGAAAATGGCTACCAGGATAGAAAGCCCGGCGGTAACCAGGAAGACCAGGTTGGCGATGCGTGAAAACAGATCCCACATGTCCGGGCGGCCGCGGCGCTCCAGGTATTCAGTGAGGACGGGGATGAAAGCCATCGCCAGCACGCCGCCAGAAATAAGGGCAAAGAGCAGATCGGGGATGTTATTGGCAGCGTAGAATGCATCCAGGGTGGCGGAGAGACCAAACTGGCGGTTGATGATGATTTTCCCCAGGAAGCCGAGGACTTTTTCCAGGCCGAAGAAGAAGGCAACGATGAGGGCAGCACGCGAGAGCTTGGTCATAGGGGAGCAGGCACCGGGTAATCAGGGATCAGGGATCAGGGATCAAGCAATCTGGGATGTGGAAGAAAGCAACAATGAGGCAATCTTTCTGTGACATTGGGGAAAGTATAGCACGAGAATCAGGCAATTGTTCATGGTAGAATTGCTGCGGAAGAGACACGAAGACCCGCGGTCTGCAGTCGGCGGTCTTTTATCTGGAGGGATGGCCGAGCGGCCTAAGGCGCCTGTCTTGAAAACAGGTATGGCGCAAGCCATCGTGGGTTCGAATCCCACTCCCTCCGCTGAAATATGGTACAATCCTGGCGCATCCCAAACGT
>JBFYSP010000205.1:0-3119 GCA_041301395.1 Anaerolineae bacterium
GGCTGCCGGGCAGGTTCACTATCAGCGTCGTGCCGCGCATCCCGGCAATAGCCCGGGAGAGCATGGCGTGTGGCGTGACCCGCAAACTCTCCTGACGCATGGCTTCCGCCAGCCCGGGAGCCTGGCGTTGGATAACAGACGCAGTCGCTTCCGGTGTGACATCCCGTGGGGCAAATCCAGTGCCGCCAGTGGTCAGGATCAGATCCAGAGCATCGCTGTCTGCCCAATACGCCAGCAAGTCGCGCAGAGCCGCTAAATCATCCGGTAAGATGGCGCTGCGTTCAACCATCCAACCTTGTTCCTCAACCAGCGCAACCAGCGCCGGCCCGGAGGTATCGGCCCGTTCACCACGCGCCGAACGGTCGGAGACCGTCACTATTCCGACCCGCAGATTCATACCAGGTCCTTCCCGTAGATGTACAAAGGCATGCGCTGCCAGCCGTAATCTTCGTAAAACTTTACCGCCGATTCATTATCTTGGGTGACCAGCAGATAATAACGGATGCAGCCTTTCGCACGCAGCCGGCGCTCCAATTCTTCCATCAGCGCCAGGCCAATTCCTTTCCGGCGCTGTGACTCAGCCACCGCCAGGTGATACATCATCCCGCGCCGGCCGTCGAAGCCCCCCAGCACAGCCCCGATCATCTGCCCACCTGCCTCGGCGAGCAGGAAAAGGTCCGGATCGCGCTGCAACTTTAGCTCAATGCCTTCCGGTTGATCCGATCGGCGCACGTGGATGCCCGGACCGGCGTTTTGCCATAACTCGATAACCGCCGGATAATCGTCCGGGTACCTGAATTCACGGATTGAGATAGAGTCACCAGGTGCTGCTGGTCGCTGAGTCATCTTCCTGCCCGATCAACTGCCGCCAGGGCCCGTCGATCCCGTCATCGGTAACGCCAAAGTAATAGCGGTAGCCTTGCGGGGTGCGCTGCACCAGGTCATAGCGCACGCCTTTGCCCTGCTTCTGGCGCCGCAGCAACCCACGATCGCCCTGCCACTGGATGTTAACCTGGGATAGGTCGGCAGGCAGCTGGGCATGGCTGGTGATGGCATAGTGCCATAAGCGCCGGGCGGATGTGGAGGTGACGTTCTTCACCACATCTCCGTTGCGCAAGTCCCTCAGCGAATAATAACGGTTTCCGTTTCGCTCTTCTACGGAAACAACTTCCACCCCGGTGCGCGGTGCGGTGCTCAAAGGTTCGGAAGTTTCCACCGGCACAGGCGGCTTTTCTACTTCCTTGGCCTTGGCTGGTCGGGTTTCAGGCTGTTTCGGCGCCGGTCGCTGCCCGCTGCGCAATACCAGGCTGACAATCTCATCCCGTACTGCCAGGTCGGTTTCTGCTTCGGAGCGCACGTAAATCTTGTAATCATCTACCGCATACGGGGGGTCTTCGCCGCGCGGCACCAGCACTCGCACGATCTTCTTCCCGCCGGTCTCGTGTATATCCAGTGTACAGGCCAGCGGCGGGCTGATGCGGTTGCTGATTTCCTTTTCCAGCTGCACAACCAGCTGATCGGCGTCGTTAATCCCCAAAACCGGTTTCTTTGGGTCCGAAGTCAACCCCAGGTAGAGCGTCCCGCCGTTCATATTAGCCAGGGCGCAGATATCCGCCAATAATGCATAGCGCTGTCCACCCCGCACCGAGACGCTTTCATGGAAGTCCTGGATGATATTTGGGCCTTCTTCCTGGGCAGCGCGCACAAAATCATAAGCCGGCTCAGAGGTCGAGTGGTGAATGCGTGTGCGTGCAAAATCATTGTTCACGAACAGCTCTTTGAGGGCTTCAAAGCTCGCTTCCGGCAGAAACACATCCGTAGCGCGGTCTCCCACACCCAGGTTCTTTTTTCGAGCCGGGTCGGTCAGCATGCGGTGCGCGTCGGAGCCCTGGATGCAGTGCATGCGCCGTGAATATTCCGGCTTGGTGCCATTGAAAAAAGCTGCCGTGCTGGTTTTGGCTTTCGAGTCCAGGTCGGTCACTTCCAATGCGTGCAGGTGGGGATCCTGGGTATAGGCGATCTTCGTCTGTCCACCGAGCGGAAAGCCGCGCATGGCGACGCCATTGCTCGAATTGACATGCGCCGCAATCACCAGACCGCCGGCTTCGTTGATCATGCGGTAGGCGGTCAGCACATCCGTCGTGGCGCCAACGGTCGCCGATCCGTCATCCAGCTGCTCGGGTGGAATATTAAGCTCAAGGAGCAGATACTCCAGCTCTCGGATGGACTTCTGCGGCGGGAAGATTGCCAGGATATGGAAGCCAAAGGTAGCGGTAAACTCAAAACCGGGCAGCAGAACAATCTTTTCCTGCAGGCGGTGATATTCCGCCAGCCGCGATTGCTCTTCTGGCAAGGCGCGCTTTAAGCGCGTTAATAATTCAAGCTGCTGGATTTCCTCCTGGAACTCCCGGTAGCCGCGCACGGTGTTGTGGTCGGTTATCGAGATCATTTCCAGGCCACGCGCCTCAGCGCGATGCAAAATATCCAGGAATTTAATTCCAGGCTGTTGGTAATCGCTGGAGGCATGCGAATGGATGTGTATATCCATAGCAAACCATTGTAAATTAGCCCCTTTTTTCTTATTAGTCATTGACCACACTCACAATTTCTGGAACAGGGTCCAAAGCTGCCTGGATCACATCATCGACTGTTTCAGCAAAAATAAATTCCATTTCCTGGCGCACTTCCTGCGGCAGGTCATCCAGGTCGGCCTGGTTGCGGTCCGGCAGGACCACTCGCTTTAGTCCAAACCGATGCGCCGCCAGGACCTTCTCTTTGATGCCGCCAACAGGCAGCACCTGGCCGCGCAGGGTGATTTCCCCGGTCATGCCTGTATCGTGGCGCACCAACCGCCCAGAAACCAGGGAGACCAGAGCGGTCGCCATGGTGACGCCGGCGGAAGGCCCATCTTTCGGCTGGGCGCCGGCCGGGATATGCAGGTGAATATCGGATTTCTCAAAGAAATCCGCTTCCAGGCCAAGCTGTTCCGCCTTTGAGCGCACGTAAGAGAGGGCGGCGCGGGCAGATTCCTGCATGACATTGCCCAAAGAGCCTGTAATTTGGAAGCCTTTATTGCCCAACATGCGGGTGGCTTCGATGAACAAAATATCACCGCCTAC
>JBFYSP010000007.1:0-14037 GCA_041301395.1 Anaerolineae bacterium
AGAAGCGGCAGGCGCGCCCGTAGCGCTCGGTGACCAGCAGGTCGGTATAGGTGCGCTCCAGGCGCTGCGATTGCCAATGGCGCAGCAGGTCGAGATGGTCGGTGGGGGAGAGCTGGAGGGCCGCCTCTTTGATCGGGGCGTGATCCTCCAGTTTGAGCATCTGGGTGATCGTTTTGTGGGCTTTGGTGATCTCGGTCATACCGAATGCGAATTATATCACTGTGTGACATTTATCACTGCGCAGCCAGCCGCATTTGTGATAAATTTATTAATATGTCCCCATCTTTGCTTGATCCCATGCCGCGCGCTTTGCTTTTTGACCTGGATGGCACCCTGCAGGACACCTATGCCATCCACTACCAGGCTTTCCGGGCGACCTTTGCCCATTATGGCCGTATCCTGACCGAAGAGCAGTACCAGGCGGCCTATGCCCCCAACTGGTTCCTTACTTACCAGCTGCTGGATTTCTCCCAGGAGCTGTGGGCCGAGGCGGATGGGCTGTGGCTGGAGGAGGCCGGCAAGCACTGCCCGCAGCCGTTCCCCGGCGTGCTGGAAACCCTGGCGGCCCTGAAGGAGCGCTTCCCGCTCGGGCTGGTGACCGCCGGACAGAGGCAGCGTGTGACGCATGAAATCTCGCAAAACAACCTGCGGGATTTCTTCCAGGTGATTGTCACCGGCGACGATGTCGAGCATCCCAAGCCCGCGCCGGATGCCATCCACAAGGCGCTGGAAGCGCTGGGCATCCCCCCGGCGCAGAGCCTGTACATCGGCGATACCGACCTGGACTACCAGACGGCGGTGAACTCGGGGGCCGGCTTCATCGGCATCCACAGCCAGTTCAACTCGCTGTCGGCCGACCTGCCCATCCAGATTTTGCCGGATGTGACGCATTTGCTTGGCCTGCTGGCCGAATAAATGGTTTAGTTTATTCATCCGTGTTCCTATCTGTGCCATCTGTGGTAAATGAATATTTGACGCATCCTAGATGACCCCCGAACGGCTGCTCATCCTGATCCTGGTGATTGTGATCGCCGGGCTGCTGGTGGTGATTTACCGCCTGCGGCGAGAATCCCGGCGCATCTGGCTGGGGCTGGATGAAGTCGCCGAAGACACCCTGAAAGCACTCCACAATCTGAGCAGCCCGTTGGCGCCAGGAATAGCGCCGGAGCTTGCCGTCGCCGGCGGAACCAGCCAGGCGGCCGGTTTTGCCCCGGTGCGCAGCACCGACCTGGTGCGCCAGGCCGAGCTGCAGCCCGAGCGCCTGCCGATGATCCTGGCGGAGATGCAGCGCCGCGAGTGGGTGGTGGTGGATGGGGAGTGGGTCACGCTGCAAGCGGCCGGCGAGAAGCGCGCCATCGAGCTGGTGCGCGCCCACCGCCTGTGGGAGCGCTACCTGGCGGAGAAGGAAGGCCTGGCGCTGGACGCCCTGCACGAAGAGGCCGCCCGCCGCGAGCACCGGGTGACGCCGGAAGAGATCGACCGCCTGGACGCGCAGCTGGGCTACCCGCGCTACGACCCGCACGGCGACCCGATTCCGCCGCGCGAAGGCAGCCTGGGCGAGTTGGTCGAAGGCGTGCCGCTCTCGCGCTGGCAGGAGCACCGCATGGGCCGGGTGATCCATGTGGAAGACGAGCCCCCGGCGCTGTTTTCCCAACTATTGCTGCTGGGCATCACGCCCGGGGCGTATGTCGAAGTGGACGAGCACACCCCCGGGCGGGTGCTGGTGTGGAGCGGACGGCAGCGCCTGGCGCTGGCCCCGGCGGCTGCCGAGCGCATCTTCATCGTGGATGCCCCGGCGGAAAGCCTGCCGCTCTCCGAGATGGAGGTGGGGCAGGCTGCTGAGTTGGCGGCCTTCGAAAGCGCCGGCGTGCACACGGATGCCTGGCAGGCCCAGGGTTTGCGCCCGGGTGTGGAAGTAGCCGCCATCCGCGTCGATCCGCTGGGCGACCCGGTGATCTACCGCTTCAACGCGCACGAGATCGCCATCCCGCGGGCCCAGGCCAACCAGATTCGCGTGTCCAGCGCCAGCCTGCACGAGATCCCCCTGCCGCGGCGGCCCTGGTGGCAGGAAGAGCGGGACCGTTTGCGGGAGATGTTCCACCGCTACGGTGCCAGGGCGGTTGCCCAGCGTGTGCTGGTGTTCCTGGGCCCGGCTTTCCTGATCAGCGTTGGCTACATGGACCCCGGCAACTGGGGCACCGATATCGAGGGTGGGGCTCGCTTTGGCTACCAGCTGCTGTGGGTGATCCTGATGGCGAACCTGATCGCCATGCTGATGCAGATCCTATCGGCCAAGCTGGGCATCGCCACGGGCAAATCCCTGCCGGAAGTATGCCGCGACCGCTACCCGCGCTGGATGAGCGTGGCTTTATGGATTACGGCCGAGCTGGCGGTAATTGCCACCGACCTGGCTGAATTCCTGGGCGGGGCGATTGGCTTCAATCTGCTGTTTGGCATCCCGCTCTTCCCGGCGGCGCTGCTCACCGGGGTAATCATTTCGCTGATCCTGCTGCTGGAGCGCTATGGCTTCCGCAAGATCGAGATGACCATCATCGGTCTGATCGCAGTGATCGGATTTGTCTACCTGGCCGAAATCTGGCTTTCTACTCCGGATTGGAACGCCATCCTGCAAGGCCTGCTGGTGCCCAGCATTCCGATTGGCTCTACCCTGGTCATCGTGGGCATCATTGGCGCTACGGTGATGCCGCACAACCTGTACCTGCACAGCGCCTTGATCCAGTCGCGGGTGCGCCCCAGCGATTCGCTGGCGCGTAAGAAGGATGCCTTCCGCCTGGCTGTCGTCGATACCCTGATTGCGCTCAACGGGGCTTTCTTCGTGAATTGTGCTATCATGATCATGGCTGCAGCCGTATTCTCCGGAGGCGCGCTGCAGGATTATTCTCTTGAGACTGCCCACCGCACCATGAGCCCCCTGCTCGGTCCGTTTGCGGCGACCGCCTTTGCGGTGGCTTTGCTGGCGTCGGGTCTGGCCTCCTCGACCACCGCCACGATGGCAGGCCAGGTGGTTATGGAAGGCTTCACACACCGCCGGATGAACGTCTGGGCGCGCCGCCTTGTGACCATGGTCCCGTCGCTGATCGTCATCGGCCTGGGAACCGACCCGTTGCAAATCCTGGTGCTGTCGCAGGTCAGCCTGTCCTTCCAGCTGCCCTTTGCCATCATCCCGCTGGTGCTGTTTACCAGCAACCCGCGCATTATGGGCGATTTCACCAACACACCCACGACCCGCGTGCTGGCCTGGCTGGCGACGCTGATCATCCTGAGTTTGAATCTCGTGCTGCTCATCCAGGTTTTCCTGTTTGGGTGAGCCGTATCCTGGAGGTGATGATGATTACTACGGTTCTTGTTGGCTATGCAACCAGCTACGGCTCTACCCAGGAGGTTGCGGAAGTGATTGCAAAAACGCTGCGCGGTACCGGAGTGGTTGTGGATCTGCGTCCTCTGCCGGAGGTGCGCACCCTGGCAGGCTACGAGGCGGTGGTGGTGGGGGCGCCGCTGATCATGTTCCACTGGCATAAGGATGCGATGCAGTTCCTGTCGCATCACAGGGATGCCCTGCAAAAGCTGCCGGTGGCGGTATTTGCCCTGGGCCCGGTTCACGAGCCGCATGATGACCAGGAGTGGGTCGATTCTCAAAGCCAGCTTGAGAAGGAGCTGGGAAAGCATGCCTGGTTTACGCCGGAAGTGGTCGAGATGTTTGGGGGCAAGTACGACCCGGGAAAGCTGCGTGCCCCGCTCAAGTGGTTTGTCGGTAAAGAGCCTCCCAGCGACCTGCGAGATTGGGAAGCAATTCGGCTGTGGGCTGCCGGCTTGGTGCAGAAACTGACATAAATGGAGCAGCAGCCGGTGGCACAATCGTCAAACGGGATCGATGTGTACATCGAGGTGGGGAAGAAGAAAACCTTTGCGGGTGCGGTTGAATGGCCCGGCTGGTGTCGTGCGGGCCGGGATGAAGCCGGCGCCCTTCAGGCGCTTCTCGCGGCGGGCCCTCGCTATGCAGACATTCTGCGGCTTTCCGAGCTAGATTTTCAAGCTCCAGCAGACGCCTCGGCATTCGTGGTTGTCGAACGATTGCAAGGCAATGCCACCACCGACTTTGGCGCGCCGGGCATACCCCCCGCCGGGGATCCACGCCCCCTCGATGACCAGGAGCTGCAGCGCCTGCAGGCTATTTTGCAGGCCTGCTGGCAGGGGCTGGATCGCGCCGCGGAGCGTGCCCAGGGTAAGAGCCTGCAGACAGGCCCGCGCGGCGGCGGTCGGAACCTGGATAGAATTCTCCAGCACGTGCACGAAGCCGAGATAGGCTACCTCTCCAGCCTGGGTGGCAAAGCGCCGCAAACACAGGAGCTTGAGGATGCCCAGGCGGAGACCCGGCGGGCCATCCTGGAAACCTTGAGCGCTTCGGCGCAGGGTGAAATAGACGCATACGGGCCGCGCGGCGGGAAACGCTGGTCTGCGCGGTACTTTGTCCGCCGCACTGCTTGGCATGCGCTGGATCACATCTGGGAGATTGAAGACCGCAGCACAGCCTCCGGCCCTGGGACTGCTTAGAGAAGAAGAATCTCCAAAATAATCGGTCTCATACTATAATGGGCATCTATTTTCTAATCCAGGCGGGCCAATCCCACCTATCCCATTGCAGGAGGATTTTTCATGGAAAGCGATCTGTATGAACTGCTGGTAGCAACCTTCAACGGCGAATCCGGCGCGCAGGATGCCCTGCGGCAGCTTGAGACGCTCGACAAAAAGGATGAAGGCTTCAAGATCGATGACGCCGCCATATTATTTGTGGATCAGCAAGAGAAACTGAACATCAAAGAGACCGGCGATACCCGCGGCGGCAAAGGCGCTGCGATTGGCGCGGTCGTCGGCGGCGCCATCGGGCTGATCGGCGGACCGCTGGCCATCGCCACCAGCGCCCTGGGCGCAGCGATCGGTGGGGGGGTAGCCAGCCTGAGCGATGGCGGCTTTCCCGACGAGCAGCTCAAGATCATTGGCCGCTCCCTGCGCCCGGGCATGTCGGCCCTGGTGGTGCTGGCGAACATGACCGGCGCGATCGATCTGGACCAGGCGATCGCCGGCTTCGGGGCGCAGTCTGTCAAGCATGCCCCGCTGAACAAAGCGCTGCTGGTTCCGCAGGACAGCTCGAGCAGGGTGCGGAGCGATTTCTTTGACATGGCTGCCGGCGCTACCGCCGTCAACCTGATGGGTGAGATTGCCCGCGACGAAAACCAACCGCCTGCCGAAGCGGACCCGGCAAACTGACAGTGTCGGGTATTTACCCGATCTCGACTACCAGGCTGGTGATGGTATCCAGGACACCGGGGATCGGCTGCACCTGGCGCGCCACCAGCTTGCCCAGCTTGTTGGCGTCGTCGGCCTCTACCTCGGCCACCACATCATAAGGCCCAAAGGTCATGTGGGCTTCGGTGATACCGTCCAGCCGCCGCAGGTTGGTCACTACCTCCGGCACACTGCCAACACGTACATGCATAAATATATACGCTTTCATAATTATTTCTCCTTTGCCGGGCGCAAGAAAATCAGCCAGTATACCGCTGCCACCAGGACGGCTCCACCGATGATGTTGCCAATCGTGACCGGCAGCAGGTTGTTCCACAAGAAGGAAGTCCAGGTAACCGAGCTGTAATCGGCCGGTGTCTTACCAATCAGCGTCCAGAAATCCTGGCCGGCAAAATCCTTGATCAGCAGGCCGATGGGGATGAAGTACATATTGGCGATGCTGTGCTCGAAGCCGGCCGCCACAAAAGCCGAGATGGGGAAGATGATCGCAAAGATCTTATCGATCGTGCTGCGGGCGCTGTAGGTCATCCACACTGCCAGGCAGACCAGCGCGTTGCACAGCACACCCAGCACAATGGCCTGCACAAAATCCAGCTCGACCTTGGCTTTGGCGATGTTCAGCGCCGTCAGACCGATGGCTCCACTACCGAACATATACTGCTTGGACAGGAACATCAAAGCCACCGTGCCCAGCGCGCCGATGAAATTGCCGATATACACAATCGTCCAGTTGGAAAGCAGGGCTTTGCTGGAAACTTTACGGTTGGCCCAGGCCATCACGATCAGGTTGTTGCCGGTGAACAGCTCGGCGCCGCCCACCACCACCAGGATCAGGCCCAGGCAGAATACCAGTCCCGCCAGCAGCCGGTTGATGCCGTAGGGCAGGGCGGTGGCCAGCACTGTGGCGCCGTCCGGACCCTTGATGGCGATCCCGCCGGCCAGCACCGTGGTGGCGAAGATGGCCCCCAGGGCGATGAATGCTCCCGCCAGCACCGACAGCCCGAAAACTTTTAGCGGTGGCGTTTCTGCTTTGCGCACGCCCACGTACTCTGCCCGTGTCGCCATCTCCGCCGGCAGCAAGGCGTCTATGCGAATTTCTGTCGTCATGCTTTCACTCTCCTGAATTGGGTAGATAAATCCTTACTCCAAGGATAGAACAACTCTGCCGAACTTCCAATTGACAAATATCATGGATTGAATATGACAATCATATAAATCTTTTATATGAAATGCCTGCTTCGATTGACCTTGCCGTTGGTATCTGCTAAAATTGATGATCAAAGTCTAGTATTGCCCTCCAAGCTGCAAGCCCGCCTTGCGCTTGTTCATCTGGACGTAGGTGGAACCACGCATGCAATGCCCAAATTGCCAGACGGAAAACCCAAGCGGAGCACGTTTCTGCTTCAACTGCGGTCAGGCTTTACCGCAAGCCTGTTCGAACTGCGGTGCAGGCTTACAAACCGGGGCACGCTTCTGCCATAATTGCGGACGCCCGGTTGAGGCGAAGGAATTTTCCGGCCCACCGGCTACGCAGGAAAGGTCGCCCGTTTCCGCGGAAACCGCTGCACCACAGCTCTCGTCCCAGGCTGCCCAGCTCGCCCGCTACATCCCCACTGAGCTGCTTGCCAGGCTCCAGGCCGCCCGAGACAGCCGCCTGATGCAGGGCGAGCGCCGCATTGTCACCATCCTGTTTTGCGACGTCGCCGGTTCCACCCAGGCCGCCTCGCACCTGGATCCGGAGGAGTGGGCCGAGATCATTAACGGCGGCTTTGCGCGCATGATCGAGCCGGTGTATCGTTACGAGGGCACGGTGGCGCGCCTGATGGGGGATGGCCTGCTGGCTTTCTTCGGCGCACCCATCGCCCATGAAGATGACCCGCAGCGCGCCATCCTGGCCGGGCTGGAGATTACCCGCGCTACTTTGGAGTATGCCATCGAGGTGCGGCAGCGCTGGGGTATCGAATTCAATATCCGGGTGGGAATCAACACCGGGCTGGTGGTGGTGGGCGATATCGGCTCCGACCTGCGCCTCGAATATTCCGCCCTGGGCGATGCCATCAACCTGGCGGCGCGCATGGAGCAGACTGCTCTACCGGGCAGCGTGCAGGTTTCCGAAGCCACCTATCAGCTTGTCGCCCCGCTGTTTGAGGTTGAAACCATTGAAAACCTGCAGGTGAAAGGCCGCGACGAGCTGCTGGTAGCTTACCGTATCCTGGGACGCAAGGCTGCACCCGCCCGGCTGCGCGGCATTCGCGGGCTGGATGCGCCCATGATCGGCCGCCAGGCGCAAATGGAAGCCTTGCTGGCAGCAGCAGCCAACCTGCGGGAAGGCCGCGGGCAGGTCGTTTCAGTGATGGGCGAGGCAGGCTTAGGAAAGTCCCGCCTGGTAAGCGAGTTTTCCCAAAATCTGCAGGCTTTCTGGCAAGAACCTCCCATCTGGCTGGAAGGCCGTTCATTCTCCTACGAGACTGCCACGCCATTTGCGCCCTTTGGCGACCTGCTGCGCCGCTATTTCTCCCTGGCGGCCGACATGCCGCCCGCCACTCAGCTCGAGCGGATTAAATCCATGCTGCCGGTTGATAGCCAGGAGCTGGCTGCCTCCCTGGCTACCCTGCTGGGGCTGCCGCTGGAAGGCGAGGACGCCGATCGTGTGCGCTACCTGGAGCCGATGTTCCTGCGCATGCAGCTTTTCCAGTCCATTTATCGCTTTGTCGAGCTGCTGGCGCGCAGCCATCCGGTGGTGCTCTATCTGGATGATCTCCATTGGGCCGACCGTACCTCGCTGGATTTGCTCACTTCGTTGCTGGAGCTTACCAGCCGGCATGCTTTGATGATCCTGGTCGCTTTTCGCCCGCGCATGGACGAGCCTTCCTGGGAGTTTCATGAAAACACCGCCCGCGCGTTCTCGCAGGGCTACCTGTCGCTTCCCCTGGCACCCCTGGATGAAAGCCAGGCGCGCCAGCTGGTCGCCAGCCTGCTGGAGATTGAAGACCTGCCGCCCGCTGTGCGCCTGAAGATTTTGGAAAAGGCTGAAGGCAACCCCTTCTTCCTGGAAGAAGTGATTCGCAGCTTGCTGGATGGCGGTCTGATCGTGCGGCGTGACGATCACTGGCAGGCCACCCGGGAAATCCAGAACATAGAGTTCCCCACGACCCTGGTGGGTGTGATCACCGCCCGGCTGGACAGGCTGGAGGATGGCGTCAGGCAAATCTTGCAGGCAGCCTCGGTCATTGGGCGCGAATTCAGCGCTGAGATTCTGGCCGACCTGCTGGCTTCCCCCGAAACTCTGGAACCTGCCCTGTTGGAGCTGCAGCGGCGGGAGTATGTCCGCAGCAGAACGAACCAGCAGGGCAGCTATATTTTCAAGCACGTCCTGACCCAGGAAGCGGCATACAATTCGATCCTGCTCAGCAACCGCCGCGAGCTGCACCGCCGCACCGCCGAGTCGCTGATTCGACGCACAACGGATGCAGCGGCGGTGATTGCATTCCACCTAGTAGAAGCCCGCCAGACAGGGCAGGCCGTTCCATACCTGGTGCAGGCCGGTGAACGTGCGGCTGCGGCTTATGCGGTTGCCGAGGCGATGGGGTTCTTCCAACAGGCGCTGGAATTCAGCGCCGGCTCAGCCGACCAGTCTCTGCTGCGCCGCGCTTACGAGGGGTTGGGCGGAGCGTTATCGTTTGCCGGGCGTATCCCCGAAGCGCTCGAGCTTTACCAGGAGATGAAACAAACGGCGGAATCTACTGGCGACCTGGTGATGCAAATCTCAGCCTTGAACAAGCTGGCGGCAGTATATGGCCTGATGATGGGGCAGTTTCAGGAAGCCGATGCCTACCTGGATAAAGCTCTGGAGCTTTCGGAGAGCGGTAAGCAGCCCAGCCTGATGCCCGAGTCGGCCATAATCCGCTGCCAGATGTGCACCGCCCGGGCCGATTTTGAATCGGTGAAGAAGGTGATGGATGTAGTGGTGCAGGTGTCTCGTGAAAGCCAGTCTCCCTGGCAAGAGGCGCTGGCCACTGAACACCTGGCTTCTAGCTTGCTCTACATGGCACGCTTCGATGAGGCGCGCGGGAAAGCCACTGAAGGCCTGGAGCTCTGCCGGCAGATCGGGGACCGGGAGCATGAATCGGGATTGCTGTTCGTGTTGGCGCATTGCGACCTGCGCGATGGGCAGGTCCAAGCGGCACGCCGCAACCTGGAGGAGGCCTGGGGGATCGCTGAGCTGATCAACTCGATCTATGCCCGGGCATTTTCCGGCTGGGGGCTGAGCGCCTGCTACCAGTCCCTGGGCCTGTACGAGCAGGCCCTCCGGATCACGGAGCCTTTACTGCAAGATGTGCTGCCGATCGAGAGCATGATGCCCTTCGTAGCCGTGCCGGTGCTGGGCATCGTGGGCAGCCTGTACCTGGAAATCAGCCTGCAGTATCACGACCAGGCGATCGCGCTGCATGGGCATGCCCTGCGGCTGCTGGAAACCCCCGGCGGCGGGATGATGGGCGGGCCGGCCTGGGCCGACCTGGGGAGCTGCGCTATCGCGGCGGGTGACCTGGAGATTGCAGAACAGACGCTCTTTCAGGGGTTGAGCCAGCCGAATGCCTTTGCACTGCTGGAGAGACCACGCACCCTGTGCGGCATGGCTGCCCTGGTCCTGGCGCGCAACGACCCCCAGGCGGCGCTTGTACAGGCCGAAGATGCGTTGGCGGTGGCCTGGCAGTATGGCATGCGCAACCAGGAACCGCTGGCTTTCCTGACGCGCGGCCGGGTGCAGCTGGCCCTGGGAAAAGCAGAACAGGCGCGCGCCGACTTTGAACAGGCTGCCAGCCTGGCTGAAGCGCTGGGCTTCCGTCCCTTGCTCTGGCAAGCACGGCTGGAGCTCGGCAACCTGCTGGCTGCCACTGGCGTTGTTAACGAAGCCCAGGCCAATCTCGACCGGGCTCGCCAGGTAATCGACGAAATTGCCGGCGATTTCCAGAGTGAGGACTTGCGGCAGGCATTTTTGCAAGCAAATACCAAGAGGAACCTATGAGTGAAAACAGAACTGTAACCCAAATAATCGAGCCACAACTGGTTATCGAGGGCGCCGGCGTCTTGCTGCGCCGCTCTTTTGGCCCCAACCGGGCCAATGCCTTTGACCCCTTCCTGCTCTTCGACCACTTTGCCTTCAACAACCCGCTCGAAGGGCCGATTAAGGGCTTTCCCACCCACCCGCACCGCGGCATTGAAACGGTCACTTACATGCTGGAGGGCTCGGTGAACCACCGCGACAGCCTGGGCAACGCCGGTAAAATCGGGGCGGGCGACGTGCAGTGGATGACTTCCGGGCGCGGCATTTTGCATGAGGAAATGCCCCGCCGTGGGCCCAGCGGCAACATATTCGGCTTCCAGCTGTGGGTCAACCTGCCTGCGGCTCTCAAGATGTCCGCACCGCGCTACCAGGAAATCCTGTCCGGCGAGGTGCCTGTCTCACAGGTGGGGGGCGCTGCGGTGCGCGTAGTAGCCGGCGAGTTTGGCGGCGTGCGCGGCCCGGTGACCGAGATTGCCGCCAAACCGCTCTACATGGAAGTGACCCTGGAGACGGCCGCCGTATTCGAGCTGCCCATCCCGGCCGGGCATACCTGCGTGGCGTATGTCTTCGAAGGCGAGGGCTGCTTCGGCATGGATGACTCCGGCCGCGGCGAAGTGGTGAGCGCAGTGCACATGCTGCGCTTCTCGGATGGCGAGCGGCTGCGCGTCCAGGCAGCCCCAGCGCAGGGCGTGCGCTTCATGCTGATGGCCGGCGCACCCTTCCGTGAACCGATCGTGCCCTATGGTCCGTTTGTGATGAACACGGTTGAAGAGATCCAGCAGGCGCTGGACGATTTGCGCAACGGCTTGTTCGTGCGCTAAGGCGTGATAAGATTAGCTTGAAAGGGAAAACCTATGAAAATTAGTGCACGCAACGTATTGAAAGGCAAAGTCAAACGCATCACCCGCGGTGCGGTCAACTCGGAAGTGATTATTGAGGTATCCGGCGGGTTAGAGATCACCTCGATTATCACCAACGCCTCGGTGGACAACCTTGAGCTGAAGGAAGGCTCGAAGGCTTTTGCGGTGATCAAGGCTTCCAGCGTGATGATTGCCGTCGATTAATATATTCGATTTCTGGAAATAAACATCCACACCAGGCTGGCGGCTGCTCCCGCAAGGAAAGCGGCTGCCGGCCAAAATTCATCCCCCAAATAAAGCTGCACGCTGCTCAACAGCAGCACGGCAAAAATTATCCCATTGGTCAGCTGGCGCACCGCCCGCTCCACCCGGCTTACCTGGCGGTTGAGCTCGGGGTTGCGCGTGGCGATCTCGCCGCCCTCCAGCCGGTTGATCAGCCGGTCGAGCCGCCCGGGTAAATTTATGGCGGTTTGCAGGGTTTTGGCCGCTTCGCCTACCCAGGTCTCCCAGCCGCCGCGCGCCTCCTGGGCGATCATCTTCTGGGCATAAGGCTGCATATGCAAGAACAGGTTGAAATCTGGGTCCAGCCCGGTGGCGATCCCGGATAGGATGCCCACGGCGCGCGCCAGGAAGATCAGGTCCTGCGGGACCTGGAAGGGCATCTCGTAGAGCACGTCGCGGAACTCGAGGGCAAACTGGCGCAGCTCGCGGGTAGGGATGCTGGTCAGCTCGGTCATCGAGCGCCCCCAGAAGCGATCGAAGGCGGTGGCGGCAGCCTTTTCCAGTGCGGCCGTATCCGCTCCCGGCAGCAGGATGCCCATCATCTGGTAAGCCCGGATGACCCGCTTGCTGTCGCGCGTGCCTACGCCAACCAGCATCTCGCGCAGCCCAAGGCGCATATTCTCCGGTACATGCCCCACGGCCCCAAAA
The DNA here is from genome assembly GCA_041301395.1 of Anaerolineae bacterium. Classification (GTDB taxonomy): domain Bacteria; phylum Chloroflexota; class Anaerolineae; order Anaerolineales; family UBA4823; genus CTSoil-045. Next base: position 12,181 of record JBFYSP010000007.1, read on the forward strand.
TCGACGAAGGTGATCTGCCAGGGTGCGCGTGGCGGGACACCATTGACAGGCGCCTGCCCGTTGGCTGGGGCAGGGCTTTCCGGGTGCCTGAGGGTTCCGGAGGCAAAGGCCTGCATCTGATCCTGCGTGTACACCGGATCCGGGTTGACAAACAGGTTGCCGGGATGTGGGTCGGCGTGAAAGAAGCCGTCCTCGAAGATCTGTTGCAGGTAGGTGTCGATCAGCCGGGAAGCCACCGCGGAGCGGTCGATTCCCGCGGCGGTGATTGCCTCATAATCGGAGATCTTGATGCCCCACACGTTCTCCAGGGTCAGGGCGCGCCGGGTGGTGTGCGTCCAGATCACCGAGGGCACCCGGATGCCCGGCTGGTCGGCAAAATTCACTGCGAAGGTCTCTGCATTGCGCCCTTCGGCCAGGTAGTCGATTTCTTCGTACAGCGTGCGGCTGAATTCCTGCAGCAGCGCCGGAATATTGGCCCGCCGGCGGATGGGTTTGTAGCGGTTGATCCAGCGGCTGACCGTCTCCAACGCTGCCAGATCGGTATTGATGATCTGCTCGATGTTCGGGCGCTGGATCTTGACCACCACCTCCCGGACGGCCGTCGGCGCTGGGGCGGCTGCCCCTTCTGCGGCTGGGTTCCCGGCAAGGGCAGGCACCTCAATGCGCGCCCGGTGCACCTGGCCCAGCGAAGCTGCTGCCAGTGGCTGGCGGTCAAAGAAAATATACTTTTCGCTTAAGGTGCAGCCGAACTCGGCTTCGGCCTGTTTGCGGATAGCGGCGAAAGGCACCGGCGGGACCTCGTCCTGCAGCCCGGCCAGCTCGTCGGTGATCGATTTAGGCAGCACGTCCACCCGAGAGGAGAGGAACTGCCCGACCTTGATCATCACCCCGCCCATGCGCACTGCCAGCAGCCGGAAATCGCGCGCCATGCGCTGCAGCCGGTCGGAACGGTTGCGCTGCGCCAGCTTGCGGAATCCGATATGGGCCAGAATCAAATCCCACCAGATTATGCTGATAATCTGGCGCGCTGCAAACAGGACAATGCGGCGGTATCGAACGCGGTCCATCAATGGTTTCTATGATTCCATGCGCTGCCCAGGCCTGGACTGCGCAATCTGGTTAGGACTAGATTATACCCGCGTTGAGTGGATAACATCCGGAAGTGGAAATAAGCCGGTGTAAAACATGAATTCTAAAACCCCGAACCACACGAAATACGCGAAAGGAGCCGGATCCCCGGCTCCTTTCGCTAACTTACCGATAAAATACTACCAATAAGCGATTGTTATTCAGGCAGCAGTACCGTGTCAATCACATGGATCACGCCGTTGGCGGTCTCAATGTCGGTAATAATCACCTGCACAGTATCATTCAAATACACCTTGCCGTCTTTGACAGTGATCTTAATCTGCTCGCCTTCCAGGGCAGTGTCAACCATCTGTCCATCTAGTTGGATGACATCTGCAGCCATGACCTTACCGGGCACCACATGGTAGAGCAGGATATTCGTTAGGGTCTCAAGGTTCTCAGGCTTGAGCAGATCTTCGACGGTTCCAGCAGGCAGCTTGGCGAAAGCATCGTCGGTGGGGGCGAAGAGAGTGAAAGGTCCTTCGCCTTTGAGGGTCTCAACCAGGCCGGCGGCCTGCACGGCAGCCACCAGGGTGGTGAAGCGACCATCCGCTACAGCGGTGTCAACGATATCCGAGAGCTTGGCAGGGGGCAGGAGCACAGTGTCGATCACGTGGATCACGCCGTTGGATGTTTCGATGTCGGTGATGATCACCTGCACGGTATCATTCAGATACACATTGCCGTCTTTGACGGTGATCTTTATCTGCTGGCCTTCCAGGGCGGTGT
>JBFYSP010000010.1:0-3150 GCA_041301395.1 Anaerolineae bacterium
CCACCGCCCGGGCATTGTAATCCAGGATATTGCGCGCCCCAATGTCGGCCAGCTTCTGGTAGCGCATGTCCATCTCGCGCGAGACCCACTGCAGGGCTGCCACCACCCGCTCCAGCTCCACCACCACCGGGGCCAGCAGGTGCGGGATGCCGTTGTAGCCGGTCAGCTCGACTCGCTTGGGGTCAACCATGATCAGGCGCAGGTCATCCGGGGTATTGTTGACCAACAGGCAGCAGATCAGGGCATTGACACACACCGATTTACCGGAACCGGTCTGACCGGCAATCAGCAGGTGCGGCATGGCAGTCAGGTCGGCCGCTACGGCCGACCCCGAAACATTCTGCCCTAATGCAAAACGCAGCGGGGATTTCAAGCGCTTCAGGGCATCGCTTGCCAGCAGGTCGCGCAGCGAAACCAGCGCCACCTGCTCGTTGGGCACTTCGATGCCCACAAAGCTCTTGCCCGGCACCGGCGCCTGAACGCGGATGGTGCGCGCAGAGAGGGCCAACGCCAGGTCATCCACCAATGAAGCGATCTTGCCCACCCGCACACGCAGCCGGCCGCCGCGTGTTTCTACAAAGTCCGGCTCGACACCAAACTGGGTGATGGTTGGCCCGCGGTTGATTTCCACTACACGCGCCGGTGAGCCGAAAGATGCCAGCGTTTCTTCGATGACCCGCGCCCGCTCAAGGTCGGCCTGGTCGTCAAATACAACATCACCCCCGTCGTCCAGGATTTCTTCTACCGAAGGCAGCTGCCAGGCAACCGGCATTCCCGGCGTGGTGCTCACACCCAGCGTCACGACCGGGGCTGCCGAGCCAACCGGAATTAACGGCGACATTTCCACTGGTGGATAAGACGGAGAGGCCGGCTGTACCACCGAGGCAGGTTTGGCTTTACGCGGCCCGCGCCAGCCGTCACCGATCTCAATCAATCCATCCTGCAGACGGGTAGCCAGCGACGGGACCCAGCGAAACAGGTCCAGCACGCTGACATCCAGAGATAACGCCAGGGCAGCCAGTGTCCATGCCAACAAAGCAACGCCCATCACGCCCAGGCCCATCAAGGCTCTCAAGGCCTCACCGATGACCGCCCCAATGTAGCCGCCCCCTTCCCCGCTCGCCGCCAGGTCAAAGCCGCTTTCCCCTCGATTGACCAGCACAGCCAGAAAATGCAGCCAGGCCAGGATATTAAAAAACAGCAACCCCAACCCAATAGCGCGCCAGAACGAGAACTGCGGGATACGCTCAAAGTTGCGCAGCACCAGCCAGATGCCCGAAATCACCAGGATAACCGCAAACAGGGACACACCCCAGCCAAAGGTCTGCTCCAGCAGCGAAACCCAGCCGCCAATAAAGCTGCTGTTGTTGGTCGAGAGCAGGCTGAGTAAGGTCAGGAATCCCACCAGGGCCAGGAACACCCCGATGATGTCCAGTTTGCGATCCGCGGTCAGCAGCGGTGGCCTGGGTTCCGCCTGCTGGCTGGAACGGGCAGCCGGGGCGCGTTTGCTGCGGGCGGATGCCGGGGCTTTACCCGCCTTCGGGGATTGTGAGGAGCTTTTGCTCGGGGTGCTGGCTTTGCTTTTTGTAGATTTCGACGAAGTAGTTTTAGTGCCAGAAGCCTTCGCCGGGGCAGCCTTCGACTTACCGGCAGCGGATTTGGTTTTCGGGGGAGCGGTTTTAGCTGGCGGGGCGTCGGATTTCTTGGCCATGCATTACATCCCTGAGTCGACGCACAGTCAAAGCGCCGCGCAAGGATTATAGCACATATGGTCTGAACAGGACGGGGTACCCCTTAGCGAGGCCAGGCCTCCAGACTCAGGCCTGGAGGGACTTCGCCCCAGGGAATAGCAGCTTGCAGAAAACGAGTAGAGAAGATGAGGTACAATAATCCTGACGGCGCCGCAGGCGCTCATTCCAGCAAAAAAGGCTTTCCCCTTGTTCGAGATTGTTTTTCTAGGCACTTCTGCATCCGCTCCATCAGTGCACCGCGGTCTATCCTCCCAGGTTGTGCTGCACAATGAATACCGCTTCCTGATCGACTGCGGGGAAGGCACCCAACGCCAGATCATGCACTCCGGGCTGGGTTTTAAGCGCCTGAACCGCATCCTGATCACCCACGGTCACCTGGACCACATCCTGGGGCTGGCGGGTTTGCTTTCAACCTTCATGCGCTGGGAAACGATCGACGGCCTGGAGATCTACGGCGGCAAGTGGGCACTGGACCGCATCCACGACCTGCTGTACGGCGTAGTGCTGCGCGGGGCGCGACCGCCTACCAACATCGAACTGCATCCCATCAACGAAGGTGTGATCATCGACGGTGACGATTTCCAGGTGTCGGCTTTCCCCGTATTCCACCGCGGCTCAGACTGCTTCGGCTATCTGTTCGAGGAGAAATCGCGCCGACCCTTCCTGCCCGAGCTGGCAGATGAGCTGGCCATCCCCCAGGGGCCATGGCGTAAAGAGCTGGTCGGCGGCCACCCGGTGACCCTGCCGGATGGGCGCACGATCCAACCCGATCAGGTGCTGGGCCCGGAGCGGCCTGGGACGCGCTTTGTGCATGTCGGCGATGCCGGGCGTACCGACAACCTGCTGGAGGTGTGCCGGGATGCCGATGCGCTGGTCATCGAAGCGACCTATCTGCAAGAAGAAGCCGAGATGGCGCAGAATTTCGCCCACCTGACAGCTCATAAAGCCGGAATGTTAGCCCGCCAGGCAGGCGTGAAGAATCTGATCCTGACGCATATCTCACGGCGATATCGCGAGCGGGATGTAGTCGCCGAAGCCCGCAGCGTCTTCCCCGAAGCCATTGTGGCACGCGACTTTGACGCCTTCCAGATTAAGCGAGGCGAGCTGCTGCGCACCAATATCCCCGCTGAAGAATAGCCCGCCAGGTCAAGCGGCGTGCATTCCGATCAATGGCTGGCTTTAGCCAAAGCGCTCTTCTTCCCAAACGTCCGCCCGGTTGTGGTAACCGGCCTGCTCCCAGAAGCCCAAGCGGTCACGAGCCATGAATTCCAGCCCGCGCAGCCACTTGGCGCCCTTCCAGAAATAGGGGGTGATCAGGTCATCCCGGCCGGGGATGTAGCCTACAACCGCGCGCAGCGGGTAGCCGTGATCGGCTGAGAGCGGTTCGCCGTCGAAATGG
>JBFYSP010000016.1:0-30513 GCA_041301395.1 Anaerolineae bacterium
CGCTCATAGTACGCATCCCGCAGCACGCTCTCCAATCCATAAGCGCGCGCCAGCTCGATCGCCCGGGTGAAATCGGCGATGGCGGTGTCATTGTTCGCCAGGTTGCTGTGCGCCTTGCCCCGGTTTAAGAACGCCTTGGCCAGCGAGGGGTTGAGCTCGATAGCCTGGTCGAGCGCGGCAACCGCCTTTTGGAAATCCTGCCGGGCGATCCAAACCGCGCCTTCGTTGTTATATGTGCCGGAATAATCCGGGTCCCTTTCTTTGGCCGCCGTAAAATCCTTGCCGGCGCAGTCGTAATCTTCCTGGAAGTCCTCCTGGTTGGCCTTGCGCTGCTGCGCCAGCATCCCATGGGCCAGGCCGCGGCTGGCATAAGCCGGCGCCTGTTTTACCGGCGCCGCCACCGATTTCTCGATCGCCTCGCTCAGCACCCGGATGGCGGCAGTGTAATCCTGGTTGTTGGTATACACGTTAGCCAGTCCCACCAGTGATTCGCTGTCTTTGGAGAAAAGGCGCTCCAGGTCGTTCGCCTCCAGATCCATGTTGTCCACCAGGGTGCTGATCAGCTCGATGGCCCGCTCGTCCGCCAGGATCGGCGAGGCGGCCCGCCGGGTGATATCGGCCAGCACGTTTTCCGCCTGTGCCCGGATCTGCTCCGGCTCCACCTGCCGCACCGCCTTCCAGTAAGCCATCACGTAAGCCAGGTTGGGGCTCGATTCCAGGCTGGCCCGCATGATGCTTGCCAGGCTGGTCAGCTCGCTGTTCGACAGCACGGTTGTCTTGTCGTTCAGCTCCTCGACCTGCAGCTGCTTGGGGTCGCTGCCCTGAATTGGGTTAACCAGCGAGATCAGCGAAGTCATCGTCGTGATCCCGATATTGCGCAGCTTGATGGCGGATTTTTCCGGTACGTTGATCAGCAAGATGGCCTGGTCGACCCAGTTCATCACCTGCGCCATGCTGAAGCGGCTGGTCAGAAGCAGCTGGCGTACATCCGTAGCTGCCAGGTTCTGCACATTATCCACCCCGCTCTCGCGCAGCCGGGTCTCGTGCCAGATGCTGACTCCATCGATATTCTCCAGCCGCGTCTCGCGCCGTTTGCCCAACTTGATATAACGGCTGGCCAGCGTCGTCAGCCAGCGGAAGCCGGCGTCCGGCAGGTAGCCAATCAGAAAGGCCACCACCGGAATCCATTTTTGGAACTCCAGCGCCTCGCTTCCCCCGGGCAAAAACAGCTTCTCGTCCTTAAGCTGCAGCGCCACGATGAAGGCAATCGCCATCACCGTCACCATCAGCACCGCCACGTTCATGTAAACCCCGGGCTGCAGGTCGAAGGTCACGAAGCGCCGGAGCACGTTGTAGATTGAAAAAATGTACGCACCCAGGAAGCTGTAGAACATCGTCTGGGCAATCGCCTGCTCCAGGAATACCCCGCCCGGAATGCCTACCGGGCCGGCGCCCCAGCTGAAGCGCATCAGGCCAAACCCCAGCAAGCTGACCAGCGTCGCCAATCCCACGAACAGCACGAACTGCTGCGGGCTGTAGATTTGCTGGTACAGGTTTTCCCATTTCTGCTGCTCCTCTTCACTGGCGAAGCCCAGCAAAGCGATGCGCGAGACCAGCCGCTCCTTGCGCCGCTCCGACCGTACCTCAAACGCCAGGTAGGAGATCGGGAAGTAAGCCACCAGTACCGTAATCATCACGGCCTGGTAGATTGTCACGCCCTGGAAGGTGCCCAGCACCAGCAGCGCGACCAGGATCAGGATGCCCAGCGCGCCGGCCATGGCATACAGCCACTTGCGGCTGGAGGGCGTCTCCCCGGGTGGGTTTTTTTTCTGTCCGCTGGATGGGAGAACGGCGGCGGGACCGCCTGGATCGGCCGGCTTTTGGCTCATAGGATTTTCCTCCGCTTGGCAGGCCAGGGGATGAGATGTACAAAAGGCTGCGCCGGAGCTTCCTGGCGCAGCCTTTGATGCTGGCTATTTCTTGATGTACTTGTTTATATCGATGTTGTCGAGGTAGATATTGGTTTCCTGCTGCACCTGGGCGTTTGGCCCGACCAGCGTGGCGTCACCACGGGTGATGGTCACCGTACCGCTGGCCACCGAGGTCTCCTTGTAGCCATCCAGCTGCTTCTGCAGCAGATCCGCCAGGTCCTGGTTGCCCCACAGCATGTACTTGAGCCTGCTCTCCAGGTCGTAGCCCATGCGCTCCGGGTTATTCTGGAATTCATCCAGGAAACCAGGCTCCATATCCTGGCTTTGCATGGCCTCATGGATTGTCCCCCACATTTCCATAGCGGCTTCGAACCCCGGGGCTTCCACGCGCCGTTCCTCCGGCATGCTCCAGAGCTCAGTCAAAACACTCACAATTTCACTGACAAAAGGAAAAGCTTCCATCGGGACATCCTCCTGGCCGTCGAAATCAAATTATACCATTTAGGGGCGAATTGTTGTGCGAGTTTCATCTGTAGGGGCGGGTTCGTAGGGGCGGGTTCGTAGGGGCGGGTTCGTAGGGGCGGGTCTTAGACCCGCCCCTACAGCAGGACATCCCAATGTATTTCATCCGTGGAATTCGTCGTCGTGTTCCCAATTCAGAGGATTCTGAATAATGTACGCTTGTATCGCCATGTATTCCTGTTGGTCACGGATAATGTGTTCATAATAATTGCGCTGCCAGACTGGTATCCCTGGGGTTTGGCGGGCAATATTAATGCGTCGCGCAGAAAAGGACTTTAAGGCACGAATGATCTCCGACAAGGGAGCGTTTTTTTCGTGCGTTGCTGCACCTGTTGTAACTGCGTTCGTTAGCACAATAATCCCGTGCACGTGATTGGGCATGATGCAGACCTCATCCAACTCAATGTTGGTGTAATGGTTTTCTAAATCGAGCCAGGCGTCATGGACAATTTCTCCGCATTGACTCAATTTCATCTCTGAGTCGACGATGACGCCGAATAAACATTCCCGCAAATGAGCCACGATTGTAAAATAATACGCACCGGCTCGAGAATAATCATATCCGCGCAGTCGTATGGATTGACGATGGTGTTTTTCTGGGGAGTAATTCATGGTTAATTCAGCCTTGATCCAATACTTTTGCGTCCTGTAGGGGCAGGTTGTAGGGGCGGGTCTCAGACCCGCCCCTACGGCGCCTCGCCTCGAAACAGCGTATAGGTGAAAAACGCATAATACCCATCGACGTTCAGGATGAAATCCGGCGAGGCGGGCTCGCACAGGCGGCGGTATGCCTCCAAATCCTGTGTCGAGACCTCCGCTTGCGGCTGCCCCCACAACATATCGAACAGCGAAGCCAGAGCTAACCGCTGATCCTCGCTCAGCGGCGCCTGCACCTGGCCCACGAAGGTCTGCGCCTGCACCTGCGCCAACCCCGCCTGGCGCATCTGGCTTAAGGCGCGCAGGAAGTTGATCTCGGGGGCTTTGCCCTGCATGTAGGGCAGGTAAGCGGAACAGGTCGCATTCAGCCGGGCTTCCAGGAAGGGGTGCCCCGGCAGCAGCTGCTGCGCAGACCAGCCCAGCAGGAAGATGCTGCCCCCCCGGCGCACCACCCGCATCAGCTCGCCCAGCAGCGGCCTCAGGTCGCCCGCCGGATAACCGATGCAGTCCGCGCTCCAGGCCCAGTCGAAGCTGTGCCCGGCGAACGGCAGGCGGCCGATATCTCCCTGGCAAAATGTGATCCGCCCTGCCAGGCCAGCCCGCCGCACACGGTCGCCACCCCAAGCCATCTGCTCGGCGTCGATATCCAGCCCGGTGATCCGGCCCTGCAGCCCCGTCTCCTGCGCCAGCATGCGTGCCTGCAGGCCAATCCCGCAGCCCGCATCCAACCCGTGGCTGCCGGGTGGCAGCTGCACGGTGCGGATTGCCTCCCACAGCACCGGCTGGCGCAGGGCTTCGGCGGTCAATAATCTCTGGATGGTCAGGCTTGAGTCGCTCATCTACTCCTCCGGGGTGAGGCTATAATTACACAGCGGGAGTATCCCCCAATCAGTATAGCATGAAGGGAGACCGGGTCAGCATGCTCGCGTTCACTGTCACACCGGATTGGAAAACCGCCCACCCCGGCGGCGCCATCGGGCTGCTGCAGGTCAGCGGCGTGGATAACAGCCGGCCCTCACCGGCCCAGGAAGACGAAAAGCGACGCCTGGAAGCGTCCCTGCGCCAGCAGTACCAGGGTTTCAACCGCCGCGAGCTGCTGGCCCTGCCGGTGATGGCCGCCTACCACGCCTACTACCGGCGCTTCGACAAGACCTACCACGTCCTGCTGCAGCTCGAGTCGCTGCTCTTCAAAGGCCGCAACCTGCCGCAGGTCTCGCCCCTGGTGGACGCCAACTTCATGGCTGAGATGGAAGTGCTCACCCTGGCTGCCAGTCACGACGCCGAGCGCCTGCAGCCGCCGCTGAGCATCGATATCTGCCGCCCGGGCGACCGCCTGCAGCAGATGGGCGGCGCGCTCAAAGAGCAGCTGCCCGGCGATATGGCCATGCGCGACGGGCTGGGGCTGGCCTGCACCATCCTGTACGGCCAGGATGACCGCTCGCCGGTCACCGCAAGCACCACACGCGCCCTATACGTGGTCTATGCCCCCGGCGGCGTAGACCGAGCGAACGTCGCCGCCCACCTGGAGGCATTGCTGCGAACCATCAGGTTGTTTGCACCGGGGGTGGTGGTGGAAGGAGAAGAGATATTGGAGGGGGACCCACTGAGACGCTGAAGGGGGATGAAGCACTGAATCAGGTCAAATCCATAAACGGATTCCAGGCCACTTCCCACAAATACCCATCCGGATCGGAAAAATAGCCGGAATAGCCGCCCCAAAACACCTCTTGTGGTTTCTTCATCTCAACTGCGCCGGCTGCGATGGCCAGAGCATAGACGCTATCGACCTCTTCTTTTGAGCCGGCATTATGGGCAAGGGTGAATCCCGGGAACCCGGAGCTCGTCGGGGAGACATGCGCATCGGCGGCCAGCTCGTCTTTCGGATACAAAGCCAGCCAGGTGCCTTCCATTTGGAAGAAGACAACGCCGTCCTCTTCTTTGTAATTGTGGGTCTTGAATCCCAGCCCATTGCGGTAGAAGTGCAATGACTGCTGCAAATTCGACACACCCAGCGTGATCAGGCTGATTTTTGGTTTCATGGCTTGAGTATAGCATTGAACAATTTACGAAAAAAACCAATTCTTGATTAGTCAAGATACAAAAGCAATCGTTACATCCTGACAGAGCGCCATGCAGGTTGCTACTTATAGTCTGTAGCCTGGCAGTAGCATCCCGATTATCCTGCCTGTATGACGATTGCAGGAGGCCAGGATGAATGATGATGTACTGATCCGGCTTGGGCTTCGCATCCGCAAGCTGCGCGAGCTGGCGGGAATTTCCCAGGAAAACCTTGGGTTTCCCATTTTATAGCCTCCGTTCCTGTCGTTCGTGGTTCCAATCCTTACCTCCCTGGCTCAAAACTTGATATAATTATTAAAAATTCCGGCTGTGTATTAATCTTTTTATCCACCTGTCCTTTCCCCCTTCCCTTTAGGGAAGGGAGCGGGGGATAGGCCCTAACCCAAGGAGCTTCTATGGCAAACAAACCTTCCCACAAACCCCTCGTCGCCCCACCTTCCAGCACCCCCGATCAAACCTACCGCGGCCGGCGGAATTTCAACCTGGGGATGGGCGTCCTACACCTGGTGCAGGGCATCCTGATGATCGCCATCAGCAACGACACCACCTACCCCATATATACCAACTTCCTTGGTCTCAACCTGCAGACCCGCTCGCTGCAGCCCACCCCGGAGTTGTGGTACGAGCTGCCCTTCGGCATCGCTGTATCGATCTTCCTGCTCATCTCGGCCATAGCCCATTTCTACCTGGGTACCATCGGCTACACCCGCTACGTCAACAACCTCAAGCTGGGCATGAACCCCATCCGTTTCTACGAGTATGCCCTCAGCTCGTCCTGGATGATCGTGCTGATCGGTATGCTGGTGGGCGTGTGGGACCTGGGCGCCCTGATCCTGATGTTCGGCATCAATGCCACCATGAACCTGTTCGGCATCATGATGGAGTACCACAACCAGTACACCAATAAAATCAACTGGACCTCCTTCATATACGGCTGCATCGCCGGCATCATCCCGTGGATCGTCATCATCGTGTACTTCACCGGCTCGCTCAGCGGTGCGGAGGTCAAGCCGCCCACGTTTGTGTACGCCATCATACCGACCATCTTCGTATTCTTTAACATCTTTGCCATCAACATGCTGCTGCAGTACAAGCAGGTTGGTCCCTGGAAGAACTACCTGTTCGGCGAGCGCGTTTACATCGTGCTCAGCCTGCTGGCCAAGACCGCTTTGGCCTGGATGATCTGGGTCGGCACCCTGGCGCCGGTCTAGAGCTTGAATACACACGACCGGCTCAACAGCCTGATCCCGCAGCCTGCCGAGGCCCCTGCCCCCGGCCCCGGCAGGTTTGTGTTAGAGCCGGGAGTGTCTGTGGTTGTGGAAAGGGGCGACCCAGCGGCGGTGGGAGTCGCTCACCGCCTGACGGGCTGGCTGCGCCCGGCCACCGGATACCCGCTGCCTGTCCTGGCCTCACCTGGCGGCGAGGCGCCTGCCGGCAGCCTCACGCTGTCCCTGCAGCTTGATGAAACACTCGGCGAGGAAGGCTATCGCCTGGCGGTCGGCCCCGAACGCGTAACGCTCAGCGCCGCGCAGCCGGCGGGGCTGTTCTACGCCGCCCAGACGTTGAGACAGCTTTTCCCGCCGGCGATCGAGCGCACTAGCGTGCAGCCCGGCCCGTGGGTGCTGCCGGTCGTCGCAATCATGGACCGGCCGCGCTTTGCCTGGCGCGGCTTCATGCTGGATGTCGCCCGCCACTTCTTTACTCCCGCCGATGTCCGCCGCCTGATCGATTACGCCGCGCTGTACAAGCTCAACCGTTTCCACCTGGGCCTGGCCAACGACCAGGGCTGGCGGCTGGAAATCCGCTCCTGGCCGCGCCTGGCCGAGTACGGCGGCAGCACTGAAATTGGCGGCGGTCCCGGCGGCTATTACACCCAATCCGAGTATGCTGCCCTGGCCGCTTATGCCGCCGAGCGTTTCATTACTCTGGTACCCGAGATCGATGCCCCCGGTCACACCAACGCAGCCCTGGCCAGCTACGCCGAGCTCAACTGCAGCGGGGAAGCCCCGCCGCTCTACACCGGCATCGAGGTCGGCTTCAGCTCGTTATGCATCCACAAGGAGATCACCTACCGCTTCCTGTCGGATGTGATCGGCGAAGTCGCTGCCCTTACCCCTGGTCCTTACATCCATATCGGCGGCGACGAAGCGCATGCCACACCCCCCGACGACTACGTCTATTTCATGGAGCGTGCCGGGGCTATCATCCAGGCGCATGGCAAACGAATGGTAGGATGGGAGGAAGTGGCGCGCGGCCGGCTGGAGCCGGGCACCCTGGTGCAGCAGTGGAAAAGCGTCCCGGCAGGATCAGCCGGGATTCCTGACCTGCAGGCGGCTGCCCAGAATGCTCGCATCATCGCCTCGCCTGCCTGGCGCGCCTATCTGGACATGAAGTACGCCGACGACTCGCCCCTGGGCCTGCAGTGGGCCGGGCTGGTCGAAGTGCGCGACGCCTACGACTGGGACCCGTTGAGCGAGTACCCCGCCCTGGCGGAAGGCGACCTGGCCGGCGTCGAGGCCTGCTTGTGGAGCGAGACCCTGCGCTCGCTGGCCGACGCCGAGTTCCTGGCCTTCCCACGCCTGCCCGGCCTGGCCGAGATTGCCTGGTCGCCGCGTGAGGGCCGTTCCTGGGGCGAATACCGCTTGCGCCTGGCGGCCCACGCCCCGCGTTTCAATGCCCTGGGCATCAACTACTACCGCTCGCCGCAGGTGCCCTGGCCCGCAGAAACGTTGTTATAATCAACCTATGGCCGATATAGACCCCGCCCCTTTTCAGGAATATCGGCAAACAGCCGAGCAAAGGCGTCGATCACTCCAGGCGCAGGTTGCATCGCGCCGTGAAAGAGCCTGGGAGGTTGCCCGCCAGGCTGCCGATCTCTTGCGGACTGAGTTCCAGGTAACGAAGGTTGTGGCTTTCGGCTCGTTAACCCAGCCGGAACTGTTTCATCAGCGCTCGGATGTGGACCTGGCTGTCTGGGATTTAGACGAGAGACTATATTTTCGCGCCGTTGGCCGTCTGCAGGGCCTTGACCCGCGAATTGGTGTGGACCTGGTGATGTTCGACGATGGGAAACCATCGTTGCGGGCAGCTATCCAGCGGGATGGGGTAGAGCTATGAGTCTATCAAGGATTCTGGAGTTGGCACATGATCTTCCGGCTTGTTATAAGTCGATCGTCCGAGATTTATTATCCTTCGCGGCATTTTTAGATGGCATAGATCGCTAGCACATTGTAAATTCGACTTCACCTTGCAAGTGTTTTCACATCATCAAGGGGTAATCACGGTACGGATACCCGACCCGCCAAAGCTCTCCAGCGCATCCAGCACGGCGTTGATCGCCGCAGCTTCCAGTGGGACGGTTTCAGTCACGATTTCCGATAAATCGAGCACACGGTACCGGGTCCATTCGAGCAGCTGGGGGATCTCCTGCGCCAGGTGGTCCGAGACGCCGATGATCTCGGCTTCACGGTTGAGCAGGTCGCGGTAGGGGGCGATCTCGAAAGTGAGCTCGCTCAGCCCTGCGATGGCCACCCGTCCCTGGATAGCCAGCGAGCGGAAGGCCTGGTCCATGGTAAGCGGCAGGCCAATCAGCTCCACGGCCACGTCCACCCCCCGGCCGCCGGTCAGCCGGCGGATTTCCGCCACCGGGTCGCCGGCCGCTGCATCCACCGGGATGGCGCCCAGCCGCCTCGCCAGCTCCAGCTTCTCCGGACGGATGTCCACTGCCAGCACCAGCCCCGCTCCACTGGCGTGCGCCAGCTGGATGGCGGAAGCCCCCAGCCCGCCGGCGCCGAACACCGCCACGCTCTCGCCGGCGGCCAGCCTTGCCTTGCGCAGGGCGTGCAGCGCCGTGGCCGACGAGCACATCAGCACCGCGCCCTGTTCGAAGGGGATCTCGTCCGGCAGGTGGAACAGGCTGCGGGCCGGTACGACAATGTACTCGGCGTAGCCGCCGTTGGCGTACTTACCGATCATCTTGCCGCGGCGGCAGAACTGCTCCTGCCCCCGGTCGCAGTACTCGCAATGCCCGCAGGTCAGCATGTAGTGGATGCACACCCGCTCACCCACCTGGAAGCCACTCACGGCCTCGCCTACCTGCGCTACGACACCCGCCACCTCGTGCCCCAGGGTCAGCGGCAGCGGCTCTACCCGCGAGCGCCCGGCGCGATAGTGCGCGTCCGAATGGCAAATACCGGCAGCCTTCACCAACACCAGTGCTTCTTGTGCTCCCGGCTCGGGGATGGGCAACTCGTGCATTTCCAACGGCTGCCCCACCTGTACCATGCGAATGGCTTTCATAATGTCATTCCCTTATTAATGTGTCATCCTGAACGGCGAAGCTCCGAATGAAATGAGGCAAACGAAGGAACTGTGTCCTATTGAGCGCGCAGCTCGCCGACTTCTTTAACATCCACCGGCACGCCGTCGATCTCTACCGGCAGGCGATCTTGTGGGCGTAGCTGGGCCAGCGGCACTTTGTGGTCTACCATCACCACCACTGCCACCTGGTCGGTGCGCTGGCCGCCGGTATGGCGCAGCCCGACGCCCACGCCCACCACGTTGGGCTTCTTCATCAGCTCTGCCTGGTAGGTATTGCGGACGGCCTGCGCCCGCTCGACGGCGATCTGCGCTTCGCCTTTGGCGGCCACCGGCACAGTGAAGGTGATATCCAGGCTGTCCAGCACCGCCTGGATGGGATTGTGGATGGTGGCCTGCTCGGAGCCGCCAAATAACAGCCCCACCGCCAGCGATCCGCTGCTTTCCATCAGCAGGGAGCCAGAGTCGCCGCCCTGGGACATGGCCGTGGTGACGATCTGCTTCTCGAAGGTCGCGCTGCGCCCGGCGCCGTAGCTGATGCTTACGGTTGCATCCAGCACGCTCACCTGCCCGCTGGTAGTGGCGGTGGTGCGCCCGGACTTGCGCACGGCCATCCCCAGCGCTGCCGCGATCGTGCCGGTCACCGTTCCCAGGTCGATAATCTCGTCCAGGATGTCGCTGTCATTAATCGGGCGGGCCACGGCGGCATCCACCAGGTTGGCGGCCTGCGGGTTGGCGCGGATGGATTGCAGCCGGTGGCTGGAGCCGAGCAGGCGCGCCAGGGCATTGCCCAGCCCGGCCACGCTGCCGGCGATGCTGCACGAACCCGGCTCCTCATTGAATTGGATAGGGGCAAAGCGCTCCAGGTGCGCCAGGGTGTCCTGAGCTTGCTGCCCGCCGTCCGCCGGTCCGGGCTGCAGGATGGGGTCGCCGGGGTTGGCGTTGTTGCTGTTGGCCAGCACATGGTTGTTGGAGAGGATCAGGCGTGTGCCGGAGGTCTTGTCGCGCACGGTGCAGCCATAGGTGCCCGCCGAGATCTGGTAATGGCCCAGACTGATGCCGCCGCGTGCCGGTCGCCAGCGGTCGGTGCGTGCTTGCAGGGCCCGCAGCTCACCCACCTGGATCACATCCGTGCGCACGCCGTCCAGCTCTTGCGGGACCAGCGCTTCGGCGCTCAGCCCAGCCTTGGGCAGCTTTTGCTGCACCAGCACCGCCATGCACAGCTCGCCGGATTTTTCTCCGGCAACCGACTTATAGCTCACGCCCACGCCCACAACGTTCGGTTTGCGCATCAGGGCAGATTCATGCTGTGCCCGGGCTTGTTGGATTTCGTTGAATCGCGGCATAGGGTACCTCCGCTGGGAAAGATGCACGCCTTGTGCCAGAGTTCTAGCCTTGCGCAGGAACTCTGGCCTAGTGCCAGAGGTCTTGCCTTGTGCAAGAACTCTCAGGCGCGCCTGCCCCACCCCTGGCGCAGGGCTCGCAGGGCATTGCCGCCCCACAGCCGGGTCAGTGTCTCCAGGCTGAAACCCTCCGCCAGCAGGCGCTGGGTCAGGCGCGGCAGCTCGGAGGCATCGCGCAGGTCGTCGGGCGGGTCGGTGAAGCCGTCGAAATCGGTGCCGATGCCGACATGCTCGCTGCCTGCTACGTCGATCATGTAGCGGATGTGGCGGGTGATGAAGTTCAAGCCGCGGCCGGTTTCGTGCGGCATCAGCCAGTAGTTCATGAAGATCACGCCCGTAACTCCGCCGCTCTCGGCGATGCGGCGCAGCTCCCAATCCTGCAGGTTGTACGGGTCGGGGTTGATTTCGTAAGCGCCGACGTGCGAAGCCAGGATGGGCGCGCGCTTGCCGATAATGTCGTACACCCGCTGGCGGGCCGGCGGTGTGCAGTGCGAGACATCCACCAGCATGCCGAGCTCCACCATCTTCTCGACCACTTCTTCGCCCTTGAGGGTCAGCCCCAGGGTCAGGTCGCGCTCGCAGCGGAAGCAGCCAAATTTTTGGATGCTCTCCGGCCAGGGGAAGCAGGGGTGAGTGAGGTCGTTCTTGAAGAAGTGAGCCAGCACCATATAGGCGATGCCGCGCTGGAAAAGCGCCTCCAGGTTGCGCAGGTGGTCCGGCTGCGATTGAATCCCCGCTGTACCTGGTGGAGTGGCTACACCGATGGAGTGCCCGCCTTCGATGCAGTGGATCATGGCGATCGGGCGCTGCTCCGCCGGCTGAGCCAGCAGCGCCTCCAGCTCGGTGACGGAGTAGACGAACTTCGCCTGCGGCCGGTTGGTCTGCGGGTCCACCGCCTGCTTCACGGCATGCTCGATCTCATCCAGCAGCTGGTTGGTCACCTGGAAGTAGGGCTGCTCGTAGATCTTCTTCCAGGTGGGCAGCATCAGGTACTTGAGTAGCCGCACATAGCGGCACTCGTCCACGATGCCCCGCTCGGGTGGGTAGATGACGGACAGCAGCACGTCCACGCTGCCCTGCTGCAGCTGGTGGACGTTGGTGCGCACGCTGAAGGGGTCGAAGGCCCGCGTGGAGGGGTAAACCCGCTTGGTGATGGCGCGGTTGAACAGCGAGACATTCAGCGACGGGTGGGCGTGCAGGTCAACGATGGTGCAGGCCTGCTCGTGGACCGTCTTCCAGTCGAGGGTGGGTTGGGTGTCCATGGTCACCTTCCTGATGGTGGGCTACAGCCGGGCGAAAATCTCCGCCAGGGGCGCTTCCTCCAGCGGCGTGCGTACGGTTTTTTGTTCCCGCGCCCCCCACTTGACCAGGCGGATGCGCCGATCCTGGATCTCGATCCCGGTGATATCGCCGTCAGCGAAGCAGCAGCAGCCGGTGTTGAAGTAGCTCGGGCGGGTCTTGATGGTATCGTGGCAGGGCGGGTATTTCTGCTCGCGCTCCCGGATTTCCTCCACCAGGCCGGTGATCTGCTGGTCGTAATCAGGCGGCTGGTCCTCGGGGGCCAGCTCCAGCAGGGCATTGAGGCGCGCCACCAGCCGCTCCAGGTGGCTCATCGAGCTCCAAATCGGGCGGTGGGTGTGCCCGGCAATCAGGATCAGCCGCGGTTGGCGGCTCACCCAGCGGTACATCTGGTTGTCCTGGAGCGAACGCAGGCACACATCCTGCGAGGGGTTGGTGCGCCCGAAGTTGGTCCGGATTTGGAAATTGCGGTACAGCGGCAGGATGACAGGCGGGACGAAGTCGAAGAAGTCGCTGTCCAGGGTGCCCTGGTGGCCGTGGGCCAGCAGGATCTCGCCGCCGGCCTGTTGGGCTGGTGTAGCGGAAAACTCCAACAGGACGGCTTGCCGCGGGACGATGCCCGGGAAGAACTCGTCCAGGTGCTGCCGCACCAGGAGCGGGTCTTCCCAGAGGTTATCATGGTTGCCCGTGATGCGGATGTAGCGCTCCGGGTAGAAGCGCGCCTCGCTCTGCAGCACGTCGCGGTTGTGATCGATGACTTCCGCCACGGGTTCCTCCCACAGCTCCTCGGCATCTCCCAGGACGACCAGGGTAAAGCCTTCCTTGAAGTAATGGTCGAGTGCCGCCAGGTAGGTTGGTAGGCTGTGTCGGAAGGAGTCGGCCGGGTTGCCGGTGCCTTTGTGCATATCGGATAGGATGACGAAGCGGTGCCGGGCGCCCAGGACAATCCGTTCGTCCCGGCGGGCGTTTTCCAGCGCCAGGCTCAGAGAGCGATCGCGGCGTTTCTGGCTGAAGGTGTTGTAAGGGTCCTTGCTGTATTTGAGCGAGATGTAGGCAGCTACTCCGGCGCCCAGCGCTGCGCCGGCCAGCAGGCTTTTTAAGTCGAGTGAGTTCTTCTTGCGGTTCATTACGCCTCTCCTGTTCGCAAAGCTTGCGATGATCGAACCCCCGGTGACTCGCCAGGTGCTTTTCCGGCTGGGGGGCGCAGCCATGAAAAACGGCGCACTTGCGGGCGGCATTATTATTATACACCGCCAATCCAGAGTTATCTGGTAGGATTTTGTGAACATGACTCGCCTGCCTAATTGACCGCAAGAACTGTATAATGAAAGTATGCCATCCGACGAACGACCCACGGTTTATTCCACAGCCTGGGAGGGCAGCCAACCCTGCCCGCGCTGTCACAGCCTGCCTTGCCGCTGTCCAAAGAAGCGCAGCTTACCACCCCAGGAGCAGACCGCCTCCATCCGGCGGGAAACCAAGGGACGCGGCGGCAAGACGGTGACAGTGGTTTACGGACTGCAGCTTTCTGCCGAAGATGCCAAGGAGCTGGCCCGCCAGCTTAAACAAACCTGCGGGACGGGGGGTACGGTTAAGGAAGATGCCATTGAAATTCAGGGCGACCACCGCGACAAAATCGCCGCCCGGCTGCGTCAGCTGGGTTACAAAACAAAGTTCACCGGTGGATAAGAGCTCAATTTTGCCGGCTAGAGAATAGCCGGCTATTTTTGTACTATTTAATTTCTCTAGTAATAAAATCAAACAATTGACAACTAAAACTCAGAAATATTGATATTACTATTGACAATATGAAAGGTTTTGTGTAAAATCCTTGAAAATATTGATGGGGGGCTCGATTGGGGCAGAGTAATCTGCTCGAGGAGATGGTATGACCGCTATCACGGAACCTCAACTATCAAAGAAATGGAAAGCGCCATTCTTCACTATTTGGATCGGCCAGGCGTTTTCCTTACTGGGCAGCCAGCTGGTGCAGTTTGCCCTGGTCTGGTGGCTGACCAGGACGACCGGCTCCGCTACGGTATTGGCGACAGCTACGCTGGTAGCACTGTTACCGCAGGTGCTGCTGGGGCCGCTGGCCGGGGCGCTGGTGGATCGTTGGAACCGGCGGCTGGTGATGATTGTGGCAGATACCAGCATCGCCCTGGCTACAATAGGGCTGGCTCTGCTCTTCTGGAGCGGCAGCATCCAGGTCTGGCATGTCTACGTGTTGATGTTCATCCGCTCGCTGGCGGGCGCTTTCCATTGGCCGGCCATGCAGGCTTCCACCTCCCTGATGGTGCCCAAAGAGCACCTGTCCCGTATCCAGGGACTGAACCAGATGCTGCAGGGAGGAATGAACATCCTGGCTGCACCGTTGGGCGCGCTGCTGCTGGAGGTGCTTCCTATGCAGGGCGTGCTGGCGATTGATGTCGTCACCGCGCTGCTGGCGGTGCTGCCGCTGCTGTTCATCGCCGTCCCGCAGCCTCAGCGCAGCGCTGAGGCTCAGCCGCATGCTTCCAAACCATCAGTCTGGCAGGATTTAAAGGCGGGGTTCCGCTACGTTTGGTCCTGGCCTGGCATGGTGATGATCCTGGTGATGGCGGCGGTGATCAACCTGCTGATCACGCCGGCTTTCTCCCTGATGCCGATCCTGATTACCAGGTACTTCGGTGGACAGGCTATGCAATTGGCCTGGATGGAGTCAGCCTGGGGGATTGGCATGTTCCTGGGCGGGTTGATCCTGAGTGCCTGGGGTGGTTTTCGCCGCCGCGTGGTCACCTCACTGCTGGGGTTGATCTTGATGGGCGCCGGGTTGCTCGGCATTGGGCTGGCGCCGGCTTCAGCCTTTGGGCTGGCGGTAGCCTGTGCCTTTTTTGCCGGTGTGATGAACCCGATCGTCAACGGACCACTTTTTGCCATCCTGCAGAGCGTGGTGGAGCCGGAGATGCAGGGTCGGGTATTCACCCTGATCATGTCGGTTTCGGCGGCCATGACGCCGCTAGGATTGATCATTGCCGGACCGCTGGTGGATGTGCTGGGTCCAAACGCCTGGTTCGTGATCGGCGGCATCGTCACCATTTTGATGGGGGCGGCGGCATTCTTCGTCCCGGCGATTATGCGCATTGAGCAGGGCCGGCCGGCTGCCAAAGAATCCCTGCCTGTAGCCGGCCCCGGCGCTGCGCTGTATAAAACTTCTCCAGGAGATTGACATGGCGCCCCAGAGCGTTACAGCAGGCATGCGCACGTTTTTTGTGATCTGGTCCGGCCAGCTGGTATCGACCATCGGTTCCGGGTTGACAGGTTTCGCCCTGGGGGTGTGGATTTACCAAAAGACTGGCTCAACTGCTTTGTTTGCCATCGGCCTGCTGTCGCATGCCGTGCCAAATCTGCTGGTTGCGCCTTTCGCAGGCGCGCTGGTCGACCGCTGGGACCGGCGCAAGGCGATGATGTTCAGCGACGCCGGGGCAGGCCTGTGTACGCTTGCCATTGCAGCTTTGCTGGTGAGCGGCCGCCTGGATGCTCCACTGCAGCTCGACGAGCCCTGGATTTGGCTGATCTACCTGCTGATTGCCCTCAGCGCTTCCTTCAGCACCTTCCAGTGGCCGGCATATTCCGCCGCCACATCTCTGCTGGTGCCCAAGGAACAGCTTGGACGGGCCGGCGGCATGGTGCAGATCGGTGAGGCGGCCTCCCAGCTGCTCGCCCCGGCAGTCGCCGGCGTGCTGTTGGTCACCATCGGCCTGCAGGGTGTGCTGCTGGTCGATTTTGTAACTTTCCTCTTTGCCATTTTTACTTTACTACTGGTGCGAGTCCCATCACCACCGGTTTCGGCTGCCGGACAGGCGCAGCGCGGCTCGCTGCTGCAAGAAGCGGCCTTCGGCTGGAAATACATCACGGCGCGCGCCGGCCTGTTTGGTCTGCTGATGGTGTTTGCCTTTTCCAACCTGCTCTCCAACTTCCTCAGCCCATTGATCACTCCATTGGTGCTGGAAATGTCGACTGCGAAAGCATTGGGCTACCTGATGTCGGCGGTTGGAGTGGGTATGCTGGCCGGCACGCTGGTGATGAGCGCCTGGGGAGGACCTAAGCGACGCATTCATGGCGTGCTGGGATTTCTTATGATCAGCGGCGCTTTCATGGCATTGATCGGTTTGCGGCCGTCGCTGGTGTTAATGGGAATAGCCGGTTTCTGCGCCATGTTCTTCTCGCCGATTATCAACGCTTCCAGCCAGGCCATCTGGCAGAGCAAGGTTGAATTTGATATCCAGGGGCGTGTCTTCGCCATCCGGCGCATGATCGCCTGGTCGACGGTGCCCATCGCTTACCTCCTGGCTGGCCCGCTGGCGGATAAAGTCTTCAAACCGCTGCTGGTAGAAGGCGGCCCGCTGGCTGATACGATTGTAGGCCAGGTGATCGGCGTCGGCCCCAGCCGCGGCATTGGGCTGATGTTCGTGATTCTGGGGCTGCTGAATATGCTCGTCCCGCTGATCGGCTACCTAAACCCGCGTGTGCGCAACGTCGAAGACGAGCTGCCGGACGCCGCCGCGCAGGTTACGGCCGAGCCTGCTGGCGAACCGTCTGCCGAGATGGTTGCTGTTCCGGTGGATTGATTTCCGGTAAGCCTGTAACCTTTACCCGCAAGCTGCATCTAAGAATGCAGGTTTTATTAATTTTTTTGCGGAGATAAAGCGTATGCCAATGTTTGAGTTCGTCTGCAATGATTGCCACCGACCGTTTGAGGAGCTGCTGCGCAGCGCCAGCCTGGTGGACCAGGTGGCCTGTCCGAATTGTGGCAGCCCGCAGGTGCGCAAGAAAATCTCGACCTTCGCCTCCAAAGTATCCGGCGGCGCCTCGTTTTCCTTGGGCAGCAGCCAGTCGTCCTGCAGCACCGGCAGCACCTGAGGGGTTCCCCGCTAACCCCGGCCGTGCGCCGGATGAACACTGACTATCTAGAAGCCCTGCCCCGCATTGCAAGCGGGGCGGGGCTTTTTCTGGATATAATAAGCCCCACCAATCCTTTTCGTTGCGAGATGCCTTATGACACCGCTTAATTTTCAATCAATTATCATGACCCTGCAGGACTTTTGGGCCCGGCAGGGCTGCCTGATCTGGCAGCCGTATTACAGCCAGGTAGGCGCTGGGACGATGAACCCCGCCACCGCCTTGCGCGTGCTGGGGCCGGAACCGTGGAATGTCGCCTACGTCGAGCCATCCATCCGTCCCGACGATGGGCGCTACGGCGAGAACCCCAACCGCATGCAGATGCACTACCAGTTCCAGGTGATCCTAAAGCCCGATCCGGGTAATCCGCAGGAGATCTACCTGCAGTCGCTCGAAGCCCTGGGCATCGACCCCAAGGAGCACGATATCCGCTTTGTGGAAGATAACTGGGAGTCGCCGGCTCTGGGCGCCTGGGGCCTGGGCTGGGAGGTCTGGCTGGATGGCCAGGAAATCACCCAGTTTACTTACTTCCAGCAAGCCGGCGGCGTGGTGCTCGACCCGGTGTCTGTCGAGCTGACCTATGGCCTGGAGCGCATTGCCATTGCCCTGCAGCGGGTCGGCAGCTTCCGCGACATCCAGTGGAGCCCCACGCTGAAGGATGGGGATGTCAATCTGCAGGCTGAGCAGGAGCACAGCAAGTATTATTTTGAGATTGCCGATGTGGAGCGTTTGCGCCGCATGTACGACCTGTTCGAAGCCGAGGCGGACGCCTGCCTGGCGCAGAAGCTGGTGCTGCCGGCCCACGACTACATCCTGAAATGCTCGCACACTTTCAATGTGCTGGATACGCGCGGCGCCATCGGGGTAACTGAACGCCAGGCATTGTTTGGGCGCATGCGCGACCTCTCCCGCCGGGTAGCGGAGGCTTACCTTGAGCAGCGCCAACGATTGGAATACCCCTGGCTGAAAGAAGAAGAGCCCACCGGAGCGCCTGCCGCCCGTCCTGTGCGCTTACCGGCAGAGTCAGGCGCGCGGCAAGGATTGCTGCCGGCTCTCGGCCCGGCGCCGCTGCTGGTCGAGATCGGCACCGAAGAGCTGCCGGCCGGTGATCTGGAAAGCGTCCTGCGGCAGCTGCGCGAGCGGGTGCCTGCCCTGCTGAGCGAGCTGCGCCTGGAGCATGGCGAGCTGCGCATCCTGGGCACGCCGCGCCGCCTGGTAATCCACGTGGAAGACCTGGCAGCCGTCCAGGCGGACCTGGAGCAGGTGATCAAAGGCCCGCCTGCCGACCGCGCCTTTGGCCCGGATGGTCAGCCGACCCCGGCAGCCCTGGGCTTTGCCCGCAGCAAGGGCATCGATATCGCCGACTTGCAGGTGCGCGAGATGGATGGCGGGCGTTACGCTGCCGCGGTGGTGTACCAATCGGGACGCGCAGCCCGGGTTGTCCTGGGCGAGGCGCTGCCCGGGCTGATTGCCGGCCTGCGTTTTGACAAGACCATGCGCTGGAATGCCACCAATGTGGCCTTTTCGCGCCCAATCCGCTGGCTGCTGGCGATTGTTGGCGAGGCCGCTGATGCGGAGACAGTTTTCCAGGTGGTGCCGTTTGAGTATGCCGGCCTGCAATCTGGAAATACTACCCGCGGCCTGCGCTTCATCCAGCCGTACGAACAGGCCGTTGGCTCGCCGGCGGAGTTCTTTGCCTTCCTGGAAGTCCAGGGCATCCTGCTCGACCCCGAGCAGCGCAAACAAGCGATTGTTGCTCAAGTTTCATCCCTGGCCGCGCAGGTTGGCGGACGAGTGAAAGACGACCCGGCCTTGCTGGCGGAGGTCACCAATCTGATCGAAGCGCCCACCGCGCTGCGCGGCACGTTCTCCGCCGACCATCTCAAGCTGCCCGGCGAAGTGTTGACCTCGGTGATGAAGAAGCACCAGCGCTACTTCCCGGTGTATGCCGCCGGGCAGGGCGCAGACACAGAAGAGACTCTGCTGCCCGCATTCATTGCCGTCCGCAACGGCGATGAGTTTGGGCTGGACGTGGTCATGGATGGCAATGAGCATGTCATCCGGGCGCGTTTTGCCGATGCCAACTACTTCGTGCGCGAAGATATCAAGCAGCCGCTGGAAGCCTACCTAGATAAGCTGCGCACCTTGATCTTCCAGGTCAAGCTGGGTTCGATGCTGGATAAGTCGCAGCGCATTACAGCCCTGGTCGACGATATGGCCCAGGGCATGGGCCTGGCGGAAGAAGAGGTGCACATCACGCACCGGGCAGCCCAGCTGTGCAAGGCGGACCTGGGCACGCAGATGGTGGTGGAGATGACCTCATTGCAAGGCTATATGGGTCGCTACTACGCCCTGCGCTCTGGCGAGCGGCCGGAGGTAGCCCAGGCGATCTTTGAGCACTACCTGCCACGCTTCCCAGGCGACGCTGTGCCGGCTTCGCGCCCCGGCCTGCTGGTGGGGCTGGCGGACCGGCTGGATACCCTGTGCGGCCTGTTTGCCGCCGGGCTGGCGCCCTCTGGTAATAAAGACCCCTTTGCACAGCGCCGGGCGGCGCTCGGCCTGGTGCAAAACCTGCTGGCCTGGGAGCTGGATTTCGACCTGCAACCAGCTCTCTCCCTGGCGGCCTCGCACCTGCCGCTGCAGGCCAGCCCGGAAAGCCGGGCGGCCGTGCTGGATTTCATCGTCGAGCGCCTGCGCAATGTATTGCTGGAGCAGGGCTGGCACTATGACGTGGTGGAGGCGGTCCTGGCGGTGCAGGGTCACAACCCGGCACCGGCCAGCCGGGCTGTCAAAGAGCTGAGCGAGTGGGTGCAGCGGCCGGATTGGAACAGCATCCTGCCGGCATACGCCCGCTGCGTGCGCATCACCCGCGATCTCAAGGAACGTTATCCGGTCGATGCGGCCGACTTTGTCGAACCGGCAGAAGGCGAGCTGTACTCGGCTCTGCTCCAGGCCGAAGCTGCCCTGGCGGGGTTTGGTTCAGCTGCCGGTTTCCTCCTTGCCTTCGAGCCGGCAATCCCGGCGGTCAACCGTTTCTTCGATACGGTGCTGGTGATGGCTGAGGACGAGGGCGTGCGGCGCAACCGCCTGGGGCTGCTGCAGCGCATCGCTGCCCTGGCGGACGGTGTGGCGGATCTATCGAAGCTGGAGGGCTTTTAGTATGACCATCCTGGAAACTTCCCTGACGGCGGTAATCGTATACCCCGACCGGGCGAAGGTTACCCGTACCGGCCAGATCAGCCTGGAACCCGGCAGCCAGCTGCTGGAAGTTGCCGGGCTGCCAGCTCAGCTAGACACCGATTCGCTGCGAGCGGCCGGGCTGCCCGTTGAAGGCGCACCTGCTGCCCGGGCGCGCCTGATGGGCGTGCAGGTGCAGCGCACCTTCTACATTGAGTCGCCGGCCGAGGAAGTGCGCCAGTTGGAAGGCAAAGTGGAAGCTACCCAGGATCAGCTGTCCGGGTTGGATGCTGAGGCCGAGCTGGTGCGGCAGCAGCGGCAGGCGATCAAGAGCATTGCCGAGCATACCGATAAATTTGCCCTGGCGTTGGCAGCCGGAGAGTTGGGTGTAGACGATGAGCTGGGTATTCTGGATGGCCTGCGCGGGCGTGCAACCAGCCTGGATAGCGAGCTGCTGGGTATCGCTGGCCATAAAAGACAGGTCGAGCGCGAGCTGCAAAAGCTGCAAAACCAGCTTGCCCAGCTGAAAGGCGCCCAGCCCCGCCAGGGTTACACTGCCTTATTGGAAGTGGATGTCCGCCAGGCAGGCGAGCTGAGGCTGGAGATCAGCTATGTCGTTGGCTCGGCAGGCTGGCAGCCGCTCTACGATCTGCGCCTGGTAGAAGCGGGAGACGCTGCGCCTGCGGCGACTGGAAGTCCCCAGCTGGAGCTGGGCTACCTGGCGCAGGTTACCCAGCAGACCGGCGAAGCCTGGCAGGAGGTCAGCCTGGCGCTTTCCACGGCCCGCCCGGCGCTGGCCGGCACGCTGCCCGAGCTGAAACCGCGTTACCTTCAACCGCTGGCTCCCATCGTTCCACTGCCGCCGCCCATGGCCGCGCCGCGGGCTGCCTTGAAGAGGGCTAGAGCAGACCTGAGCAATATAGATAACGAATCAGTCGCCTTCGGCATCGCGCCGCTGGAAGAAGCCGGCGCCAGTGTCGAGACCACCGGCATGGCCGTCACCTACCAGGCAGCCGGCACGGCCAGTGTACCCCCGGATGGGCAGCCGCACCGCGTGACCGTGGCGCGCTTTCCGCTCCAACCGCGCCTGGATTATGTCACCGCACCCTCCCTGGTGCCGGCCGTTTACCGCCGGGCGCGCCTGGCGAACGACAGCCCCTACACCCTCTTAGCCGGCAAGGCCAACCTGTTCGCCGGGGATGAATTTGTCGGCTCGACCTCGCTGGAGCTGACTGCACCGCAAGGCGAGATTGAGCTGTTCCTGGGTGTGGACGACCGGGTGAAGGTGGAGCGCGAGCTGAAGCGCCGTGAAGTCGACAAATCGATGATTGGCGGGAAACGCCGCATTCATTACGCCTACGAGATCGAGCTGGAAAACCTGCTGGGTGCGCCGGCAGCGATCACCCTGCACGACCAGACCCCCGTCTCGCGCCACGAAGAGATCAAGGTGCGGCTGGACGCGGCTTTACCCAAGCCGTCACAGCAGACGGAACTGAACCTGCTGGATTGGGAGCTGACCCTGGCGCCCCACGAGAAGCAGGTCGTGCGTTTTGAATATACCGTCGAGCACCCTGCAACAATGAAGGTGGTGGGGCTGGAATAAGGCCTCGCAACCAGGTATTCCAGTCTCAACTCCAACCTGCGGAAAATACCTCAGGCAACCATCCGCAGGTTTGGATTCAATTTCCCAGTGAGTCATCCGAAAATTGCTGGAGTATAATTTTTTAAGAGGCTTCCATGTCCTCCATTGATGAGATTAAGTCCCGCATAGATATTGTCGATCTGGTATCCGAGTCGGTGCAGCTGCGTCGCTCAGGCAAGAGCTATACCGGCTTTTGTCCGTTCCATCCGAACTCGCGCACACCGGCATTCGTGGTTTTCCCGGAGAGCGGCACCTGGCGCTGTTTTGGGCAGTGCAACGATGGCGGGGACATCTTCAAGTTCGTGATGAAAAAGGAAAACTGGGATTTCCCGGAAGCGCTGCATTATCTGGCCGAACGGGCTGGGGTGGAGCTCAAGCCGCCCAGCCCGCAAGAGCAGGCCGCTGTGGAGGAGCACGACGAGCTGCGCAGTCTCCTGGAAGAGGCAGTGCGCTTCTATCGCCATCACCTGCTAAACACCGCAGCCGGCAAAGAAGCGCTGGCCTACCTGCGCGAGAAGCGCGGCCTGAAGGAAGAAACCCTGGATGCGTTTGGCCTGGGCTATGCCCCTGGCAGCTGGGAGCTGGCCACCCAGTATTTCAAGGGCAAGGGCTATAGCGAAGAACTGCTGCTGGCCTGCGGCCTGGTCACCCAGGGCGACTCGGGCAATATCTACGATCGCTTCCGCCACCGGGTAATGTTCCCCATCCGAGATGAGCGTGGCCGCATGGCCGGGTTTGGGGCGCGCATCTTGAACCCGGAGGATGTGCCTAAGTTTCTTAATTCGCCGCAGACCGCAATTTTTGACAAAGGCCGCTTGCTGTACGGTCTGGATCGGGCGCGCAAGACGATTCGCTCGCAGGATCAGGCAGTCATTGTCGAGGGCTACCTGGATGTGATCGCCCTGCACCAGGCCGGTTTCAGCAACGCCGTCTCGCCAATGGGCACTGCCCTGACCGAGCCACAGCTGTACCTGCTCAAGCGCTTCTCGCGCCGCATTATCCTTGCGCTGGACTCGGACGCTGCCGGCGATAAAGCCACCTTGCGCGGGCTGCAAATTGCCCGCCAGGCCATGGATCACGAGCCGGAGCTCACCTTTGATGCCCGTGGCCTGCTGCACCAGGAAGCCCGCCTGCAGGCTGATATCCGGGTCAGCGTGCTGCCACCCGGCCTGGATCCCGATGAGGTCGTTAACCGTGACCCGGTGGAATGGGAGCGCCTGGTTAAAGAAGCGCGCCCTATTGTGATCCATGTCATGGAGACGTTGGCCGCCGGACAGGATGTGGATGATCCCAAAGTGAAGAACGAGATCGCTGCCCAGGTATTGCCGCTGATCGACGATGTGCCCAGTCCCATCGAGCGCGACACGTACCGCCAGCGCCTGGCCCGCCTGCTGCGGGTAAACGAGAACGCTTTGATGCAATCGGAAAGCCGGCCTGCAGGTCGGGGACGCTCGGGGCGGAGCAGTCCGACAGGCCTGCCCGGGTCCAGACGGTCGCAGGTTGGCGGCACGTCTGCCTCGCAGGCGGTGAATGTGCCTTCCTCCATGAGCACCTACCTGCTCGAGGCGCATATCCTGGGGGTCGTGTTACGCCGGCCGGACATGCTTTACCAGGTCGACCGTGCTCTGCAAGAAAGCCGGCTAAACCGCATGACGGTGGATGACTTCCAGCACGGCGACCACCAGGCGATGTTCCGGCTGCTGCAGCAGTCGATCGACCAGGACATTGCCGAACCTTTCAATTACGTTGTCAACAGCCTTTCACTGCCCATGATGGAGCTGGCGGATGGCATTTTAGCCCGCACGACCAAGCTAGACCCGAACGACGAGCGCGTGCTGGAGGATGCACTGCGTGGCATCCTGGATTTACGCCGTCGCAGCGTGCGCCAGGAGATCGAATATATGCGCTTTCTGTTCCAGGAAGCACAGGAGCAAGGGGACTTACTGGCTACCCAATACATGCAGACCCTCCTGCGCCAGAACAACCTGTTGTCCAGCCTGGACCAGGCCATGGGCAAGTACACCAGCCGATCAGCGAGTCCTCGCTAGAAGGGAGCAGGCAGGTGGATATTCAACCGGAATTTACCGGCGATGCTGAAAAAATTGAGCTTGACATCGATGATGAAGGGGAAGATGAGCTGGAAGCGTTGGAGCCGTTGCTTCAAGCCGACTTCGATGCCGAGGTTTTCCAGCTGGACGATGTTGGTGACCTGGAGAAGCTGATTCAGGAGGAGCCACTCGAATATCTGGAGCCGGGCAGCTTGCTGGGCGAAATTGGGGAAGACCCGGTGCGCTTGTACCTCAAAGAAATTGGCGCGATTGATTTGTTGGATCAAAACAGGGAGTTCTGGCTGGCTACCCGGCTGGAATCCGGACGGCGCATCACCGCCCTCAGCCGGGGACATCCCCTGGCGCGTGATGGCTGCGGCCAGCCGGGGCCGGATGCCGACCTGGCCGGCTTATCGGCTTCGCACTGTATCTACCTGGCCCTGTTTGAAGAGCTCAGCACAGCCTGGGAGCGCCTGGTGGTCGATGCGCGCCGCTTGGGTTACGCCTGCCCTGACCTGGGATTAATTCTGACGGAAGCCCAGATGCTGCAAATGACCTGGGAGAGCGATGTGCCTTCCTACCTGCGCGCTTACCTGGATAATGGTTTGTGGGGCAGAGATGCCTTGTGGGACGGCGTGGCGCGCACTGCTTTTTCTGTGTTTCTTTACCTGTATATGCTGCCATCGGGGCTGGCCGGCTCCCTGCATGCCGATATCGACCGGCTTGGCGACCTGCCGGATGAATCGGTTTTTCGTGCCTATTTACCGGATGAGGATGTGCTCCAGACCGAGCTTGATGCGGTGCAGATCAGAAGCGAGGAAGCCCAGAACCTGCTCATTCGTGCCAACCTGCGCCTGGTGGTAAGTGTTGCCAAGCGCTATACCGGGCGGGGCAGCTCGTTCCTTGACTTGATCCAGGAAGGCAACCTCGGCTTGCTGCGGGCAGTCACCAAGTTCGACCCGGCGCGCGGCTATAAGTTCAGCACGTATGCAACCTGGTGGATCCGGCAGTCAATCAGCCGTTCGATTGCCGACCAGGCGCGCACTATCCGTATCCCGGTGCACATCTTCGAGTCGATCAACCAGCTGCTGCGCGTGCAGCGCAAATTGATCCAGGAGCTCGGTCGCGAGCCGATGAACGAGGAGATTGCCCTGGAGGCGGGCTATCTTGAGCTGGCGGACGCGCAGGCCATCCTGCGGGCGCGCGGCAGCGATTTACCGGTCTCGGAAGATGTGCGCCAGCGCTGGGTGCGTGCCACTACCAAGGTCAACCGCATCTTGCGGGCGTTGGAAGACCCGATGTCGCTGGACAGCCCGGTAGGCAATGAAGACAGCAGCCAATTGGGGGATTTCATCGAGGATGTAGATGCCCTGGAGCCGATGGACGAGGCGGCCCGCGAGATGTTGCGCGAATCGATAAACCACGCCCTGGCGGTGCTCTCTGACCGTGAGCGCCAGGTGCTCGAGCTGCGTTATGGCCTGGCAGATGGCAAGGATCACACCCTGGAAGAAGTTGGGCAGTATTTCAGTGTGACCCGGGAACGCATCCGCCAAATAGAATCGAAAGCCCTGCGCAAGCTGCGCCATCCCACTCGTAGCCGGCAGCTGCGCGATTACCTGAGCTAGATTTTTCAGCGGCATTCTTATATTATTCTTATTTTCTGATAAAATTCAGGCGTCAAGCCGCTGGTAGCGGCAAATCTTTGACATGCCTGATTACTTGTGATAATATACACAACTGATTAGGTAATATAGATTAAATATATCCGAATTTAGACAGTGCGAGAGGCTGCCTGTTGGATTGCCACGCATGTCTTTAGCCTGCCTCTATTTGGAAAACTCTGCTCGAATGGAGATGAATCATCCATGCCGCAGGAATACATCCCAATCGTTATTTTGATTATTGTCGCCACGGGGCTTGCCGTGTTAATGGTAGTTCTGGGACATTTATTTGGGCCCCGCAGGCCTACCGAGCGTAAAGGCCAGCCCTATGAATCGGGTATGCGCCCGTTTGGGCCTGGCGCCCGGCGCATGCCGGTGCACTTTTATCTGGTAGCGGTGCTGTTCATCCTGTTCGATATCGAAGTGGTGTTTTTTCTACCCTGGGCGATCGTCTTCCGCCAGCTTGGCTTGTTCGGCCTGGTGGAGATGATCGTCTTTATTGTGGTATTACTGGTAGGTTACATTTACGCGTGGAAAAAAGGAGCCTTGGAATGGGACTAGAGCAGAAACTTGGCAACCTGGGGATTGTGACAACCAAGCTGGAAGATGTGGTGAACTGGTCGCGCACCAACGCGATGTGGCCGATGCTCTTTGGCCTGGCGTGTTGCGCGATTGAAATGATGGCGGCACAGGCCTCCAATTATGATATGAGCCGCTTCGGCATGGAGCTGATGCGGGCCAGCCCGCGGCAGTCGGACCTGATGATTGTCGCCGGGCGAGTCTCGCGCAAAATGGCGCCGGTGCTGCGCCGCTTGTATGACCAGATGCCGGAACCCAAATGGGTGATTGCCATGGGCGACTGCGCTTCTTGCGGCGGGGTTTTTAACAATTATGCCATCGTGCAGGGCGTGGATGAAGTCGTGCCGGTGGATGTGTATGTTGCGGGCTGCCCGCCGCGCCCCGAAGCGCTGATCCACGGCATCCTGACTCTGCACGAAAAAGTACGCGGCGAAAAGCTGCGCGATAATGCCTGATCCCGCCTGAGTTTATCGAATGATGGTGCCCTGATGGATGAGACACTGCAATCTCTGGTAGAGCAATTGAAGGAGCGCTTCGACGCTTCAACTTACTCCTATGCGGATGAAATCAGCCTGGTGATTGGTCCTGAGCGTATGATTGAGGCCTGCCGCCTGCTGCGAGATGAGCACAGCTTTGAGATGCTGGTGATGGAATCGGCAGTAGATTATTGGCCCGAGCTGAAGCCTCGCTTCCACGTCATCCTGCGCCTGCGCTCATTGAAGCACAACCTGATCCTCGGCATACGTGTCCCGCTGGAAGGCAATTTCCCGACTATGCCCACCCTGGAAACGGTATACCCGAACGCCAACTGGTTTGAGCGTGAGCTGTGGGACATGTTCGGCATCCGTTCCCTGGGGCATTCTGACTTGCGGCGCATCGTTATGCCGCACGACTGGGAGGGTCATCCGTTACGCAAAGATTTCCCCCTGGGTTACGAGGAACCGCAGTTCACGTTCAACTTCGACGAGATCGATCTTCGCAAGCCGTATGCGAAAGAGTCCCAGTAGGTAGCGATGACGACGACAAAAGAATTTGAATTTCCTTTAATGGATGGCACCCTGGATGGGATGACGCACCTGGTCTCCGACCGGGCGATCGAAGGCGATACGGTCCTGCTCAATATGGGCCCGCAGCACCCCAGCACGCATGGTGTTCTGCGCCTGCTGCTCGAGCTGGACGGCGAAACGGTCATCACCTGCATCCCGGATGTGGGCTACCTGCATACCGGTATCGAGAAGAACATGGAGGCCAAGACCTATATCAAGGCCGAGGTGATGTCCGACCGGTTGGATTACCTGAACAACATGGGCAACAACCTGGTTTACTGCCTGGCGATTGAAAAGCTTACCGGGCTGGATGTGCCCGAACGCGCCCAGGTGATCCGGGTAATCCTGGTCGAGCTGCAGCGCATCTCCTCGCACCTGGTCTGGCTGGGTACCCACGCCCTGGATCTGGCAGCTATGTCGGTCTTCCTGTACTGCTTCCGCGAGCGCGAGCTGATCCTGGATATCTTTGAGATGATATCCGGCCAGCGCATGATGACGACTTTCATCCGACCGGGCGGCCTGTGGCGGGATGTACCCGTCGAGTTCGAAGCCGCGGTGAGACAGTTCATCGAGGCACTGCCGGAACGTATCCAGCAGTACGAGAAGATGCTCACCAAGAACCCGCTGTTCATCCGGCGCACCAAAGGGCTGGGCGTGATGACCCCCGAGGATGCTCTGCGCTGGGGGGTAACCGGTCCCATGCTGCGGGCCAGTGGGATTGCGCATGATTTGCGCAAGGCGCAGCCTTATGCAGGTTACGAGCAGTATGATTTTGATATCCCTACCCACACCGATGGCGATACCTATGCGCGCTACCTGGTGCGTATGGAAGAAATGCGCCAATCGTTGCGCATCGTGCGGCAGGCGCTCGATAAGCTGCCCTATGGGCCGGTGCGCAGCAACAACCGTAAATATGTGCCCCCGCCCCGCTCCGAGCTGAGTACCAGCATGGAAGCTGTGATCCACCACTTTAAGCTGTGGACTGATGGTTTCACGCCGCCCAAGGGTAGCGTGTATATGGCGGTCGAATCGCCGCGCGGCGAGCTGGGCGTTTACCTGGAAAGCGACGGTGGTCCGAAGCCATACCGCATCCACTGGCGCACGCCGTCCTTTACGAATTTACAGACTCTCCCGATGCTGGCGAAGGGCAACCTTGTGGCTGACCTGGTCGCCTTGATCGGCACCGCGGATATCGTCCTGGGAGATGTTGATCGCTAGACATCCCCGATCCAAATGCTGACCTGAGGTGCTATGTTCGCTGAAAAATATGCCGACGAAATCCAGGCCATTCTGACGAAGTACCCGCCAGAACAGCGCCGTGCGGCGGTTATGCCGCTGCTGCACCTGGCGCAGCGCGACCAGATGTACGTCACCAAACAGGCTATGTTCGAGATTGCCGATATCCTGGGCATCAGTTCCACGGATGTGGCCTCCATTGTCGGGTTTTACACCCTGTATTATGACCAGGCGGCCGGTACCTACCGGGTGCAGGTCTGCACCGACCTGCCGTGCGCTCTGCGCGGCGCCGAGCAGTTCCTGGAAGGGCTGTGCCAGAACCTGGGCATCCACATTGGTGAAACCACGCCGGATGGGGCCGTGACGGTCGAAGCGGTGATGTGCCTGGCGGCTTGTGATAAAGCCCCGATGTTCCAGGTGCAGTCCGGCGAGGGCCTGTCTTACCATGAAAACCAGACCGTTGAGAGCGCAGTGAGCCTGGTGGATGAGCTGCGCCGCAAAGCTCAGGTCAAGCGGAGGGACGGCCATGGACGCTGAATCTAACTCGCCTGCCGTCGCTCCAGAAGAACGCTTCTTCCTGCTGCGCCACCGGGATTTCCCGGCGATTGGCGACCTGGATGTTTACCGGCAGCTGGGCGGCTTCGAGGCTTTTCAAAAAGCCGTCACCGCCATGCAGCCGGGGCAGGTGACCGATGTGGTCAAAGCTTCTGGCCTGCGCGGCCGCGGGGGAGCCGGCTTTCCAACCGGCATAAAGTGGTCCTTCATTGATAATGCCAACTGGCCTCACTATGTGGTGGCCAACGCTGACGAATCTGAACCCGGCACATTCAAAGACCGGGAGATCATGGAAGGCAATCCGTTCCAGTTCCTGGAGGGAGTTGCTTTGTGCGCCTATGCCATCCAGGCCAAGGCCGCATATGTCTACCTGCGCGGCGAATTCTGGCAGCTGGCTGCCTGGCTGGATCGCAAGATTGCCGAGATGGAAGCAGCCGGCTTGCTGGGCGATGGCCTGTTTGGCACCGGCTACAGCCTGCGCATCTACACTCACCTGGGAGCCGGCGCTTATATCTGTGGTGAAGAAACCGCCATGCTGGAGTCGATGGAAGGCAAGTTGGGCCAGCCCCGCCTGCGCCCGCCGTTCCCGCCCTCCTTCGGACTGTTTGGCAAGCCTACCGTGGTTAATAATGTGGAGACCCTCACCAACGTCCCGCTGATTGTGAGCCGTGGGGCCGAATGGTACCGCACCCTGGGCACCGATAAGAGCCCCGGCGTCAAGGTATTTTCGCTCTCGGGTTGCGTGGAGAATCCTGGCAATTACGAGCTGCCCCTGGGAACAACCTTCCGCGAGCTGCTTTTCACGCACGGCGGCGGAATCCCGGGCGGGCGGCAGGTGAAAGCCATCATGGCAGCCGGCGCCAGCTCGTCGCTGATTGTTGCCAACGACGAGGCGCTGGACACACCTATGGATTACGAGAGTGTGCCGCGCGTCGGCGCACAGCTGGGCTCAGCGTCGGTCATTGTAATCGATGATTCGATCAACATTCCCTGGCTGATCAATAAAACCATGCACTTCTTCAAGCATGAATCGTGCGGCAAGTGCACCCCCTGCCGGGAAGGCACCTTCTGGATGGTGCACCTCACCGACCGCATCGCCGAGGGTAAAGCCACTCTGCAGGATGTCGCGCTGCTGGAAGATGTCGCCAACCAGGTCAAGGGTAAGTGCCTGTGCGCCCTGGGAGATTTTTCCACCGAAGCGGTGCTTTCGGGCATTGAACGCTTCCATTCCGATTTTGAATTAGCGGTAACTGGCTCCAAGATCGCTGCCTGAGGCAGGGCCGGCGACTGGTTGCAAACACTGGAACATTGCTTATGAAAATGGTCAATCTGACAATCGACGGCAAGACGGTCAGCGCCCCGGAAGGCATGCTGATTGTGAACGCAGCCCGGCTGGTCGGTATCGATATCCCGGTCTTCT
>JBFYSP010000021.1:0-4162 GCA_041301395.1 Anaerolineae bacterium
TCGCCAATCCCCACCAGCGCCAGGCTTACCTTTTCGAAGTAGCGCATCGATTCCTGGATGAAAGGGTCTTCCAGCAGGGCGTTGCGGGTGCCTTCCGAGCCCAGCACCCCGGGTGTGGGCAGGAATACCGTCTCGCCGTATAGCAGCTGTGCCAGGCGATCCACCAGGCGCGTGGCGTACGTCTCGGCGGCCGGGTTCCCCACCCCGCCCAGGATTTGCACCACCTTCACCTGGCTGACATGCGGCACGCGGTGCATCGATTCGACCGTCGCTAGCAGGGTGGCGCTCCAGGATGAGATTCCGATCACTTCTCCGCTGCGGATCGAGTTCTCCAGGTAAAAGGCCGCTGCCGCACCGATATCGCGCAGAACGACATCGTCGTCATCGATCGCCGAATCAGCCACAATGGCATCTTTGATGCCGTATTTCGCCACCAGCGCCTCTTCCAGCTCAGTGTACACGCCCTGGGGCGTAGTCACACTGGTGCGCACGATCTTCTCTTCGTGGGCTCGTTTAATCAGCCGGGACACGGTCGCCTGGGAAAGCGACAGCACTTCGCCGATTTCCGCCTGCTGCAAGCCGTGCTCGTAATACAGGCGGGCGACTTTGGAGATCAAACGCAGCTCATCGGTGCGGGTCATGGCTTACGAATGCTGGTAGACATCCCAATCAAAGTAGGTTTCGAAGGCCTCAGACAGGATATCCGAGGAAGGCGCCGCCGCCATGGCGGCGTGGTGCTCGAAGCCCTGCCGGCATATATATTTCAGTAAATTCTGCAGATCGGGCACTTTGACGACCGCCCGGCTGCCAAAGGTATCCAGGCTGTCATCGGTAAAGCGGCCGTCGCCGACGTATGCGCGGACCATGCCGTAGGCATCGTCGGTCGACAGGCGGGCGAAGCTCATCGGCCCGGCCGGCACCCGCCCGTTGATCGCCCCGTAGGTGTTCTCCTTGCCCAGGGTGGTCGCCAGGATATCGCCATACGCCATGTGCGCTTCGCTGAAGAAGGACTTGGCGAAATTGCCGCAATGCTGCAGCACGCATTTATTTGGATCGCCGGCATAGTTGTTGTTCCAGTCCACCAGGGCGGCCGGCTGCCCGGTGGCCAGCTGCAGGGCATACATGGATGCCACCCCGGTGATATCCACCTCGCAGGCGCTGGGCATCAGTGCTTCGCTCATCATGCTCATCAGGGTGCATACGTTCACACCGTAGTTCTTCTGCAGCGAGTTCCAGCACTGGATCGCCGTCGCCTGGATATCCAGGCTCTTCATCCAGTCGTCCAGCACGACGCTGAATTTGGCCATGCGCAGGATCGCTTCGGAGGGCACGCCGTCTGTGGGCAGGTAGCCGCGGATGGCGTCAAGCTTCTCTTTCACCGCCGGGTTCTGGTCGTCCAGGCGCCTGGCCGGCCCCAGGATCTCGGACAGATCCACCGTTTGCACGCTGACACCCACCGACTGCAGCAGCTTCTCGCTGTAACGCGTGGTGTTGAAGGCGTTCGGGCGGGCGCCTACTGCCCCCAGGCGAGCGTTGCGCAGCCCGTTGACCACCCGGCACACCCCGATAAATTTCCTCAAGTCGTCCTGGAAGCTCTCGCTGGATGGGTGGCTGGTGTGCAGCTCGGTCAGGGTGTAGCGAAAACCGTACTGGCGCAGGTTATTGCATACTGAAATCTTGCCGCAGAAGGCATCTCGCCGCCGCTCGATGTTGAAGGCCTCCAGGTCGTCGGGGTAGGCCTGCACCAGCACCGGCACATCCAGCCCGGACATTTTGATGGTGTCGGCGACCGCTTTCTCGTCGCCAAAGTTGGGCAGCACGACCAGGATGCCGTCGATCTCCCGCCGGTGGGCGGCGAACAGGTCGGCGCAGCGCTTGGCATGCTCGTAAGTCTCCACGCTGCCCAGCTTGGTATCGTTCTCGCCCACCCAGATGCCCTTCACTCCCAGAGTGGCGAACAGCGCCTGGATATCGGCCCGGGCTTCGGTAACGAGATGATCCGGGAAGAAATCCCGGTTGCCGAAGATTACACCTAAGGTTGTTTGCTTCATATGTACCTCCTGAATTAGTTAATCTCTCGCCCCCGGGAAGATCACCCGGGACCTTGCTCAGCCGCAAAGCTCGCAAAGAATTTTTTAATTAGCTCACGCCAAGTCGCAAAGCTCGCAAAGAAATAATTTTTATTATCCTTTGCGTTCTTGGCGGCTTTGCGAGAGAAAAGCCGGGTTATAACTTAAAGCCCCAGGCGCCAGCCACCAGGATGACGTTGGCGTACGGGGTGAATTCCGCCGTTCGGA
Source organism: Anaerolineae bacterium (assembly GCA_041301395.1). Taxonomy (GTDB): domain Bacteria; phylum Chloroflexota; class Anaerolineae; order Anaerolineales; family UBA4823; genus CTSoil-045. The sequence goes on from JBFYSP010000021.1 coordinate 2,298, forward strand.
TGATGGCCTTGGTCTGGCCGGTCATCTTCTTGAACTCGATGTGCGGCACCGGCTCGATTGGCACGTCGCCGAGCAAGGATTGGATCCCCTGGTAAATCTGCGGGCTGACCGTCAGGATGTCCTGCGAGACATAGGCACGCTCGACGAACATCTCTTGCAGCACCACCTCCAGGGTCTCTAGGAATCCGGGCACGCCGGGCTTGAGCGCCAGGTCGATGCGCTGCGTGGTAGCCGGGACGGGCAGGCCGGCGTCGGCGACGGTCAGGGTGTCCAGGTGCTCTAAATGCGCGATCGCCGTGGAAATAGGAGCATTGATAATTCCAATTTTCTTCATAGTGCATTCCTCGTGCGGATAAATTCTTCTACCTCCGCCCGGGTGGGCAGGGAGGGCTGGGCGCCCTGGCGGGTGACCGAGAGCGCCGCCGCGGCGCTGGCAAAGCGGGCCGCTTCGACCAGGCTGCGGCCTTCGCCCAGGGCAACGGCGATGGCGCCGACGAAGGCATCCCCGGCCGCGGTGGTGTCCACGGCATGGACAGGGTATGCAGGTATCTCGGCGTAGCGGATACCAGACTCGTCCGCCTCGGCAATCAATGCTCCCTGGCTGCCCAGGGTCAGGATCACGTGGCCGGCTCCCAGCGAGATCAGCTTTTCAGCGGCAGTACGTGCATCTGCCCGGCTGTGTATTTCTATCCCGGTCATGATCGCCGCTTCAAATTCATTTGGGATCAGCACATCCACCAGGAGCAGCAGATTTTCAGACAGGATCTGGGCAGGCGCCGGGTTCAGCACCACACGTACCCCCACATTGTGCGCCAGCCTGGCGGCCGTGACGATGGTCTCCATGGGAGTTTCCAGCGGCATCACCAGTACATCCACTGCTTCCAGCTGCTCCCAGGCCGATGCGACTTCCTGGACGGTGAGAGTCATGTTGGCGCCGGAAGCGACTGCGATGTTGTTTTGCCCCTCAGCGTCGACCGTAATCAAGGCGACCCCTGTAGCTGCATCTGCATCCACGCCTACAAAGCGGGTATCGATCCCTTCAGAGCGAGCCATGGAAAGCATCTCTTCGCCAAAGCCATCTGATCCAACGCGGCCGATCATGGTCACCTGGCCACCCAGCCGGGCGGCGGCTACCGCCTGGTTCGATCCTTTCCCTCCCGGTGCGGTAAAAAACACGCCTCCCAGCAAGGTCTCACCCGGCCTGGGGATCCTTGGCATGCGCACAACCAGGTCCATATTGAAGCTGCCGACTTCAACGATTTTTGCCATAGGAGCTTACCTCGTTGCTGAAGAAACTGGGTGGTGAACCCGCTTGCGGCTCACCACCCAGTGTTGAGAGGATTATGGGACTGGCGTCGGAGGCACTGCGCACGGATCGGTGGATCCGGTTGGCGCAAAGGTCTGGTACCAGCAGTAGTTCTCCGGGGTCAGCAGCACCATGTCGATGGACTGCTTCTCGGGCTTTTCGGCCGAACCATTCTTGATGTAGTAATCGGCCTGCAGAGCGGCCTGGGTGGCCATCTCGGCCACGGGCTGCAGCGAGGTGGCTTTCAGCTCGCCGTTGGCGATCGACTGGATGGCGTCGTCGCTGCCGTCAAAGCCGACCACGATGACATCCGAGCGGCCTGCAGCCAGCAGGGCTGCCTGGGCGCCGAGGGCCATGGTGTCGTTACCACAGATCACGCCCTTGATGTCGGGATTGGCCTGCAGGATGGACTCCATTACGGTCAGGGCTTCGGTCTGGCTCCAGTTAGCGGTCTGCTGCGCAACCATTTCCATGTTGGGCAGCTTGTCGAGCACGTCGTGGTAGCCCTGCGAGCGGATATGGGCGTTGGTGTCGGTGTCGCGGCCGGTCAGCTCGACGA
>JBFYSP010000029.1:0-3716 GCA_041301395.1 Anaerolineae bacterium
GCCACCAGCTCCACCACCAGGCTGAAATCCGGCGCCCAGCCAAACAGTTTATCCAGCCCGATGACCACCAGGGTCAGGAACCCGAACACGCCCATCAGGGTGAACAGCTTCTTATCCCAGGACTGGGTATTTTCCTTCTCCAGCGAGTGGGCGCGCTCGGCAATGATGTCCGGGTTGCGCCGCCTCGCCAGCATGCGGCTGATCACAAAGCCCAGGAGGCTGACGATGAAATACACCCAGGCTTCCCACCAGTCCCACTGCCGGGAGATCAGCAGCGGGATAAGCGGCCAGATGACCAGGAAAAAGACTATCTGGAGGACGACACGCGGGGTGAACACTTTCTCTTGTTTACTCATTTGATTAGCAGGTAACGCGGAACTCGCTGCATGAAATCACGATAGGGCTCGCCATACTTTTTCAAGCAAACTTCTTCCTCCCCCAGGATGCCAAGATGCTGCCACAGCCTGGATATAATCAGCATCAACAGCGCCGCCCACGAACCGATCGCCAGGCAAATTCCTGCCAGCATGATCGTCAGCGCCACAATCTGCGGGTGGCGCGAGTAGCGGTAGACCCCTTTAGTCACCGGCTGGTCGAGCGGCGTATCCTTGAAATTGACCATTGCCACCACCAGCCCGGCGATGCCGGCAGCATACAGAATCAGGCCGGCAGCACATAAAGGTGTGCCGGTCTTCAAAGGTGTCAGGATGATCAGCAGCAGGGTAATGAGAGAAAATACTTTGCCGATGATGGTGAAAGCCTTCTGTTTCGGGCTCCATGCCGAGCGGTCGAACAGGCGGGCTACAACATCTTTTGGAAAGATCAGCAGCAGTCCACCCTGGATCACAAACTCAATCACCAGCAGGATCCAGCCGTTCAGCCATCCGAGCGACAGCGCCGGCATTAATTCCATGTTAATTTGATTATACTCATATTCCACTGGAGGTAACCAGCAAGCAGGAGAACCACTGTGGCACTGAAGATGCTGAAGTACTGAAGGAGCACGTATTCAGTATTTCAGCTCTTTTCATCTTCTCAGTGATTCATCTTCTCAGTGATTCTCCTCCCCAATCGCAGTAAAATTAACTTAACCGCTGCCCGGTCCGATGGGGTGAAAGGAGCGCCAGATGAGCAAACTCGCGCAACCGGATTTCAGGACAACCGAGCTGGATCCTGCTCTGCTATCCACGCCATACCAGGTCCAGACCAGCTGGCATGTGATTGCCGGGGGGCCTTGCTCTGGCAAATCCACGCTCATCGGTCTGCTGGCCCGCTGCGGCTTCCGGACGGTACCGGAGGCCGCCCGTCTATACCTTGAGAAGGAGATGGCCAACGGGAAAAAGGATCACCCGCTGCACTCGGATGCGCCCGCCCTGCAGTGGAAGATCAAAGCCATGCAGCTGAGCCTGGAGGATGGATTACCGGCGAACGAGATGCTCTTCCTCGATTCGGCCGTCCCATGCTGCCTGGCCTACTGCCGGGCCTTTGGCGTGGACCCGAATGAGTTTTTACCCGATTGCTTTCAGCATCGTTATGCCTCGGTATTTATCCTTGCCCCGCTTTCTTTTTGTGCGGATCACGAGCGGGCCAAGGAGCTGGCTACGGTTGCCTCTTATCTCGATGAGTGGCAAACCCGGGATTACATTGCCCTGGGATACGATGTAGTCAGGGTCCCAGTGATGCCGCCGGAAGAGCGGCTGGCGTTTGTTCTTGAGCGGCTTCCCAGGCAAGGATTGGCATCAGCGGAGGCTGGAGGTGGATGAGGGCCTGCGGTACTCTTGACAATCGCCCAATTTGTATATACAATAAACATTGATAACAGTTACAAACAACCGCCGCTCCACTGGGGGAGATCGGCCGGGTCGGTTTCTCTACCGTAAATACCGGTATTTTATTACTGCGGCACGCTCCTTCGGCACCTATGCCTGCCAGTTTAATAAGTGAATATGGACAGGAGGAAAACCATGATCCATCTACGGAACCTCATCGCTCTGCTAGTCCTGCTGGCAGCCGGGGTGTTGTTGGCCGCCTGCAATGCATCCGAAGCGGGCGAATCCAGCCAAACGGGTGAGACCACCGCCGGCGAGACGGTTCAGCCGGGCGATAAAGTCGCCGGCTACCTGATCTCCACTGCCAGGGCAGACAAGTTCCTGGTGACCAGCGGCTACTGCCCAGAAACTGGGGATTGCAACGCGCCGGCCGGCACCAGCCTGAACATCGGCCCTGGCGCCTATGGTTTCACCCCCGAGACCCTGGATGCCAACTGGGAGAAATTATCCAGCGAGCTGTACATCAACGGCATCCCGGTCGACCTGGCCGCCTTCGGCTCCATAGACACCATCCACGAGGCCACCAAGGCCAACTCGATCCGCCTGTGGAATGTGACCGTGGAAAACCCGTCCGCCGGCGAGCTGACCCTGCGCTGGGTGACTAGCCTGGATGGCGAAGAGGACGACGAGACCTTCAAGATCTTTTTCAAGTAAGCGAAGGAAGGCCATCCACGAATTTTGCACGAATGCACGCATGAGCTCTTGCGGATCCGCGAGCATTCGTGTATTCGTGCCGCATTCGTGGATGGTTCGTCTGACGCGTAGGGGCAGGTCTGGAATCCCGGTTAAAGACGGGGGAGACCTGCCCCGACCACGACCTGCCCCGACCCCTGGTCACGACGCAGAGCATCGTGACCAGACGAACGGTCGTCGGTCATCGGTCTGCGGTCATCGGTCTGCCGTCTGGAATCCCGTGGTGCACTCCCACAGGACGGTCTTCCGTCTCTTCCCCCCTTGTGATAGACTCTATGGAAATAATTATCAAAATGGATCTCTGTGTCCATCCGTGTCCATCTGTGGTGAAAATTCTACCAAGGAGCAACGTATGACGACTGCCAAACCCACCAAAAAGACAACCGTAAGCAAGAAGAAACTGGCGGAAGCTGCTGTGACCGCCGAAGCCGCCGCCGTCGTAACCGGTCTGGCGGGTGCGGAGACCGCCGCCCAGGGCGTCGATGACCTGGAAACCGCCCGCCTGCTCATCCGCGAAGGCGCCGCCAACCTGGCGGAAGGCGCCAGCGACCTGACCGCCGCCCAGAGCGCCGAATTGATGTCCGAGCGCACTGCCCGGGTGAGCCAGGCTGTGGGTGAAGCCGGCCTGGCCGATCTTTCCCAGGGCGCCGAGATGCTGGCCGCTTCCCAGGATGTGGACGTGATGAGCGCCATCGTCGGGCTGATGGGCATCGCCGACTTCGAGAAAGGGCTGGAGCTGGCGCGCCTGTCCGGCGAGCTGGAGACTATCAGCGACGTGCTCGAGCGCCTGCAGCTGCCGGTGCTCTCGGCCCTGCTGGATGACCGCGGCGAGCGCCTGCAGGAGATGGCCGTCGACTCGATCCTGCGTGCCGGCAGCAGCCGCGGGCTTTCGCAGGCGCTGGCCTCCGCCGGTAAGACGATGGGCGCACTGGGCGAGAACGAGATGGCCGAAGGCGTGGCCCGCCTGGCCGTATCGGCCGCAGCCGCCGACCAGGCTGTCGAGCTGGCCGAGACTGCCGAAATCCTGACCGAGCAAGGCGTCGAAAAGCTGGCCGCCGCCGAAATGGCCCGCCAGTTAGGGCGCGAGATGGTCGCCGAAGGCGTGGCGGGTGTCGCCGCCGGCGCGGCCGATATGGGCGCCGCCGCTGCCCTGGACGAGACCGCCCAGGCCTTGGAAAAAGCCTCCAAATAATC